>NZ_JALNPN010000001.1:0-513684 GCF_024520835.1 Pantoea sp. Fr+CA_20
CAGTCGAAGATACCAGCTGGCTGCAACTGTTTATTAAAAACACAGCACTGTGCAAACACGAAAGTGGACGTATACGGTGTGACGCCTGCCCGGTGCCGGAAGGTTAATTGATGGGGTTAAGCGCAAGCTGAAGCTCTTGATCGAAGCCCCGGTAAACGGCGGCCGTAACTATAACGGTCCTAAGGTAGCGAAATTCCTTGTCGGGTAAGTTCCGACCTGCACGAATGGCGTAATGATGGCCAGGCTGTCTCCACCCGAGACTCAGTGAAATTGAAATCGCTGTGAAGATGCAGTGTACCCGCGGCAAGACGGAAAGACCCCGTGAACCTTTACTACAGCTTGACACTGAACACTGAGCCTTGATGTGTAGGATAGGTGGGAGGCTTTGAAGCGTGGACGCCAGTCTGCGTGGAGCCATCCTTGAAATACCACCCTTTAATGTTTGGTGTTCTAACGTAGGCCCGTAATCCGGGCTGCGGACAGTGTCTGGTGGGTAGTTTGACTGGGGCGGTCTCCTCCTAAAGAGTAACGGAGGAGCACGAAGGTTGGCTAATCCTGGTCGGACATCAGGAGGTTAGTGCAATGGCATAAGCCAGCTTGACTGCGAGAGTGACGGCTCGAGCAGGTGCGAAAGCAGGTCATAGTGATCCGGTGGTTCTGAATGGAAGGGCCATCGCTCAACGGATAAAAGGTACTCCGGGGATAACAGGCTGATACCGCCCAAGAGTTCATATCGACGGCGGTGTTTGGCACCTCGATGTCGGCTCATCACATCCTGGGGCTGAAGTAGGTCCCAAGGGTACGGCTGTTCGCCGTTTAAAGTGGTACGCGAGCTGGGTTTAGAACGTCGTGAGACAGTTCGGTCCCTATCTGCCGTGGGCGCTGGAGAATTGAGGGGGGTTGCTCCTAGTACGAGAGGACCGGAGTGAACGCACCGCTGGTGTCCGGGTTGTCACGCCAGTGGCACTGCCCGGTAGCTAAGTGCGGAAAAGATAAGTGCTGAAAGCATCTAAGCACGAAACTTGCCCCGAGATGAGTTCTCCCTGACCCTTTAAGGGTCCTGAAGGGACGTTGAAGACGACGACGTTGATAGGCCGGGTGTGTAAGCGCAGCGATGCGTTGAGCTTACCGGTACTAATGACCCGTGAGGCTTAACCTTACAACGCCAGAGGCGTTTTGGTTGAGAGACGACTTAAATTTTCAGCATTGTTTACCGGAAAAATTTGCGGAAACGACAGATTTTGCGGCATGAGAAGGCGCAGAGCGATGACGTCAGCGGGAGCATACTGAAGTATGTGACCGGTGCGGCAGAGCGAATGCAACGCGTTCATGGCGTAAAAGAGTCGTTTCGGGCACAAAGAATTTGCCTGGCGGCTGTAGCGCGGTGGTCCCACCTGACCCCATGCCGAACTCAGAAGTGAAACGCCGTAGCGCCGATGGTAGTGTGGGGTCTCCCCATGCGAGAGTAGGGAACTGCCAGGCATCAAACAAGTGAAGAAGCCCTGAACGAAAGTTCAGGGCTTTTTTACGTCCGTAACCTGCGGAAAACGGGGCGTCAGGACGGTTATGCTGCGCGGCCGGGACTGCGCGAGCGCCGTCCGCGTCATTCAAACCGCCGGCCGGGATAAAACGGCGCGTGAGAAAGCCGGAGGGCGTGCCGCACCTGGCGTCATATACCTGCGGCCCTGACCGAAGACGGCGAACCGCCTGATCATCCGGATACAACAAACGCCGCGAATGCCTGCCCGCACCCGCCAAATTCCCTCTGTGTTTTAGATCCAGCACAGCGCCGCCCTGCATTAACTCGCAACAGCAATAAAGGTCGTGAATGGTTGTCGACTAAACGGCAGGATGAGTAAAGGTCGCCAGCGCTATCCGGCTCAAGCCAGACAGGCTCCAGCTATATTTGCGTTTATTGGCAGATGGGGCTTTTGGAAAGACGCGCTTCAGAACCCTTTCCAATGTTGAAATCTGTGCGGCGGTATTACTGGCAGACTTAATGATAAAATACCTAAAAAAGGCCAACTGCTTTATAAAACGGATATCCGTTATATAAAAACAGCCGGCCCTTTTGCTTATTTAGCGCTGGCATTATTTGTATAATTCAGCCGTTACATGGGCGTAATTATTCGTGTCTGCACTGATAACTTTAAAATGGTCACCTTGTTGTTTAGCCTGTCGGGCGATTTTAGAAACCGCGCCATCCAGCGTTAATGAGGTGGCAGAGACAGTTTGTGCGAAACAACCAAAAGACATCAGTGAAAAGGTTACAGCAGCCGCAGCTGACGTTACTTTATTGATTTTCATAACATTACCCCTTGATTCCGGTTGATGAAGGAGTCTGTATGGCTCCGTTAAAATCAAGTTAGCAAAATGTATGCAGTCTAAAATTAACGCCGTGTGCTCTAATTAATATCAAGCTGATAGCATTATTGTCAGAGTGTAAAAGAGAATATCAGTGAGTTAAATGTGTAGGGATTTAATACTGAAATTATAGAATTACACAGATGAGGTGTAATTTCCGCCCGACTTTTTTAGTTAATAGGCGAATAATAAGTAATAGCCCTCCGACGCCAGGCAGATAAAGGCGTTGTCTAAAAACCTCAAAACTCTCCTGCCAGTTTTATGCAACTCACACAACGATTCTGTCTGGCCTTCAATCGTACCGGGTCAAACTGTTATCTGAATTGGGTACGAGAATGCCGTTCATCATGATCCTTCCAAGGTCATAAGTATGTCTCAATGTCCGCCGCCAGTATGATCCAGGCAAAAGGCTCAGCCTGGCCCGTAAAATCACTTAGGCTGAACAGGCTTGCTCCTCTCCTACTCTTGCCTCAATCCTCAATCCTCAATCCTCAATCCTCAATCCGCTAATTCCCGATGAGCTTAATGGCCGCAGGCGAGCCGTTCGCTACTTTTCCATTGCGACACGTGCCAGGCGTTGAGCATCAACAGGCTACCTTGCCGCAGATAAGCGCTATATAATCCATTGCATTACGCTTTGGAGACGCTTCATTGAAAACAATACTGACTCGCCTGGTCCTTGCTGGCCTGCTGACGTTGACCGCCTCAAACAGCTACGCCAGTCGTGTTGTGACCGATCAAATTGGCCGTACCGTCACGATTCCAGATCAGGTTAATCGCGTGGTCGTGCTTCAGCATCAAACGCTCAATCTCCTCGTGCAGTTAAATGCGACAGATAAAATCGTGGGAATTCTCGCTAACTGGAAACAGCAGCTCGGGGACGATTATGCAACCCTGGTGCCTGAACTGACGCATAAAGCGCTGCTAGGTGATTTGACCCACGTGGATTTGGAAAAACTGGTCGCGCTGCATCCACAGGTGGTATTTGTTACCAACTATGCGCCGAAAGAGATGATTGACCAAATCTCTGCGCTGGGCATTCCGGTGTTGGCAATATCGTTGCGTCACGATGATGCCGGGCAGCAGGGTGAGATTAACCCCAATATGCAAAACGAAGATCAGGCGTACGATCTGGGTATCAAAAGGCATTACGCTGATTGGTGAGGTGGTGAACAGGCAGCAACAGGCCAGAGCATTACTTTCAGCGGCATTTGCCGGTCGAAAGATAGTGACTGACCGTCTCAAAAACAGACCTGAACAGCAGCGTGTCCGCGCTTATATGGCCAATCCCGATCTCACTACCTATGGCGCAGGGAAATATACCGGCCTGATGATGGCTCATGCAGGTGCTCTCAACGTTGCAGCCTCGACCATTCAGGGCTTCAGGCAGGTCAGTATGGAACAGGTGGTAGTATGGAATCCGCAGGTGATTTTCGTTCAGCATCGTTATCCACAGGTGGTACAGGAGATTCAGCAAAATCCGCTTTGGCGAACCATTGATGCAGTGAAACATCATCAGGTATGGCTAATGCCTGAGTATGCCAAGGCATGGGGTTATCCGATGCCGGAAGCGATAGGTTTAGGCGAACTGTGGATGGCGAAGAAGCTCTATCCTGATAAATTTCGCGACATTGATATGCAGCAGCAGGCTGACCGCTGGTATCACCGTTTTTACCGGACCTCGTACCATGAAAACGTTACACGTTCTGGCAGCAGGTAGCCTGCGTGATGTGTGGAAGGCGCTAATCGCAACCTTTAACATCCAGTCCGGCTTAATGGCAGACACGCAGTATGGCCCTGCCGGTTTACTGCGCCAGCGTATTGAGCAGGGTGACGTGTGCGACCTGTTTGTTTCGGCCAACCTGCAGCATCCTGCCAGGTTGCTGTTGCAAGGCCTTGCACAAGATACCGGTCATTTTACAAATAATACGCTCTGCCTGACGGTGAAACGTGATTGTGTCCGAGCCGGGGACGACTGGCTGTCGCTGCTGCGGCGTAATGATTTACGGCTGGCGATCTCAACCCCACATTGTGATCCCTCCGGTGATTATGCCTGGCAGCTGTTCGACAATATTGAACAGCGCCATACCGGTTGCGGCGATTTTCTCAGGCGAAGAGCAATCGCGATGGTGGGGGGCCCGGACAGCTTGCCGGTTCCAGATGGCGAACTGGCGGCAAAGTGGTTAATCGATACAGGACGTGCTGACCTTTTTATTGGCTACGCCAGCTATGCGTCCCGCCTGAACCCTCATTCACAATGCCTTGTCCTGACTATCCCTCCCGATTACAACGTGCAGGCGAAGTATGGCTGGGCCACGCTGTCAGCTGCCGCCAGGCCGCTTGCCGCCTTCCTGCGCTCCGACGAGGCGCAACGTATTTTGCGGCAGCACGGTTTTCTGCCCCTCGGTTTTAAAATGCCTCTTTAATTTCTGTTCGCCTCAAACCCTGTGCTGAAGGGAAGGCCTCCCCGCGCCTTGAAACTTTTTCACCTGTCGATATGCAGGCTCGACATTTAGCGTTTAACTGGTTATCTTTGGCTGTCTGGATGTCTAAACGTATATATGGTTATGAGAGGTGATTAAGCCATGCCAATCAGGGTCCCCGATGAATTACCGGCAGTAAATTTTTTACGTAACGAAAACGTCTTCGTGATGACGTCGTCACGTGCCAGTGTTCAGGAGATCCGTCCGCTTAAAGTGCTGGTTCTTAATCTGATGCCGAAAAAAATTGAGACTGAAAATCAGTTTCTGCGGTTGCTCTCAAACTCTCCGTTACAGATTGATATTCAACTGCTGCGTATCGACAGCCGGGAATCGCGCAATACACCCAGCGATCATCTCAACAATTTCTACTGTAACTTTAACGATATCCAGCACGATAACTACGACGGCTTAATCGTTACAGGTGCGCCGCTCGGGCTGGTCGAATTTAACGATGTGGCGTACTGGCCGCAGATAAAACAGGTTCTGGAATGGGCTAAAAACCATGTCACCTCAACCCTGTTTGTCTGTTGGGCGGTGCAGGCGGCATTAAACATTTTATACGGCATTCCTAAACAAACCCGGCAGACTAAACTGGCAGGCGTCTTTGAACATCAGATACTGCATCCCCACTCGTTACTGACCCGGGGTTTTGATGATAATTTTCTGGCACCTCATTCCCGTTATGCCGATTTCCCTACCCAGTTAATCACGGATTACACTGACCTCGAATTATTTGCTGAATCGGAACAAACCGGTGCCTACCTTATGGCGAGCAAAGACAAAAGGCTGGCGTTTGTGACCGGGCACCCGGAGTACGATGCACTGACGCTGGCGGGAGAGTTTCAACGCGACTATGAAGCCGGGCTGAATCCTGAAGTACCCTATAACTATTTCCCACAGGATAATCCCCAGCTTACACCGCGCGCCACCTGGCGTAGCCATGGAAACCTGCTGTTTTCAAACTGGCTGAATTATTACGTCTACCAGATTACGCCGTTTGATCTGCGCCATATGAATCCCACGCTGGAATAATTCTTTTTTAGCTACAACTGAACCGTGTTAGCCGCTGGCAGCACGGTTTTTTTTCGTCTGTAAAACGTGAGTGAAAAGTATTACCTGTTAAAAAATAAAATAAATCATTTATTAATCATGATGATAAGTTGTTTGTTTATTAAAAATGGAAATAGTTTTTGATTTTAAAATTAAAATGAATATGCTCTGATCCTGTAGCTCAATAATTACCCTATATGCGGATCACCCGTTTTGATCCGCCAGAAAACAGGAGAGAGCAAACATGACAGACTCCGTTATCAACAGTGAATTACTGTTCAGCAAGCCCTTTAATGATGCTGAAAAACAGCTTCTTACCGCAGATGCCATCGTTTTCTTACAGGCGCTGGTGACGCGTTTTGCGCCACAGCGTGAGGCGCTGTTAACCGCACGTCAGGTAAGGCAGAAGCAGTATGATTCCGGCCAGCTACCGGGTTTCGATATGGAAACTGTTTCCATAAGAGAACGTGAATGGACCATTCGCGGCATCCCGATCGATTTACAGGATCGTCGAGTGGAGATCACCGGCCCGCCCGATCGCAAAATGGTGATTAACGCCCTGAATGCCAACGTAAACGTGTTTATGGCAGATTTTGAGGACTCTCTGGCACCCACCTGGGAAAAACTGATTGATGGGCAGCAAACCCTACGCGAAGCCGTTGCCGGCACGCTGCGTTATACCAGCGATAACGGCAAAATCTATCAGCTACGAGCCGATCCTGCGGTATTGATGTGTCGGGTTCGTGGCCTGCATCTGTCTGAAAAACATGTTAGCTGGCAGGGCAATGCGATTCCCGGCGGTCTGTTTGACTTCGCACTCTACTTTTTTCATAACGTCAAAGCCTTACTGGCAAAAGGCAGTGGCCCCTATTTTTACCTGCCAAAAACCGAGAGCTGGCAGGAGGTAGCATGGTGGCGGGACATTTTCAGCTTTGCCGAGGATCGTTTTGATCTGGCGCGCGGTACCATCAAAGCCACCGTGTTGATCGAAACGCTACCGGCTGTTTTCCAGATGGATGAGATCCTGTGGAATCTGCGGGATCATATCGTTGGACTGAACTGCGGCCGCTGGGATTATATTTTCAGCTATATCAAAACGCTGCGCGAACATGCGGATCGGGTTCTGCCCGATCGCCAGTCTGTAACCATGGCTCAGCCATTTCTGGATGCTTACTCACGATTACTGATCCGAACCTGTCATCGACGTGGCGCTTTCGCCATGGGCGGCATGTCAGCGCTCATTCCCAGCAAAGACAGCGCGCGAAATGAATGGGTACTGCAGCGCGTTACAGAAGATAAACAGCGTGAAGCCAACAACGGACATGACGGCACCTGGATTGCGCATCCCGGCCTGGCAGACACGGCGATGTCAGTGTTCAACCATGTACTGGGTGAACGCCCCAATCAGCTCAACATTCTGCGGCAGGATGACAGTCCGATAACGGCTGAACAGCTTCTGGCACCCTGTGAAGGCGATCGAACGGAAGCGGGCATGCGCGCCAATATTCGGGTGGCGTTGCAGTATCTGGAAGCCTGGATTAGCGGCAATGGTTGTGTCCCCATTGATGGCCTGATGGAAGATGCCGCAACCGCAGAAATTGCCCGTACCTCTATCTGGCAATGGATACGCCACCATAAATCCCTGCAGGATGGACAGCCGGTGACGGCAGAACTGTTTCAGCAGCTACTGAATGATGAGTTGCAAACGTTACAGATGCATCTGGGTGATAAGTCTTTCAGTTCAGGTCGTTATGAGGAAGCGGCGCGCTTGATGGCGCAGATCACAACCCAGGACGAACTGGTTTCTTTTCTTACTCTGCCAGGCTACCGCCTGCTTCCCTGACTCAAGGAGCCGTTGCCATGACACGTACTCAACACATCCAGCAACTCGAAAAATACTGGCAGGACACGCGCTGGCAGGGCATTACCCGCCCCTACAGCGCAGAAGAAGTCGTTAATCTACGCGGTTCGGTACTGCCAGCCTGCACTCTGGCAGAGCGCGGGGCGGTGAAACTCTGGTCGCTGCTCAACGGTGATGCCAGAAAAGGCTATATCAACAGCCTAGGGGCACTCACAGGCGGTCAGGCGTTGCAACAGGCAAAAGCCGGTATAGAAGCGATATACCTCTCTGGCTGGCAGGTCGCTGCTGATGCCAACGTGGCAGGGCAGATGTATCCCGATCAGTCGCTCTATCCGGTCAACTCTGTGCCTGAGGTGGTCACCCGCATTAACCAGACGTTCCAGCGCGCCGACCAGATTCAGTGGGCCAACGGTATCGAACCGGGAGACAGCCGCTTTGTCGACTATTTCCTGCCCATCGTGGCCGATGCAGAAGCCGGTTTTGGTGGCGTGCTGAATGCGTTTGAGTTGATGAAGTCGATGATCAGCGCAGGCGCGGCGGCCGTGCACTTTGAGGACCAACTGGCGGCCGTGAAGAAATGCGGTCATATGGGCGGAAAGGTGTTGGTGCCAACCCAGGAAGCCGTGCAGAAACTGGTGGCGGCGCGCCTGGCCGCCGATGTGATGGGCGTGCCCACTATTCTGCTGGCGCGCACCGATGCGGATGCCGCCGATCTGATTACCTCTGACTGTGATGAATACGATCGGCCGTTTATCCGCGGCGACCGCACGGCGGAAGGTTTTTTCCGTACCAACGCCGGTATTGAGCAGGCCATAAGCCGGGGGCTGGCTTATGCCCCTTATGCCGATGTCTTGTGGTGCGAAACCGCCACGCCAGATTTGGCAATGGCCCAGCGTTTTGCCGATGCCATCCACGCCCGCTATCCAGGCAAGCTACTGGCTTACAACTGTTCGCCCTCGTTTAACTGGAAAAAGAATCTCGATGATAAAACCATCGCAGCTTTTCAGCAGGCGCTCAGTGACATGGGTTATCGCTTCCAGTTCATTACGCTGGCCGGTATTCACAGCATGTGGTTCAACATGTTCGATCTTGCGCACGCTTATGCCCAGGGCGAAGGCATGCGTCACTATGTGGAAAAAGTACAGCAGCCGGAGTTTGCTGCCCGCGAACGGGGTTACAGCTTTTCCTCGCATCAGCAAGAGGTTGGTACCGGCTATTTCGATCGGGTGACCACTACGATTCAGGGCGGTAAGTCGTCGGTGACGGCCCTGACAGGCTCCACCGAGGAGCACCAGTTTTGAGTTGAGTCTGTGTCTTTCCCGCCCGGTATTAACGGGCGGGCTTTTTCAGGAGGGAATCATGCCGCCACGCGAATCACTGATTGCGCATACCATTCTGCAGGGGTTCGACGCGCAGTATGGCCGTTTTCTCGACATTACTGCGGGCGCACAACAGCGTTTTGAACAGGCCGAATGGCAAGCGGTACAGCAGGCGATGAAGGCGCGTATTCATCTTTATGATCATCACGTAGCTCTGGTCGCCGATCAGCTACGGGCACTGAACGGGGCGGCACACTGGGACGATGCATTTTGGCTGGCGATCAAAAGCCATTATGAAACCTTGTTACCCGACTATCCGCGCTATGAAATTGCCGAGAGCTTCTTTAATTCGGTTTACTGCCGGTTGCATGGACATCACGCGCTGCAGCCGGAACGTCTGTTCATTTTCAGCTCACAGCCGGCCTCGGCACCAACGCACTCTGCGCGCCCGCTGGCGCGAACCTATCTGCCACATCAGGGCTGGCAAGTGCTGCTCGATCAGGTACTGCGCGACGTGCCGTTAACGTTGCCATGGCAGGATCGGGAGCGCGATGAAGCGTGGATTTTACGGCATTTGCATGAGCAATTTTCCGCATCTCAGTTGGATAACGGCTGGCTGGACGTTTGCAGTGAACTGTTTTTCCGTAATAAAACGGCCTGGATTGTTGCCCGGCTGCATCTGCCAGACGGTATTTTCCCCTGTCTGTTGCCGATTCAACGAAGCGATAAGGGCGAGCTGTGGATTGATACTTGCCTGACGGACGTGAACGATGCCAGCATCGTGTTTGGCTTTGCCCGCGCCTATTTTATGGTTTACGCACCGCTACCTGCGGCGCTGGTGGCCTGGCTCAAGCCCATATTGCCAGGGAAAACGCTGGCAGAACGTTACATGGCCATCGGTTGCCAGAAGCATGGCAAGACGGAAAGCTACCGGGAATATCTGCAGGCGCTGGCGCAATCCGACGCCGCGTTTGAGATTGCACCGGGCATACGTGGCATGGTGATGCTGGTCTTCACATTACCGGGCTTTGACCGGGTATTTAAAGTCATCAAAGATCGGTTTGCCCCGCAAAAAGAGGTCACCGAAATGCAGGTGAGGGCCTGCTATCAACAGGTCAAAGAGCATGACCGTGTGGGACGCATGGCCGATACACAGGCTTTCGAACAGTTTGCGCTGCCGCTCGCGCGCATTGCGCCGGCGCTGCTGCTGGAGTTCCAACAGACGATTTCCGGGAAACTACGCATCGAAGGCGATCGCCTGATCATCAGTCATCTCTGGCTGGAGCGCCGTATGCAGCCGCTTAATCTCTATCTGGCGCAGGCCAGTGAAAGCCAGCGCCAGCATGCCATTGAAGAGTACGGCAATGCGATCAAGCAGCTGGCTGCCGCCAACATTTTCCCCGGCGATATGCTGTTTAAAAACTTTGGTATCACCCGACATGGGCGCGTCGTGTTTTATGATTATGATGAAATTCGGCCTATGCACGAACTCACTTTTCGCGATGTGCCACAGGCGCGTTATGAAGAAGATGAACTCTGTGCAGAACCCTGGTACAGCGTGGGGCCGGATGACGTTTTCCCTGAAACCTTCCGTTATGCATTATGCAGCGAGCCAGCGACAGGTGCGCTGCTACAAAAGCGGCATCCGGAAATTTTTGAGGCGGGCTGGTGGCGGGCGCAACAGCAGCGTATCGCCCAGGGACATATTGAGGATGTGATGGCCTGGCAACATGCTCAGCGTTTCAGCATCCGTTACGGCAGCGCGTTGCCGCCCGGTGCGCCTGCCGTGACAGGCGTTCAGGCGTCAGTATTTGCCAGCGGCCATGAGTCAAACAGGTAACCATCAAAGTCGAGGTCATCCACATTGGAAAACTCCAGCAGGCGCTGTTTAACATTTTCCAGATGTTGCCACATTGCCCGCTTGGCAGCGCGAGCATCTTTTTTGATGAGTGCAGCAAGAATTTGCCGGTGATCCACTAACCATGCTTTGCGATAAAGCGTATCACCAAGGTGGCTATGCAATTGAATCCACATGGGATTATTTTCACGCCACTGCCATGACTGACGAAACAGTTCGACCAGCATGCTGTTATGCGTCGCTTCGGCGATGGCAAGATGGAAATGCATGTCACCGCTCTCTGAGTTTTCCAGCGAGCAGGAGACCAGTTCGCGCTCTTCTAACAGCAGGGCCTGGCGCATCTTGATGATATCCTGGCGGGTGGCCTGAAGTGCAGCAAACTCGGCGATATTACTTTCCAGCAGCTGCCGTGCCTGGAGCTGCTCAAACGGGCCCGCATCATTGCAAAAGCCGGTGTTCACATTGTTCATGTGCAGCGGCGTTTGGGACTCAACGACGTAAATACCCGCACCGCGTCTGACTTCAATCAGCCCCTCTATTTCCAGCATAATTAAGGCTTCGCGCACCACGGTCCGGCTGACGTCAAGCCTCTCAGCCATTTCGCGCTCTGGCGGCAAACGCTGACCACAGCGGTAAGGGGTTTCCAGAACAAGCTGCCGAATTTTTGCAGCCACCTGCTGATAGGGCCTCTGTTGAGAGGCAGATTTCATGATGATGCTCCTGTCGGACACGCGCTACCGGCAAAAACTATACCACCTAAATCCTGCGGCAACAGGGTTCTACGCACGACAGGATAAACAGGTCAACCAGATGGGTAGGGGATTTATTCTTTGCGTAACAAGTATTTAAATAATCATTAAAAAGCGGCGCTAACAAGTGCCGCTTTTGAAACATCTTTGTGACGTGCAAGGGGAAACGGTCACTTAAGCATAAAGTCGTATTGTATGCCGGCTTTCACATCCCAGTAATAGAGTGTGTCACCCAGTGCGCTGCCAGGCCGTTTCTCTCTGGCGCGGTCAGCCGCCACATACATGTTGAGGCCTTTGAACGATCCCTCTGTGACGTTGTACATCACGCCGCCCATCAGCCCCAGCCCTTTGATCCTGGTATGGCGCTGCTTGTCTTCATAACCTCGGGTGATCACCGGCCCCAGCATCACACCGAGGTTCTGGTTAAAGAAATATTGCCCGCCAAGCTGAACCGACAGCATGTTTTCTTTATTGCGATCGATACTCAGTGAATCGGGATAACCGATGTCGGTATAAATAATGCGACCATCAATGTCATGCGTCAGTTTACCGATAGCGCCAAACAGGCGCGCATTGTCAAACGAGTAGGTTAAACGACCTGAAACCAGCGCGGTGTCATGATGGTAGCTGAGGGGTTTACTCATTCCCTCAACCTGACCGTAAAACCCCATCAACTCCCATTTCAGCGAGCGATTGTCATCAAAGGTGTGGGTTTTTACGAAAATGCTTTGGATCTGCGTTGAAACATCTGGCTGGTAAGAGGCACCAACCGAATAGCGTGAAGAGGCATCGTGCCAGGAACCGGCCAGATAAGTGCGCGCCCGACGGGGATAATAGTTGCCCGTTGCGGTGTCAATCACCCCTTCATCACGTACACCGGTAGCCGAATCAACATAGTAAAAGGCGCGCTTACGCCACATTGACCACAACGTCAGGTTTTCTGTTGCCTCAAAGCGGGCCAGCACACCTTCAGAAAGGGTCTGTATCGTGCGCGACGAATTATCGGCAATCAATGGGATGCGGTACGGCAAACTACCGTAACCATAGTCAGTCCCAAATCGGCCCAGGGTTAAGTAAAGATTATCAGCGGGTTTAAGTTTGAGTGCGCCGATAGCCACACCAAAACTGTCGTGCCCGTCCAGATAGTAGCGCGTGCTCCAGCTGTCTTTGGCGCCCAGCTTGTAAACATAGTACGCACCTGCGCTAACGCCGATAAAGTCAGCGTAGTAGCGGGTATTCACGTCAATAAGTCCGCCTTGCACCCAGGCGTAAATATCACGCCCCGTGCCAGCACTGGGCTTATCTGCCCGTCTAAAATCATTTTTTAAACGAATTCTTAAACTGTCTTCATTGTCATTAATGGCGGCGGCGTACGGCAGCGCGGGGCAAAGCAGCAACGCGATAGCCATGTAGCGAAAAAAGTGTGTTTTCATAAAGGAACCCATAGCGTATTTATTATTTTTTTCATGACATTCAGGCGAAAGCAGAGTGGGCTGCTATCCGGTTGGATAAGCCATGCGTAACGGGCAACCCACTGCAAAACAGGCCTGGCTGAATTAAGGACGCGCGTTATTCTCCTGCTGCCACACCTGCTCATAGTCATAGCCGGTCAGGGCCTTCACCACGACTTTAGTCTCGGGTGTACAGTCGGCTTTATTCCCGCCCGCCTTCAGACGATCAATTTCTTTCACCAGAACCCGATGTGTTTCGCGGGTGAGCTTAAATTTGAAGGTCATATATAAGCTGATGAGTAATAAACCGCCGGTGCCAAAGACCAGCAGGCCGGTAATCGCATTCAGAGCACTTTCAGGCTGGATTAGCTGGCCTTTAACGAAATTACTGTGTTCCAGTACGGTACCGACCGCCATAATGGCGATGGCGACGGTACTTTTACGCATCAGCGTCATGACACCGGCAAAAACACCTTCACGCCGCTGACGCGTGACCATTTCATCCACATCAGGAATAAAGCTGTAAATATTCCAGGGGATAAAATAAAGTCCCGCGCGACCAAAGCCCAACAGAACAAAGACCAGTGTGGTCAGCCACCATGAAGAAACCGCGCTATGGCCGATATACATTAAAATGAGATAGCCCAGTACAACAAAAACACACAGATAAGAAATGCGCATGGCAAGCGCGGGCCGGATATTCAGCTTGTCCAGCATAAACATAAAAAGCAGGGTTGCGGGAATGGAAACGGAGGTAGCAATCGAAAGGTAGGCGGAAGCGTTTGCCGCATCCAGGTTCAGACCATAAACCACGAAATAAACAAAAACCGCAATGAAAATATCCAGTGCCGTGAATGATGAAATATAGATAATCAGGTGCTGTCTGAATATTTTTATCTTGAACGTCGTGGCCAGCTCGATGAACATATTTTTCAGGTGGGCTAAAAGCCCCATACCCGGCCCAGAGTTGAGCCGCTCAAACGCTTCGGGATTCATATCTTTTGATTCCCAGGTACAGTACCAGGTGATCAGCACCACAATAAAAAACAGACCTGAAAACAGGATGCCGGTATAGGTAAAGGTCAGCGCTGAATCCTGGCCCAAATACTGGATCATAATGCCCGGTACTGAGGCGGTGAGAAACACACCCACCTGCGAAAACGTCAGACGGACTGCCGCCATCCGGGTTCGCTCACCAAAATCATTGGTCATCTCTGCCGCCAGGGTTTCCCAGGGCACCAGCACCATAGCCACCAGTAACTCGACGGCGAGATAGGTGCCAAGATAGTACCAGTAGCCCATGTCACTGACCCAGACCAGCGCATAGATAAACATCATCGGGGCGCTGATCAGCAGAAAGAAGCGGCGTCGGCCAAAACGTTTACCCAATCGGGTGCTGCCAAATTTATCGGTGATATAGCCCATTATTGGGCTGAGAATGGCGTCAATGATGCGGGCAATAGCAAAAATCGAGCTCGCCTCCAGCATGGAAAGTCCACAAAACGTCGTATAGAAAAACAGTAGCCATGTACCGATTAGCGCCATGGAACCGCCGCCAAAAATATCGGTAATGCCATAGCCTATTGCGGTGCCCGTCCCCACCTTCCTGCGTGGCGGTATTGTTGTTGTCATCATGGTTTTCCCTTGATTAACTCAGTGTGACAGTCATAAAACATCTTCCGGTGGTTATGCGTTCGTGAAGATGAAGAAATATTTTCTGTTTGGTTTTTAATTAGATAAATAGTTATGTTTAATCGGAGTTTTGTTTAAATGATGATCCTCCTTTGTTGTTTTTATTATTTTCTGATCTGGCTGTTTTAAATAAGTAAAGCAAGCTGTGTATTAATGTTTGGTTTATTTTGGTTGACCAGTATTAAGCGCGGTAGAGATAAGAAGTCAGTTTGTTTTTATTGTTTTTCAGTCTGTTTTTATAAAAGTGGTGCGAGGGAATAGTAATCACTCTGCTCTTTTAAAAAAAAGAGGTTGATCACAAATCCCCTGGATGTCCATCAGTTAGACTTAAATTCAATTTTTGGTTGACCAATTAAATAAGTGAGGTGTTTTTTGCGACAGGCGGATGTTATTTAGTGTGTTTATTATTTGGAGTGATTGTTAAGTAGGATGGTTAATAAAATATATATAAAGTGAATTTAATGCGTAATGCAAAGAATGCATAACGATAATGCCTTTCATTTTTCCAATTTATTCAAGGAATCGATAATGCTTTATTTTACATCAGGACTGGTTAAATCCTCTGCGAAGCTTGAAGCCGCAATAGATGCAGCTATTGATTATGCAATAGATATACAGCGTGTTGTTGGGTGCACGGTGATGGTGGCAAAAGCGGGTGAATTAATTTATCAGCGGGCGGCAGGGCTGGCTGACAGAGAGCAAAAGAAAAGCATGACGCCGGACGCCATTTTCCGCCTTGCCTCGCTGACTAAGCCCATAGTGAGCCTGACGGCAATGCGCCTGATTGAACAAGGCGACATGCGTCTTGATGACGATATTACCCGCTGGCTTCCCGATTTTCGTCCCTGTCTGGAAGACGGTCAGCCTGCGACTATCCTGGTGCGGCACCTTCTGAGCCACACCTCCGGTTTACGCTACCGCTATTCCGCTCCGGCGGATTCTCTTTACCACACGCTGAATGTGTCTGACGGGATCGATTACCAACCGGGATTGACCCTCGAGGAGAATCTGCAGCGCCTTGCAGGCACCCGGTTACAGTTCAGGCCCGGAACCGGCTGGCGTTATTCTCTGGGCATTGATGTCCTGGGCGAAATCATGGTGCGGGCGACGGGAAAAAGCTTACCGGAGCTGGTGAGTCATCACGTAACAACCCCACTCGGGATGAAAGATACGCTGTTTACCGTCAGGGACAGGGAGCGTTTAACCACGGTGTATACCGACGACAGTCCGGCGCCCACGGCGATGAGTGATAACCAGCGGATACCTTTCGGTGAAGGTGCCGCTATTTTCTGCCCTGATCGTATTCTTAAACCCGACGCCTGGCCCTGCGGTGGGGGTGGCATGGCAGGGACGGCACCAGACTTTATGCAATTGCTGGAGACCCTCCGGCGGCAGGGATCGCCACTCATCTCACAAGACAGTTTTGACTATATGACGCAGGAACAGGTGGCGGCGAAATATGCGACCCAGGGGCCAGGATGGGGATTTGGCGTGGGATGGGCATTGCTGGTGGACCCTGATGCGGCCAGATCGCCTCAGTCAGCAGGTACGCTCTCGTGGAGTGGTGCTTACGGCCACACCTGGTTCGTCGATCGCAAAAACGAATTGTGCGTGGTCGCCATGACAAACACGACACCGGAAGGGGTCAATGGTCAGTTCCCCATCATGCTGCGCGATGCCGTGTATAAAGGGTTACAGGCGCGGTGACGGGAAGGCGCTGACGGCTGGCGCCTCTTTTTGAGGCGCTGGCCAGCCCACAGGTTGGCTCGGGTACAGGCTGTTGCTGATAAAGACCGTGGTTTATAACGTATGAGGGCGGCTGCGCCAGTGCTATCGGGCGGTCAGCCGTGACTTAGCGACCACTGTAGGCCAGCGTCACCTGACGCGCTTCACGGATGACCAGCGCACCCAGTTCGGTAATGCGATCGTCAGTCATGCGGGCGATAGGGCCTGAAATCGAAAGTGCAGCGAAAGGTTCGCCATGTTCGTCATAAAGAGGGGCAGCCACACAACGCAAACCGAGGGCATGTTCTTCATCATCGAAAGAAAACCCCCGCGTGCGAATCTGGGCCAGGTTCGTTTTCAGGCTTTGTGGCGACATCAGTGTCTTTGGCGTGTAGTAATGTAAGCCTTTCTGATGCAGCAGCGCGGTGACCTGTTCGTCGCTGAGATGGGCCAGAAAAGCTTTACCGGCTCCTGATGCATGCATCGGCAGTTTACCGCCGATCGGCGCGGACATGCGCATCAGTTGCGTGCACTGCACCTGATCGATAATAACGGCCTGAAAATCGCTAAGATCCAGCACCGCCAGGTTGACTGTTTCACCGGAATGCTCCATCAGCGTGCGTAGCACCGGGTGGACCAACGCCAGCAGGTTCCGGCTCTGCAAAAAACTGCTGCCGATGACAAATGCCTGTGCGCCAATGGTCCAGTAGCCCAAATCGCCTTCCTGCCGCACGAAACCCTGCTGTTGCATCGTGGTCAGCAAGCGGTGGGTAGTGGAATTAGGCAGGCCCGCCTGCTGTGCCAGTTCGGTCAGGGCTACGCTGCCATGTGAATTGGCGATTAACGCCAACAGCGTTAATCCCCGGGTCAGTGACTGAACCTGACCGCCCACGGGCGCTGAAGGGGCAGGGGTGCCACGGGGTTTTTTACCGCGCTTTGCGGGGACAGGCGTTGCCATATTGTCTCTCCTTTTCACATAGTGGAAACCATTTTCGTTTTAATCTCATCAATTGCAAACGCTGACGCGCTGGTCAGACCTGATAGCGGCTTCTGCTGAAAATCTCAACTAAGGTTACTTTGAGCCATAACGACCTTATGCAAGAATGACTGGCTGGGATTTCACCAGCGGATTGACGTGGATGAGACAACAGTGAGCAATCTAACCGACGCGCTGCATCAGCAACTTGCCCAACGCATTATGCTATTAGACGGTGGCATGGGCACCATGATCCAGAGCTATAAACTGGACGAGCACGATTTTCGTGGCAGCCGTTTTGCTGACTGGCCCTGCGATCTCAAAGGCAATAACGATCTGCTGGTGTTAACGAAGCCAGAGGTGATCCGCGAGATCCATGAAGCGTATCTGGCCGCCGGTGCTGACATTCTGGAAACCAATACCTTTAACGCCACCCCCATTGCGATGGCGGACTACCAGATGGAAGCCCTGTCGGCGGAAATCAACTTCGCGGCCGCGAAGCTGGCACGCGCCAGTGCAGATGCGTGGACGGCGAAAACGCCAGATAAACCGCGCTACGTGGCAGGTGTACTCGGCCCAACTAACCGCACCTGTTCGATCTCACCTGATGTTAACGATCCTGCTTTCCGTAATGTCACCTTTAATCAGTTGGTGGACGCCTACCGTGAATCCACTCGGGCGCTGGTGGAAGGCGGTTGTCACATCATTATGATTGAAACGGTGTTCGATACGCTCAACGCCAAAGCGGCCATCTTTGCGGTCAAAACGGAAATGGAAGCCCTGGGCGTGGCGCTGCCGTTGATGATCTCCGGAACCATCACCGATGCTTCAGGCCGCACGCTTTCCGGACAAACTACCGAAGCCTTTTATAATGCGTTGCGCCACGCTGAGCCCTTATCCTTTGGCCTGAACTGCGCGCTGGGCCCGGATGAATTACGCCAGTATGTCGCCGAACTGTCGCGCATCGCGGAAGGCTATGTCACGGCTCATCCTAATGCCGGTTTGCCCAACGCCTTTGGTGAATACGATCTCGACGCAGACGTAATGGCACAGCAGATTGGCGAATGGGCCAACGCTGGCTTTCTGAATATTATTGGCGGCTGCTGCGGCACGACGCCACAGCACATCGCCGCGATGGCGGCGGCGGTAGAAGGCGTTGCGCCGCGTAAGCGTCCCACGTTGCCGGTTGCCTGCCGACTCTCGGGTCTTGAACCACTGAATATCAGCGCCGGGTCGCTGTTTGTGAACGTGGGCGAACGTACCAACGTTACCGGCTCCGCCAGGTTTAAACGCCTGATAAAAGAAGATAAATACAACGAGGCGCTGGAAGTCGCGTTACAGCAGGTTGAGAGCGGTGCCCAGATTATTGATATCAACATGGATGAAGGAATGCTGGACGCTGAAGCGGCGATGGTGCGTTTCCTCAATCTGATTGCCGGTGAACCCGATATTGCCCGCGTGCCCATTATGATCGACTCCTCAAAATGGGCGGTCATCGAAAAGGGGCTGCAGTGCATACAGGGAAAAGGCATCGTTAACTCTGTCTCAATGAAAGAGGGCGAAGCCGCATTTATCCATCATGCCCGGCTTGTCCGCCGCTACGGGGCTGCCATGGTGGTGATGGCATTTGATGAAGTGGGACAGGCCGATACCCGTGAGCGGAAGATTGAGATCTGCCGTCGCGCCTACCAGATCCTGACGCAACAGGTGGGTTTCCCGCCGGAAGATATCATTTTCGATCCCAATATTTTTGCCGTTGCGACCGGTATTGAAGAGCATAACAACTACGCGATGGATTTTATCGGTGCGTGCGAAGACATCAAGCGCGAGCTGCCTCATGCCATGATCTCGGGCGGTGTGTCTAACGTCTCGTTCTCTTTCCGGGGCAACGATCCGGTACGTGAGGCGATTCACGCGGTATTTCTCTACTACGCCATTCGTAACGGTATGGACATGGGGATCGTTAACGCCGGACAGCTAGCCATTTATGACGACCTGTCCGACGAACTGCGTGAGGCGGTTGAGGACGTGGTGCTTAACCGACGTGCCGACGGCACCGAACGGTTACTGGCGCTGGCGGAAAAATATCGCAGCAGTAAAAGTGACGGTGCGGATGAAAAACAGCAAGCCGAATGGCGCGGCTGGGACGTGGTGAAAAGGCTGGAATACTCGCTGGTAAAAGGCATCACGGAATTTATTGAGCTGGACACGGAAGAAGCCCGTCAACTGGCCGCACGTCCGATTGACGTGATTGAAGGGCCGCTGATGTCCGGTATGAATGTGGTCGGCGATCTGTTTGGTGAAGGCAAAATGTTCCTGCCGCAGGTCGTCAAATCTGCCCGCGTGATGAAGCAGGCCGTCGCCTGGCTGGAACCCTATATTCAGGCCAGTAAAGAAGCCGGGCGCAGCAACGGCAAGATTGTGCTGGCGACGGTAAAAGGTGACGTCCACGACATCGGCAAAAACATCGTTGGCGTGGTGTTACAGTGCAATAACTATGAAATTATCGATCTCGGCGTGATGGTGCCAGGCGAGAAAATCCTGAAAACCGCGCGTGAAGTGAATGCTGACATCATTGGTCTTTCGGGCTTAATTACGCCCTCGCTGGATGAAATGGTCAACATGGCGAAAGAGATGGAGCGTCAGGGCTTCACGCTGCCGTTGTTAATTGGTGGCGCAACCACCTCTAAAGCCCATACGGCCGTGAAAATCGAACAGAACTACAGTGGACCCACCGTGTATGTGCAAAACGCTTCGCGCACGGTCGGTGTTGTGTCATCCCTGCTCTCCGACACGCTCAGGGATGACTTTGTCGCCCGTACGCGAAAAGAATATGAAACCGTGCGAATTCAACATGCGCGTAAAAAACCCCGCACACCGCCGGTGTCACTCAGCGTGGCGCGCGATAATGCCACGAAAATTGACTGGGAGAGTTATACACCACCGGTGGCGAAGCACAGGGGCGTGAGGCGCGTGGAAGCCGACATTGATGTGCTGCGCAATTACATTGACTGGACGCCGTTCTTTATGACCTGGTCGCTGGCAGGTAAATACCCGCGCATCCTTGAAGATGAGGTAGTGGGCGATGAAGCGAAACGGCTGTTTGCCGATGCCAACGCCATGCTGGATAAGCTGAGTGCAGAAAAGGCGCTGACGCCACGCGGCGTGGTGGGCATATTCCCGGCTAACCGCGTGGGCGACGATATCCATATCTTCACCGATGAGCAGCGCGATACTGTACTGAATGTCAGCCATCATCTGCGGCAGCAAACGGAAAAAACAGATTTTGCCAATTACTGCCTGGCGGATTTCGTGGCACCGAAAACCAGCGGTAAAGCAGATTACCTGGGTGCCTTTGCGGTTACGGGTGGCCTGGAGGAGGATGTGCTGGCCGAGGCTTACGATAAGCAACACGACGACTATAACAAGATTATGGTCAAAGCCATTGCTGACCGCTTAGCCGAAGCCTTCGCAGAATATCTGCACGAACAGGTGCGTAAAACGATTTGGGGGTTTGCCCCCGACGAAAACCTGAGCAATGAGGCACTGATCCGCGAGAATTATCAGGGGATTCGTCCGGCTCCGGGTTATCCCGCCTGCCCGGAACATACCGAGAAAGCGGCTATTTGGGCGCTGCTGGATGTGGAAACCCATACCGGCATGAAACTCACGGAGTCTTTTGCCATGTGGCCAGGCGCTTCGGTGTCAGGCTGGTATTTCAGTCACCCTGACAGCCGCTACTTCGCCGTGGCGCAAATTCAGCGCGATCAGGTTGAAGACTATGCGGCACGCAAAGGCATGTCCGTCAGCGAAGTGGAACGCTGGCTGGCGCCCAACCTGGGTTACGACGCAGACTAAAAAAGCAAGGCAGCCAGAAGGCTGCCTTTTTGTTAGTTAAACCGGGCGTCACGGTCCGAGGTCATATCGTACAGCTGGTACTTACGTCCCAGCATCTGACCACCGTCACGGGTGAGCGGCACCCAGTTAATCTGCGCACGGCCACGGGTTGGCGTAACGGTAAACAGATCCATCGGAACAGAGATGTAGAAGCCTTTGGTAAAGTCGCCTTCACCATACTGCTGCGATGACACGTTGGTTTTAGTGGCATAAACGCCCACCATCACGCCACTGTCGAAGCGTTTGGACACATCAATGGTGACGCCTTTATCCTTCGCCAGATACTGCCCGACGCTGGCTTTGACCAGGACATCCTGCATAAACCAGGGACGCCAGTAGCCCGTGAGGTTACCGGTAGGTGCCTCGTAACGGGTGAATCTCATCATGTCATCCCAGTCACGCTGACGCACATAGTTGGCGTCCACCCCAACGGCCCAGTTGCTGTCAACCGGACGATAGAGCACTTCCCCACCTACGCCGCCATACATGGTTTCCAGATAGCCGCCATAAACCTGACCATAGAAGCCATTGCCCAGATAATCCATGTAGTTGGCTTGCAGATCGTTGACGTAAACATTGTTCTCAACGTAGTCGCGAATGTGCGTACGCACACGCGGCAGCGTTGAATCTGCAGGCGCGCCGTTGTAGTTAAACTTGTTGTAGTTATTCGCCACGTTAGCAAACAGGCTACCGCCGACCAGAAAATGATCGGTAAGCCAGTAATCGACATTGCCCATCACGCCGACCTGGTACAGATAGAAACTTTCCGGGCCGCCCACCGACTGGTTCAGTACCGGCGACAGGCTGTAACTCAGGCGCTCTTTACGAATAAACATGCCCTGCTCAGTAGGGTCCGGATCAACAGGATTTTTGCGGACCTGTTGTAACGGCTGCTCATGCCCTAACGGATAACCACCCAGTTCATTGCGCAGGCTGGCAACAGAGGTTTCCGTGGTGACCTGCGGCATATTGTAACGCGACTCCGTCACGTTAATGGTTTCAATACCGTCCGGCAGATTATTCATGATGATGCGATTTGCGCGATCCACGCCTTCGCGCGTATCGCGGTATTTGGTTTGCTCGCCCGAGACGTATAACGTGCTGCCTTTGGTCTGAATTTTTGGCCCTGCCAGGCCAGCGTTAGACTTCAGTTCAGACAGCTGGCTACCGGTGACCGTGGTCTCCAGCAGTTTAGGCTGCGGATTCGGCTGGTAAGCAGGCTTCGGACTGTCGATATGATCCTGATGCATATCGTTGAAATTAGTGCGGATGGTAAAGCCGAACATAAAGGTGTTGCCGCGTTCATAGCTGGCATTGATATCTGCCCAGTCCGTCAGGCGATAGATCGCGCCCACGTTGACCTTGCTGCGTTGCGGCAGGCGTCCGGCAAAATCATCCTTGTAATCGTTACCTTCGTATTCCACCTTCAGGCGCAGCGGCTGCCACGGCGTCTGGTATTCGATCCCGCCGAACACGGCGGAAGGGCCATGGAACATCTGCGAGCCGTTGATCGATCCCGCCTGACCGACGCCAGGACGCTGACAGTAGCTGTCGCTGTAGGAACAGAAGGGGTTTTTGACGGTGCCGCTGTTGCCCAGATAGCCCCAGCCCATCCCCAACGTAAAGTCAAAGGGGCCCCAGGCTTTGGTGGCGACCAGATATTCACTGTCAAACAAACCGGTACCGCCCAGATCGCGGGTACCAAATGACACCTCCGGCAGCCAGTAACCTTCCTGCCACAGTCGCAGCTTCAGGTCGAAGGCCTTATCTTTATAGCTTTGATTGCCGCTGAAGCTTTCCACCGCACTGTAACGCCGGGTCCGCACGTCGGTATAACGCACGGTGGTTTCCAGCCAGGGGAACAGCTGTAACGAAGCAGAATAGTAGCGGTACTGGTCATTATCACGGAAGTTCAGGCTGAATTCGCCCTCTTTCGCCATACGCGCGGTAGGCACCTGCATCAGGCCCACACCGCCAAAATCAGACTGCGAAGGCGTTACCGGGGCCGCATACATTTCCGCATGTGCCTGGCAGGCGCTTGCCACAGAAACAGCCAACAGGCTGAGAAGATAACGTTTTTTCATCAGTCTGGTATCCGGTGAGTCAGAACAGAAACGAGGCGGCTATTCAGGTCTTCATACGCGCCAGGCAGGCTCCATGACGAAAAGCCCGTCATAATGATGCTGCCGGGTTCGGGTTCGACGTGGCGGTGATTCCAGTAAGCGACGGGCGCTTCCTGCGTCGTACCATCCGGCGCAATCACAATCGCGATGTTGCGTTCTGCACCAGACAGGAGCGGGTGATCGCTCAGGTAATCCCGCACTGATTTACCCGGTTGCCAGCTCACAGCACCGGCCCCCGCGATGGGGCCAAACAGCAGGACGCTGGTGCTGGGCTGGGTCAGATAGAGATCGTAACGGCCTTCCAGGCGGCGGTTATCCATTGGGTGCAGGCGAATCCAGTCGGGGTCCAGTGACGTGAACTGCCGCCCGGTCACCTTGATGCTGCTTAACTGACGTATCACAGCATCAATGGCGGCGGCTTGTTCTCCGCTGCTGTCAGCACGCCAGGCGCGTAGCTGCGCCAGTGTCTGCTGATACTGTTGTTGTGCTATTGCCGTCGCGCCGTATTCGGCAATGACGGCGCGACGCCAGTCTGTTTGTGCCATCAGTGCGGGCTGAGTCACCAACTGGGCCAGGTTCTCTACCTGATTGACCTGGACGCTGTTCGTATCATGGGGCGCATGCACGGTGACCTGGCCTGCGGCCTGCGCACCCAGACTGGTGAGCAGGCTCACTCCTGCCAACAATAGTGTTATTTTTTTCATGATTTTGCCGGCTTCAGAATGGTGATATCAACAGGGAAAGTATCGGCAGCCAGCATCTGTCGGGATTGCACCACCTGACCACTGCTGTTGTCGATCCAGAACGTGTTTTGCCACTCGCGGTTAAGGCTGTCGATATGCAGCTGCTCATGCCAGACGCGACAGGCAATGCGGTTTCCCGCAATATTCAGCACCTCATCGTCGCCACGCTCAAAGGTTGAGCTCAGGGTACCGCTATGAACGTTGCCCTGAACGGTCCACTGAACAATCCGCGTCCAGCGCTGGCCATTGCTAATGTGCAGGCCTTTTGCCAGCGGGTCTTGCTGGAGATTGCTGACGCTTGTCAGGTTATCAGGCAAGCCCAGGGTTTTGATCAGTCTGCCGTGTGCGGTGACCAGCATGGACTGATCGCGCGTCACCCACTTTTGCTGACCGTTTTCGTTATAACCCAACACGACAAAAATGCGTGGACCGTCATTGATTCGGGCATACAGGCTGGCATAGGGCAGATTATCAATCTGCTGAGGCGTAACGGTGACGTCATCTGGCCCTTCAATGGCCATCATCACGGTTTGTTCGAGTCCTTTTTGCGTTTGTGTACAGGCCTGCAGCAGCAGGCAAACGAGCAGCAGAGGAAGTTGGCGCACAGTGTGTCCCTGATAAATGATGCCAAAGTAAAAATAACCACACGAAAGTGTGGTTATGTTTAAAGCTCCCGTACCCTTACTCTTTCAGGCCGCCGACGCAGTGGCGTCCTGATGGCGACTCATTAACTTGCGCAAATGAATCGTGATATGCGCGTTCGCAGCCTTGCTACAGCCCGAAGGAGCAGGGTACCCATCAACGTGTGGTGCCCGTTGTGGTTGTGGTTGTTGTACCAGTATTTGCCCCGTCACCACCGCCAGAAGCGGCAACACCGAGTCCTACTAACGCGCCAAGCACGCCGATACCCACAGCGGTAGTCGTACCTGCGGACATGGTGCCCGCTTGTGCGCCCGCTGCAGCACCTGCTTCTTCCGGCGCGGCAAACGCACTGGAAGAGACGGCTACGATGAGTAATGCCAGACCGGCAATCATGCGTTTTTTCATAACAACACCTACATTGAGTGAATGAAGGATTGCTATCCGACAATTCTGCACAACAGAATGAACCGTTGCCGCAAAGTCGAAGGACAGACCCATTACGGGCGCGTCCAGTATAGGGCAACAAAATACCAGAGTTCAGTAACGTAAAAACCTGTCGAAATGCAGGGCAAAAAACGGGCTAAATTAAGTAAATTTAGCGTTAACTTATTTTAAAGCCGTGAGTTTGTCTTAAAAGGCCGAATATTTGTCTGCGAACAGGGAGAAAGCAAAGCGGTTTCTACTTATTTAGTATTGTTTGGTACGGAATAAGAATAATCGGAATTTCCTTACGCGCGATTAAATTAAATAGCATTATAAAACAACGGGTAAGAATGTTCTGTGTGCTGATTTAGGTCCATTTTTAATAAGATTGTCATATTCAAACACCTGTCATCTTCAGATTTGCCTCAGCCTATTTTAAGAATTATCCAATCCGTTTGCGGGCTTTTCAGATTAAAAGCGGGTTGCACTCAGCGCCATGCAATGAAAAAGGCGACTAAATAGCCGCCTTTTTGTGCTTGTGGAAATTTAACGCCAGCTCTTGTAGCAATTAATTAAGGCATTAGTGGAGCTGTCATGACTGGTAATATTACTGTCATTTTCCAGCTCTGGCAGAATACGGTTCGCCAGCTGTTTACCCAGTTCAACGCCCCACTGGTCAAAGGTAAAGATATTCAGGATGGCACCCTGGGTGAAGATTTTATGCTCATACAGGGCAATCAGGGCACCCAGGCTAAATGGGGTGATTTCGCGTAACAAAATGGAGTTAGTCGGCCGGTTACCTTCAAAAACCTTAAACGGCACGATGTGCGCCACTGATTCCGCAGACTTGCCGGCATCGGTAAATTCTTTCTGCACCACGTCACGCGATTTACCAAAAGCCAGCGCTTCGGTCTGGGCAAAGAAGTTAGAGAGCAGTTTAGGGTGATGATCAGCAAGCGCATTGTGACTCACTGCCGGTGCGATAAAGTCGCACGGCACCAGTTTGGTTCCCTGATGAATCAACTGGTAGAACGCGTGCTGGCCGTTCGTGCCCGGTTCGCCCCAGATAATCGGGCCTGTCTGGTAGGTGACAGGCTGACCTGCACGGTCAACGTATTTACCGTTCGACTCCATATTTCCCTGCTGGAAATAGGCCGCAAAGCGATGCATATATTGGTCATACGGCAGAATGGCTTCTGTTTCGGCACCGAAGAAGTTGTTGTACCAGATCCCGATCAGCGCCAGCAGTACCGGAATATTCTGCTCTACGGGCGTCGTTGAGAAGTGCTTGTCCATGGCGTGGGCGCCACTCAGCAACTGCTCAAAATTATCGAAGCCAATGGAGAGGATAATCGACAGGCCGATTGCTGACCACAGTGAATAGCGACCGCCAACCCAGTCCCAGAATTCGAACATGTTGTCCGTATCAATACCAAATTCACCTACCGCTTTGGCGTTGGTGGAAAGCGCCGCGAAGTGCTTAGCAACGTGCTGTTGATCGCCGGCGGTTTTCAGGAACCAGTCACGTGCGCTGTGCGCGTTAGTCATGGTTTCCTGCGTGGTAAAGGTCTTAGAGGCGACCAGGAACAGCGTGGTTTCAGGGCTGAGATCTTTCAGCGTTTCCGCGATGTGCGTGCCGTCAACGTTGGACACAAAATGCATGTTCAGGTGGTTTTTATACGGACGCAGCGCTTCAGTGACCATAAACGGGCCGAGGTCGGAGCCACCGATACCGATGTTAACGACATCCGTGATGGGTTTTCCGGTATAGCCTTTCCAGTCACCGCCGATAATGCGTTCTGAAAAGCCTTTCATTTTTTCCAGCACGGCGTTGACTTCAGGCATCACATCTTTGCCATCAACAATAATCGGCGTATTACTGCGGTTGCGCAGCGCGACGTGCAACACGGCGCGATCCTCAGTGCGGTTAATCTTCTCACCGGAGAACATGGATTTAATCGCACCACTTAAATCGGTTTCTTTTGCCAGTGCCTGAAGCTTATCGAGGGTTTCCTGGGTAATGCGGTTTTTGGAAAAATCCACCAGCATCTGGTCGTCAAAGGTGGCTGAGAATTTAGCAAAACGATCGGCATCCTGGGCAAACAGGTCGGCAATTTTCGCCGTTTTCATCTGTTCATAGTGCTCTTGCAGCGCTTTCCAGGCTGCGGTTTGGGTCGGATTGATATTTTTCATGGCAACACTCTTGTTGATATTAAGAACCGTCATTCCATCGGGGTCGCATCGTACCCGGTTAGCATTTCAGTATGACCACAGTTGCAACTGAAAGGAAAATTTTGTCTGCGCCATAATGGCACGGTAATGAAAACCGTCTGTTTCACGGTGGATAATGCCGCTAAATTTCAGTCTGATCCCATGGGAGAAAGGCTGAAAAGTATGGCGCATTGGCGGCCCGCATACTTTGTGCCGCATCAGAAAGTGGTGGCCTTGCTGAAGCCATTAAGCACTGTAGTCGCTGCGATAAGGCGAAATTTGTTATCCGGTGCGCTCTGCATGAAAAATTGTCCCACGACGGTGATTGACAGCAGGGGTGGAAATCGATAAATCTATGCGCGCTACTTGCGCACCTGTGCGCAAGCCAGAAGAGGCGCGTCGCCCAGGCAGTGTGTTGGAGGAACCGTATCCGGAGATAACACATCAGGGGGAGCGACGCCGAGGTGGTCAACACACGGTGTGTTGCCTGTCGGCTACAGGGGCTGAATCCTCTGGGTTGTCACCAGAAACGTCCACAGTCGGACGTTTTGCAAGGTGGAGCGCTTCTGGGTGACTCGTCTATTCGATCTTGTCTGCCCGTTTCTGCTCTTTCCTTGTGCTTAGGCTGAATTACTGTTTCTCATCCGTCAACGGGTGAGGGCAACGTACCCTGACACGAGGTCATACAATGTCTCTGAATCTGAATGTAGCGAAATTTGGCGGTACCAGCGTTGCCGATTTCGATGCCATGAACCGTAGCGCCGATGTGGTATTGCAGGACAGCAATACCCGGCTGGTGGTGCTCTCTGCCTCTGCGGGCATCACGAATCTGCTGGTCTCCCTTGCAGAAGGTCAGGAGACATCGCAGCGTGCGGCTCAACTTGATGACATCCGCCGCATTCAATATGCCATCATCGATCGCCTGCAACATCCTGACGTTATTCGCGACGAAATCGACCGAATGATCGACAACATCGGCATGCTGTCAGACGCGGCCGCGCTGGCCACCTCTAACGCCTTAACCGACGAGCTGGTCAGCCATGGCGAACTGATGTCGACCTTACTGTTCGTCGAGATCCTGCGTGAACGCCAGGTGAATGCTGAATGGTTCGATGTTCGCAAAGTGATGCGCACGAATGACCGTTTTGGCCGTGCTGAGCCGGATGTGGCCGTTCTGGCGGAACAGGTCAGCGCGCAGTTGCAGCCGCGTATTGCGGCGTCATTGGTGGTGACTCAGGGCTTTATCGGCAGCGAAGAAAAAGGGCGCACCACTACGCTCGGTCGCGGCGGCAGTGATTACACGGCGGCCCTGCTGGGTGAAGCGTTAAAAGCGTCGCGCGTGGATATCTGGACTGACGTACCGGGCATCTATACCACTGACCCGCGCGTGGTGCCTGCGGCTAAACGTATTGATGAAATTACCTTTGAGGAAGCGGCAGAAATGGCCACCTTTGGGGCCAAAGTGCTGCATCCTGCAACCCTGCTGCCTGCCGTTCGTAGCGACATCCCGGTGTTTGTCGGCTCCAGCAAAGATCCGGCGGCGGGCGGCACGCGCGTCTGCAATGAGACAGCCAATCCCCCGCTGTTCCGTGCGCTGGCCCTGCGTCGCAAGCAAACCCTGGTGACGCTGCACAGCCTGAATATGTTACACACGCCAGGCTTCCTGTCTGAAGTGTTCAATATTCTGGTGCGTCACAACGTGTCAGTGGATCTCATCACCACGTCTGAAGTCAGCGTCGCGTTAACGCTGGATACCACCGGTTCAACCTCAACGGGCGACAATCTGCTGAGCCAGGCGCTGCTGACGGAACTGTCGTCACTGTGTCGCGTCGAGGTGGAAGAAAACCTGGCGCTGGTGGCGATTATCGGCAACGAGCTGTCAAAAGCCTGCGGGGTTGGGAAAGAGGTCTTCGGCGTGCTCGAACCTTTCAACCTGCGAATGATCTGTTACGGTGCCAGCAGCTATAACCTCTGCTTCCTGGTGCCGGGCAATGATGCTGAAAGCGTGGTGCGCACGTTGCATCACAATCTGTTTGAATAAGCGCATCGCCAGGATAAGTTTGAAGCCGGACATTGTCCGGCTTTTTAATGATCAGCTGCTGAACGGCAACGCGTTCTTTCACAGTAATCCCTCACTTGCTTATAAGGATGTCTGTTCATGCTCGCCACCTTAACTCGCTTGTTTCCTCTGTGGGCCGTCCTGTTATCTGCGGCTGCCTACTACTCACCCACGACCTTTCTTGGCATCGGTCCGTGGGTGGTGTATCTGCTGATGCTGATTATGTTTGGCATGGGCGTGACGCTGAATATTGACGATTTTAAACGCGTGCTGACGCGCCCGGCGCCGGTAATCGCCGGGACCTTTTTACACTATCTGGTGATGCCACTGGCGGCCTGGGCACTGGCTAAGCTGTTTCATATGCCGCCCGATCTCTCTGCAGGCATGATTCTGGTTGGCAGCGTTGCCAGCGGCACCGCCTCTAACGTGATGATTTATCTGGCTAAGGGCGATGTGGCGCTTTCCGTCACGATCTCTTCCGTGTCGGCGCTGGTAGGCGTGTTTGCCACGCCGTTACTGACGCGCCTTTATGTGGATACGCACATTCAGGTTGATGTCGCGGGGATGTTACTGAGCATCGTGAAGATCGTCGTGATCCCTATCGGGTTAGGCTTGATCATCCATCACACCATGAACAGCGTGGTACGCCGGATCGAGCCTTATCTTCCGGCCTTTTCCATGATCTGTATTCTGTTGATCATCAGCGCCGTGGTGGCGAGCAGTCAGAGCTTTATTGGATCAGTCGGGGCGATGGTGATTGCTGCGGTCATCTTGCACAATGCCATTGGTCTGCTGGGAGGTTACTGGGGCGGGAAACTGTTTGGCTTCGATGAGTCCACCTGCCGCACGCTGGCGCTGGAAGTCGGCATGCAAAACTCCGGACTGGCTGCAACGCTGGGCAAACTTTACTTTTCTCCACTGGCAGCGCTGCCGGGTGCCTTGTTCTCCGTCTGGCATAACCTGTCAGGTTCGCTGCTTGCGGGTTACTGGTCGGGCAAACCGGTCGAGAAAAAAAAGTAACGCTGTAGGGGCGAAACTGACCTCGCGGGGGCCAAACGGCCCCCGCATGTTAATCGTCGTCCCGCTCATCATCAGGCTGCTCCAGCACCGTGTAGGCTACCGCGCTAAACAGCGAGTTCAGCCGCTTCATATCACCCAGCAACCCCAGATGCAGCGAACTGGTTTCAATGCTCTGCACGTTCTGCTGATGCAGGCGGTTAACATGGGAGTGGGAATTGCGGCGTATTTTCAGGCGGAAACGGTGCTTGGCGCGGCGCAGCCGCTTCGCGCTGGTGACGTCGTGTGAGAGAAAAACCGACAGGCTTAGCCGCAGGCTATCAATCAGCTGTTCATGTAGTGCTTCCAGCTCTTTCAGTCCCTCGGGCGAAAAGGTGCGTCGCGCGGCAAGAGACTTGTCAGCCACATCGCCGCTCATGCGCTCGATGATATCGCCTGCCTGTTCCAGGTTCAGCGACATTTCAATGATTTCCCCCCAGCGGCGGGAATCCTGCTCGGATAAGTCCTCTTTGGGCATGCGCGCCAGATAAAGCTTGATGGCGGTATACAGCACATCCACGTCATCATCCAGCCGCCGTACCCTGCGTTCCGCCCGGGCTTCTCCACGCACCACTTGCAGAAACGTATCCAGCATCTGCTCCAGCACATCCCCCATGCGCAACACCTCACGCGCAGCATTGACCAGCGCCAGTGCTGGCGTATCCAGCGCGCTGCTGTCGAGATGCCGGGGCTTCAGCGTCGTCTCGCTTTCGGCATCGTCAGCGATCAGTCGGCAACACAGCCGCGCCATGGCGTCGGCAAACGGCACCATCACCACACAGCGAATCAGGTTGTAGAAGACATGAAAGAAGATCACCAGCTCTTCGTCATTTACCGGCAGCTTATCCAGCCACACTGCCAGCGGATCGACAAAGGGCAGAATAATCACGCAGCCAATCAACTTGAACAGCAGGCTGCCCATCGCCACGCGTTTACCGGCTGCGTTGGAACCACTGCCATTGATGACGGCCAGTAGACCGCTGCCAAGGTTGGCGCCAATCACCAGACACAGCGCCACCTTAAAGGCGATTACGCCGGTTGCGGTGAGCGTGGCTGTAATCAGCACCGCCGCCAGGCTTGAGTAGCTGATAATGGCAAAGACGGCCCCGAGCAGGGCGTCCAGCATCACGTCACCGGTTAAGCTGGAGAACAGTACCTGTACGCCGGATGCCTGAGTGATAGGTTTGGCAGCTTCGACAATCAGTTGCAGTGCCAGCAGGATGAGTCCCAGACCAATGCTGGTGCGGCCGAGCTGTCCGGCCCGGGTTTGCTTGCGGCTGATGAAAAAGACCACGCCGAAAAAGATAAATAGCGGTGAAAGCCAGGAGAGATCAAACGTCAGGATGCGCGCCATAATGGCCGTGCCGACATCCGCCCCCAATATCACCACCAGCGCAGGCGTCAGGCTCACCAGGTTTTGAGCAACGAACGACGTTACCAGCAGCGTGGTGGCATTGCTGCTTTGCACCAGCATGGTGACGCCAACGCCAGCAAGAAACGCCATGGGTTTCTTTTCCACGCTACGGCTGAGTACCCGGCGCAAATCGGCACCATACACGCGCATAATTCCGGAGCGGGTAATATGTGTGCCCCATACCAGAAGCGCAACGGCAGAGAGTAAGTTAAGCAGGGTTAACACGTATAGTCGCTCCTCAACCATCAGGCTTCAGGCGGTGCAGATTGCCAGCCTGATGGAAAGCGCAATCTGAGAACGTGGCTACCGGACGCTGCGCAATTTTTTTCAGTGTTTTAAGCAACCTGCGCAATGTCGGCATCTTTAAATGTAGACTACTCTACTGATCTGCATGGACAAATCCAACCCGGCGCACGTCGCTCACCTTCCTGATTGTGCACGCCTGAAACAGGACTGAACGAATATCCACGGCGGAAAGACTGGCTACAGACAAGACGAGGCCGCCCGTTTTGACAGCGCTGAAGGGGAAGACGGCCGCCGTCAGTCCAGGGTGAGGTGCCGCTGCGGCTCATGATGATCCCGCTCGGCGGGAATGTGGAAACCTGTACGTTCTCTGCCCGGTCTTCAGCGCGTTAACGTCAGGACGCTGAACCCGCCAGCAAGGCGCGATGGACCGACTTATCATGTGTGACGCCGAGCAGCGAACACAGGGTGCCGCAGAGTTCGGTTTGTTGCGGGGCCAGCCCGGCCTTTCGCGAGAAGCCTTCACCAAATACAAACAGGGGAACGGTCGTTTCTTCTGGCAACATGCCACCATGCGAACGGTCATCGTTCATGCCGTGGTCGGCGGTGACCATGACCTGATAGCCTTCTGCCAGCCAGCCTGGCATCCACTGTGACAGATAACCATCTGCCATGCGCGCCCTGTTGCGGTACGCGGCAGAAGAGAGGCCATGCTGATGGCCGGCATGATCGATATTCATCGGATGAATCAGCAGGAAGTCCGGGTTGTAACGTAACCGCAGGCTTTCGGCATCTTCAAACAGGTGGGAATCGGGATAGCCGTCGTCGGAGTAAAAGTGCCCAAACTGAACAGGTAGCGTCGGAGCGTCCGTGTGACGATCGCGGGCTGGTTCGAAGGGCGTGCGGTTATACAGTTCGCTTATCCAGTGGTAAGCGGCGGCGGCGGTGGTCAGCCCGGCGTCACGCGCATAGTGAAACACACTGCGTTCGTGGCTCATGCGGTTGACATCGTTATGAATAATCCCGCTTTCCACCGGTGCGACGCCGGTCAGAATGCACTCATACAGCGGACGTGACAACGAAGGCAGCGCACAATTCAGGCTGTAGTAATGGCCTTTGCCATGGGCACATTCTGCATGCAGGTAGCCCATAGCGTGTTGTGCCACGTGATGACTCAGGCCGTCCAGAATCACCAGAATCGTTTTCATGCTGTTCTCCTTACTGTGGCTTAGGTTGTGCGCGTCGGTACTCTTAACAGGGCACTATTGGGTTGTCTGATGCAGCGTTATTGTTTCGCTCATCGTAAAATATTCTGTTTTATCAATATCTTTTTTGATTGTAAGTACACACAAACTTTTCTGCGAAAACGGAGTGGGTTAAATGCCTTTTCCCGGCCGCATCGCGTCTTATGCGCTGGCGCTTCGCCTGATTAGCCGCCAGTCGATACAGGCAATACCGCTACATAAGGCAGTGAATGCGTAGAGCTGAGCGTTGTCGGGCTAAAACCGGGTCTGGATCATTCGGTCGCCAAAACCGAGTCAATGTAGCCCTCACATGTGAAAAAGGGATGACAGGCTTTACCAACAGGTGGAATCAACCAGGCAGTCATAAGGGGATAACCGGCGTCAGGCGTAGCAACAGCCGCAGTTGGCGCGCGATGTGCGTGAAAACATCCATCCTCACCCGCGCTGTTCTTGCTTTATGATTCTGATCTTTCAGGGGTTATGGCGTTCATTGATAAGCCTTGCTCATGTCACATTGGGAGGCGGAATGGCAGCGGGTGCGGTAAGCCTGACGGCTATATTGTGATTTAGGTCACACTCACGCATGATAGCGCCAATAAAACCCCATTTAATTTTTGAGGCGTGAGATGAGTGACAAAAACCCGGTAGCACAGAAGATTGCGCGCCTGATGCAGTGGGTACTGAACGCGGGACTACTGATCCTGGCGGTGATTTTGATGGTGTTTTTGGGCAAAGAGACAGTCCACTTAGCCAATGTCCTGTTTAGCACCGGTGAGCAGGCGTCGTCCTACTTGCTGATTGACGGCATTGTGATTTATTTTCTCTACTTCGAATTTATTGCACTCATCGTGAAGTACTTCCAGTCGGGCTACCATTTCCCTTTACGCTACTTTGTGTACATCGGGATTACCGCCATCATCAGGCTGATCATCGTCGACCATAAAAATCCCATTGATACGTTATGTTATTCCGCGGCTATCCTGGTGCTGGTTATCACCCTGTGGCTGGCAAACAGTAACCGGCTTAAACGCGAGTAACGAAGCCGTCAGCATTCAGGACGGTGTTCCTCGTATCGCTCTGCGCTAAACTACCTCTCTGAAAATTTTTGGGGGAAAGTGCCATGACGCAAGACCCGCTCCGTTTATTACGTTCACTCACCTGGCTGGCGCTGGACGATGCCGCATTTACGCAACCGCTTCGTGACTGGCTGATGGAGGAGGACTCCATGACGCGACGTTTCGAACAGCATTGCCAGAAGGTCAGGGTGGAACCTGTACGCGAAGGCTTTATCGATGCTGACGAATTAGGCGATGAAGGCGCGTTATTACCTGCAGACCAGCGTTTCTGGCTGCGTGAAGTGATTCTCTACGGAGATGAGCAGCCGTGGCTGGCGGGACGCACGCTGGTGCCTGAAAGTACCCTCAACGGCCCGGAAACCATGTTACAACAACTCGGTACGCGACCTCTGGGACGTTACCTGTTCTCCTCTTCAACGCTTACCCGCGACTTTATTGAGCCTGGCAGCGTTGAAACGCTCTGGGGACGCCGGTCCCGGCTGCGGCTGTCGGGTAAGCCGCTACTGTTAACGGAACTGTTTTTACCGGCATCGCCGGTCTATCGTGATCAAGGTTAAGGGTTTGACCTGTGCAAAACACACAAAAAATGACGAAATGGCAGGCTTACAGCCGCCTGATGCGAATCGATAAACCGATCGGCGCTTTACTGCTGTTATGGCCAACGCTGTGGGCACTCTGGCTGGCAAAGATGACCGTCCCACCGCTGCCGACACTGGCGGTGTTTGTCGCCGGTGTCTTTGTGATGCGCGCTGCGGGCTGTGTAATCAATGATTATGCCGACCGTAAGGTAGACGGGCACGTTGAGCGCACCAGGCACCGGCCGCTGGCAAGCGGTGCCGTGACGGCGAAAGAAGCCAAAATGCTGTTTGTGGTGTTGGGGCTGATTGCGTTTGCCCTGGTACTGAGCATGAACCTGATGACCATTATGCTCTCGGTCGTGGGCCTGGCGCTGGCCTGGGTCTATCCGTTTATGAAGCGATATACGCATCTGCCCCAGGTGGTGTTAGGCGCGGCATTTGGCTGGGCAATCCCCATGGCGTGGGCGGCAGTTAGTGAGTCCTTACCTCTGGTCTGTTGGCTGGTATTCCTGGCAAACATTTGCTGGACGGTCGCCTACGATACGCAATATGCCATGGTTGATCGCGAGGATGACCTGAAGATTGGCGTCAAATCTACGGCGATACTGTTTGGCCGTTACGACAAATTCATTATTGGTTTGCTGCAGCTGGCTACGCTGGTGTTGATGGCGCTGGTAGGGACGATGCTGGATCTGAACGGCGCGTTTTACTGGACGCTATTACTGGCTGGTGGGTTATTTGTTTATCAGCAAAAGCTGATTGCGCAGCGCGATCGTCAGGCCTGTTTCCGCGCCTTCCTGAATAACAACTATGTGGGACTGGTTCTGTTTCTGGGCGTGCTGATGAATACGCCGCCGTTCTTACAACTGCTGTAACAGCTGCGGCGAGCCACGCCTGCCAGCCTGCAGACGGAAGGATGCGTCAATGCAGGTTTGAGGATGATGTTAAAACGCGAATAAAAAAGCGACCTGCAAGGTCGCCTTTTTCGTCTTCACTGATCCGCTAGTCGTGCGCCACGGCGCTTTCGATGGTCATGCGTACATCGCTGGTGACCAGGTCAGCCAGGATGTGCCAGGTCGCCAGCGTCTGCGCCACGTCGGCATCACCGCTGTCGCTGATATAACCTTCATCACGCAGCGTGAGCACCAGTGAAGAGAATACCGCTTTATCAAAGAACTCCGGCGCATTGATCCCGTGCAACACGCTCAGGCGCTGCGCCAGGGTACGGCTCTCTTTTTCCAGCGTGCCCCGGTTAATGGTGGGCTTGGCGCTAAGAATCGAGAAGGTGATGGCGTAGCGCTGCAGCGTCTCACGCACACCGGCGGCCAGCAGTTGAAGCGTACGGTAACGCGCGGTGTTAAACGACAACAGACCTGCCTCAACGGTAATCAGCCCCTGACGCGTCAGTTCCTGACATAAGTTAGTCAGTAGCTGCGGCAGCTGATCATGGCTCCAGCGCAGGAACAGCTCGCTCTTCAGCATGGGATAGATCAGGCTGACCTGACGCAGCAGTTCGGCTTCGCTCAGGTTGCGATGCTGCTGCACAATCGCCGCAATCAGCGACGGCATGACCAGCATATGATGAATGTTATTACGGTAGTAGGTCATCAGTACCGCCTGCTCGCGCGGCAGAATAATGATGTCACCAATACTGTCTTTTTCACTCTCGAATTTGTTCATGCTGAGCGCATGATCCAGCAGGGCTTCGGCAGACATGTCGGGCAAGGTGGCATCCGGCGAGTAGGGCACGTTGCGCAGTAACTGGGTATAGCACTCCAGTTGCTCAACCAACTGCTCGCGGGTCAAAGAGCGCTGACGCGAAGCAAGCAGAGCGGTAACGCACAGGTTCATGGCATTCGCCGCGCCGGCTTCGTTAATACGCACCATGATGGTGGCCGCGATATCGTTCGCCGCCGGGGTCAACCAGCCGGGACGCTGTGCTTCAATGGGATCGATAGCATCGCGCCATTCAGGAACGTGCTTATTCAAATAATTTATCAGCGGTAGCGGCTCGCCAAAGTTCACGTAACCCTGACCGAGATTGCGCAGCTTACGTAAGCCGCGCACCATCTGCATGAAGCCTTCTTTCTCTTTCGTGGCACCGCGAAGCTCTTTCGCATAGGTGCCCACTTCCATGACATGTTCGTAACCGATGTATATAGGCACTAACGTGATAGGGCGCGTGCCGCCGCGTAGCATGGCCTGCAGCGTCATGGACAGCGTGCCGGTTTTCGGATCTAACAGCCGGCCGGTACGTGAACGGCCCCCTTCCACGAAGTACTCCACGGAATAGCCACGGGTAAAGAGTTCACCCAGGTATTCACGGAAGACAGTGGCATAGAGCTTGTTGCCTTTAAAGGTCCGGCGAATAAAGAAGGCACCCAGACGGCGGAAAATCGGCCCGGCAGGCCAGAAGTTCAGGTTAATACCGGCGGCGATGTGCGGCGGGACCAGCCCCTGGTGATACAGCACGTAAGACAGCAACAGGTAATCCATATGGCTGCGGTGGCAGGGCACATAAACAATTTCATGACCGTCCTGAGCCAGCTGACGAACGCGCTCACCGCCGTTGACGTTGATGCCCTGATAAAGTCGACTCCAGAGCCAACCCATCACGCGATCCGTGACGCGAATCGCTTCGTAGGAGAAGTTGGCGGCAATCTCCTCCATCATTTCAACGGCGTTTTGCTGGGCCTTTTCATGCGAAACCTTCTTGCTGCGGGCTTCGTCTTCTACCGCTTTTTCTATCGCTTTCGATTGCAGCAGGCGATTGAACAAATCCTGACGCGCAGGCAGGCGCGGACCGACCGCCGCCAGACGCTGACGGGCAAAGTGGATACGAGCGACCCGGGCCAGCTTTTGCGCAATTGATTTATCCGTACCGTGTTCAGTCGCCATCCGACGCAGGGAAACGGTTGGCGAGAAGCGCACAAAACTGTCGCGACCATGCCAGAGCACAGCAAAGAATTTTTGTACCCCATTTAACAAACGTAAATGAGGCGGATTATCTTCTCCCTGCACTTCCCGGCCGGGTGCGCGGCCGAACATGACGGAAACCGGTAACATCTGGATATCAAGCTCAGGGTTACTGCGGTGCAGATCGAGATACTCGTGGAAGATTTTTACCGACTCGACGCTGGGCACGAAATAGGGAAACACGCGTGGGCCATCGTGGATAAAGACATGACGCGGCAGCAAGGCCCCGTCAATCTCCAGCGGCGAAAGCGGATCGGGCAGCTCGTGCCTGATGCACTGCGCGCGCAAAGTCAGGAGATCGGCCTTTGAATCATAAGGCAGGACATACATAATAGGCCGGGTTGGGTCCAGCCCATGTTCGGATACGGGATCGGCCGGAATGGCCTTACTCTTTACCAGAAACGACAGGGGTAAATTCAGTAATTTATAAAAAAGTATACGCCAACCTGACATAGACAACATGAAGCCTCTTGTTAGCAAAGCGGCGCAAGCTTATCAGAAAGCGCAGCAAAAATCTGTGACAGCGACAATTGTGCGCTGCCCAATATTGACGTCAATCCTTTGAAAAGAGTTCCTTTATTATGACAAATAATGTCACCGGCCTTAACCGAATTGTGAAAGCTGCGGGCTATTCATGGCAAGGTCTTCGTGCTGCCTGGCAGCATGAAGCTGCTTTCCGTCAGGAAGCGGTTACCGCACTGGTAGCGATTATCCTGGCCTGCTGGCTGGATGTCGATAGCGTTTCGCGCATCCTGATGATTGGCTCTGTCGTACTGGTGATTATTGTTGAAGTCCTGAACAGTGCCATAGAAGCGGTGGTAGACCGCACCGGTCAGGAGCGGCATCCTCTTGCTGGACGTGCAAAAGACATGGGCTCCGCCGCCGTTTTCATCGCAATATTACTGGCCCTTTTTGTCTGGGGAACGCTGCTTTGGTCGCATTTGCGATAAGCGTTCCATCTCGCGTCAAATAACTGATTTTGGCCTGAGTTTTGGTTTCCATTTCACCAATACCTGTATATACTCACAGCGACTGTATAAACAACCAGGGGGCGGGATGAAAGCATTAACCAGCAGGCAGCAACAGGTCTACGACTTGATTCGCGACCACATTAATCAAACAGGCATGCCGCCAACGCGTGCAGAAATCGCCGCGCAGCTTGGTTTTCGTTCGCCAAATGCAGCCGAAGAACACCTGAAAGCACTGGCGCGTAAAGGCGTGATTGAAATCGTCTCTGGTGCGTCCCGCGGTATCCGTTTGTTAATGGAAGAAGAGCCATCAGACGGCCTGCCGTTGATTGGTCGCGTCGCCGCCGGTGAGCCATTACTGGCCCAGGAACACATTGAAACGCATTACAAAGTAGATCCTGACATGTTCAAGCCTGCAGCGGATTTCCTGTTGCGCGTGAGCGGAATGTCGATGAAAGATATCGGCATTATGGATGGTGATTTGCTGGCGGTTCACAAAACGCAGGAAGTGCGTAATGGTCAGGTTGTGGTTGCGCGTATTGATGATGAAGTCACGGTAAAACGCTGGAAGAAACAGGGTTCTGTGGTGCATCTCTTACCTGAAAATAACGATTTCGAGCCTATCATTGTTGACACACGTGCCCAGTCTCTCACCGTTGAAGGTCTGGCTGTCGGCATTGTCCGTAATGGTGAGTGGTTGTAAAACCCGTTAAGGTTATTGGCACGCGTCAATCTTAACGTTTTCCAGTCTGCCCTTACTTTGCCGCTGTGGGTTTATCTCTGGCCCCGGCGGTTTATCGCACGGATTCAAGAATGCGCTTTCTGACAGCTACCGATAAAAACCTGTGGCGGTTAGCGCTGCCCATGATCCTGTCAAATATCACGGTTCCTCTGCTCGGTCTGGTCGACACGGCCGTGATCGGCCATCTTGACAGCCCGGTTTATCTGGGTGGTGTGGCTGTCGGTACGACCATCACCAGCTTCATCTTCATGTTGCTGCTCTTTCTGCGTATGAGTACCACGGGCTTAACGGCTCAGGCATTGGGTGCGGGTGATAAGACCGCTCTGGCGCGAGCGCTGACTCAGCCACTGCTCATCGCGCTGGTCGCGGGCCTCTTATTTATCTTCCTTCGCTATCCCGTTACGACGTTAGCCACCCGCTTTATTGGTGGGGACCCCGCGGTATTGGAACAGGCAGCCCTGTTTATCCATATTCGCTGGCTCAGTGCGCCCGCAACGCTGGCTAATTTAGTCATCCTGGGCTGGCTGCTGGGCGTTCAGTATGCCAGGGCACCGGTCATCTTGTTGGTGGTAGGTAACGTCATTAATATCCTGTTGGATCTCTGGCTCGTGCTGGGTTTGCACTGGGGCGTGGCGGGTGCCGCTAGCGCCACTGCGCTGGCAGAATACGCAACGTTACTGGTCGGTGCGGTGATGGTGTGGCGCGTACTAACGCTGCGGGGTATCACCTTGGAGATGCTCACTCACAGCTGGCGCGGCGACATCCACCGCCTTCTTCGCCTTAATCGCGATATTTTACTGCGCACCTTGCTGTTGCAGCTCTGCTTTGCCTCTCTTACCGTGCTCGGCGCCCGCATTGGCCCTGACGTCGTCGCGGTCAATGCCATCCTGTTAATGTTCATTACGTTCACCGCCTACGCGCTGGATGGGTTTGCCTACGCCGTAGAAGCCTTTGCCGGTGAAGCGCACGGGGCAAAAAACGGCACCCGGCTGCAGCAGGTATGGCTATCTGCCTGTCGTCAGGCGCTGGTGGTGGCGCTGTTTTTCTCACTCGTCTATGCCCTGTTTGGCTATCAGATAGTGGCATTCCTCACCTCTATCCATGCGCTGCAACAGGCCGCTGACCGCTTTTTGATCTGGCAGATTGTCATGCCGCTAATCGGCGTCTGGTGCTATCTGTTGGATGGCATGTTTATTGGTGCGACAAAGGGAAGAGAAATGCGTAACAGCATGGCGGTGGCTGCCTTGGGCTATTTCCTGACGCTCGCAACGGTGCCCCTGCTCGGCAACCATGGTTTGTGGCTGGCGATAGCGGTCTTCCTTGCCCTGCGTGGCTTATCCTTGTGGCTGGTCTGGCGTAAGCACTGGCGCAATGGCACCTGGTTCACTGCCTGAACGCTGAACCGGAATTATGACGCAGGATACATATTATTTTCATTTTTTCCGGCAAACCTGAAATTACCTACTACAATTAACTTTGAATGGCGCTATTAAGTAGCGCTTTATATCGTGATTTTGTTTAACTGCAAAATAAAACGAAACCGAAGGATGACGTGGAGGTCTGCAATGAATAAAGACGAAGCGAGTGGTAACTGGAAACAGTTCAAAGGAAAGATGAAAGAGAAATGGGGCAAGCTGACCGACGATGATATGCAAGTCATTGAAGGTAAACGCGATCAGCTGGTCGGAAAAATTCAGGAACGTTACGGCTACGCGAAAGAAGAAGCGGAGAAAGAAGTAACGGCCTGGGAAGGTTCCAACAAAGATTACCGCTGGTAATCACGCTTTCAGGGACGCTCCTACCCGGGTCGGTACGCTCATGCCGGCCACCGCACAAGGATGTGCACATTAACCCTGTAACCCTGTAACCCTGTAACCCTGTAACCCTGTAACCCTGTAACCCTGTAACCCTGTAGCCTTGTAACCCCAACCCTGTTAACCCCGTTTACCGCGCTTTTTCCCTTCAGTCTGATGGTCGTGATCACAATGTTCATGATGTTCACAAGCCTCAACTTCAGCACAGTTCTCACATAAGCCATGGGCTTCAATCACGCTATGGCGTAGCACAAAGTGTGCCTCCTGAGCCAAAGACGCGATGATCTGCTCTGCGCCTTGAGCCTGCTTTTCTGTCACCCCAGCACAGCGATCGCAAACCAGCATAACCGACGTATGCGCAGGCGCTTCGAAGTGATGACACATGACATAGCTGTTATTCGATTCAACCCGATGAATAAAACCCTGTTCGAGCAAGAAATCCAGCGCACGATAAACGGTAGGCGGCTTAGCCTGCGGCTCGCTAACCCGCAACTGATCAAGCAGGTCATAAGCACTGATAGAGCCTGGCTGTCCGGCCATCAACCGTAGCACTTCTGCTCGCTGGGTCGTCAGGCGAACACCGCGCTGTAAACACAGCTTCTCAGCCTGGGTCATAATTTGCTCTGGCGTCATGGTTGACATGGCGTTTCTCCGCTAGACAGGTGATGTTATCTTATCACAATAATTGTTATGACGTTGAACCTTGCCGCCAGCCAGACAGCGCCCGCTTACACGCTTCTGTTTCTTCCCTTCCGTTCGCTTATCCTTTGCTGACAACTGGCTTCGTACCAGTCTGTTTCAGAATGTTTATAGATATTTTTTACTTTTACTTTACATCTCACTGAGTTAAGAACTAATGTTTAAATGTTCTTAATAAAGTGCTGGCCCAGACTGGATTTGCCTGAAGCATTTTCGGCGGGAACCTCACATATCGGATCGAAAAACAATCAATCCACGGAATTGCGCCACTATTTACTCTGAATTCACAGCAATAAAGCGTTAGCAATCCTCCACAATGGAGCTAACAAACTATTCAGTCGTTAATGTTTTAACGGCAATATTTCAGGTGATGATAAGCAAATGGCAAAAATAACCGTTCCACGTTCCGTTCTGGTTTTTCCTGCAGTATTCAATGCCCTGGTTTTTTCATCTTCCGCGCTGGCCGCCGGAACCTGGTATGATGCCCGCAACGACGCCATGGGCGGAACGGGCGTGGCGTCCTCAAACTACGGTTCGGCTGTGTTGGCTAACCCGGCGTTAATGACCAAAGCCAGGCCCGACGATAACGTCAGCATTATTATTCCCAGTGCCGGTGTGCAAATCACGGACAAAGACAAGATGGTCGATAAGATCGATACCATCACGGATACGGTAAATCGCTATCAGGATCTGTTCGGCAACGCCACAGGATTTGAGCTGTTACGCCGTATCCCGCAAATCCAGGCTGCCTCCGGCGACTTAGCGAATACGCTCAGGGATTTACGCGGTAATAAAGCCAATGCCACAGCGGGTGCGGCAATCGCCGTAACCATTCCCAATGAAACACTGCCTTTTGCCTTTATCACCAAGGCTTACGGTACGGCGCACGTTCGCGCGAATGTGAAAGAAGGTGACATCGTTATTCTGCAGGGCGTTGCTGATGGCACCTTTGCAGGTATTCCTGGCGGTGCCTTTGGCCTGGCGAACGTTCAAAACCTGCTGGGCTCCAGCGCGAATGGCCTGGCGGCGTTGAATACGGATTACGGTATTTCCGTTGCCCATGAGTTCACGATTGCCGGACAACCTGTCTCAATCGGTATTACGCCAAAACTGCAAAAAACCTGGCTGTATAATTACTCCGCCAGCGTCTATAACTACGACAAAAACGATTTGCGCGACGGTCGTTACCGCAGCACCGAAAGCGGTTTTAACATCGATGCCGGTGTGGCGACGGTCTTCGCCGAAAACTGGACGCTGGGCGTGACCGGACAAAACCTGGTTTCCCGCGATCTGCAAACGAAAGAAGTGAACGGCTATCGCGATACTTACGAAATCCGCCCATTAGTGACGGCGGGCTTAGCATGGGATAAAGGCCCCGTTACCCTGACCGGTGATGTTGATCTGACCGAAACCCACCGCTTTAAATCGCAGGAAAACAGCCAGTACGCTGGCGTAGGTGCGGAATACCGCGTGCTGGAGTGGTTGCAGTTACGTGCCGGTTACCGCGCGGACATGCGTTCTACTGATGAAAACGTGGCCACAGCCGGTTTCGGTGTGTCACCGTTCAACAACTCTGTGCATCTGGATCTGGCTGGCTCAGTGGGCCAAAACAATACCTGGGGTGCAATGGCACAGCTTGGATTTAATTTCTAATCCCTTGCCATTAACGGGCGGGCGATACCTTGTCGCCCGCCCTTATGCTATCCTTGCGCAGAATATCATCACTGTTAACTACCGGATCGACTGCGCTTCATGACCGATACTTTTTCATCCCAACGCTTTTCTGTTGCCCCCATGCTCGACTGGACCGATCGTCACTGTCGCTACTTCCATCGTCAGCTCACTGCGGACACGCTGCTGTATACCGAAATGGTAACGACGGGCGCAATCATTCACGGCAAAGGCGATTATCTGGCATACAGCGAACAGGAGCATCCGGTCGCGTTGCAACTGGGCGGAAGCGATCCCGCCGCCCTGGCACAGTGTGCGGCGCTGGCGGAACAGCGCGGCTACGATGAAGTGAACCTCAATGTGGGTTGCCCGTCAGATCGGGTACAGAATGGTCGCTTTGGTGCCTGCCTGATGGCGGAAGCAGGCCTGGTGGCAGACGGTATCAACGCGATGCGCGAAGTGGTGGATATCCCGGTAACGGTTAAAACCCGTATCGGCATTGACGATCAGGACAGCTATGCTTTCCTTACCGACTTTATCGGCACCGTGGCAGAGCGCGGTGGCTGTGACACCTTTATTATCCATGCCCGTAAAGCCTGGCTCTCTGGCCTCAGCCCGAAAGAGAACCGTGAGATCCCGCCGCTGGATTATCCGCGGGTTTACCAGTTAAAGCGCGATTTTCCGCAGTTGACAATTGCGATCAACGGTGGCGTGAAAACGCTGGAAGAGGCAAAAACGCACCTTCAGCATCTGGACGGCGTGATGATGGGCCGTGAAGCCTATCAAAACCCCGGTATCCTGGCGCAGGTGGATCGTGAGTTATTTGGCCGCGATCGTCCTGCGGTCGATCCGGTCGCGGTGGTGCGGGCTATGTATCCTTATATTGAAGCGGAACTCACCAAAGGGACTTACCTTGGCCATGTTACGCGCCATATGTTGGGCCTGTTCCAGGGGATTCCTGGCGCACGTCAGTGGCGACGTCACCTCAGTGAAAACGCCCACAAGCCCGGTGCCGATGTCCGTGTACTGGAGGCGGCGCTAGCCCTGGTCGCCGACAAAATTCCTCAGGAAGCATAATCCTGCAAAACCAGCCACCCGGCTGGTTTTTTTAACACCAACAGTTGGTTAATTTCATCAATTTTGGGTTTCGTTTTTTCTGCTATTTCTATTAAAATCAAAAAGTTAACCTTTGGCACGTTTCTTGTAATAGTCAGTGTATTGATAACGAGGAGCTCCAAAATGGATATTCTTTTTGTGTTGGGTTTTTTCCTGATGCTGTTACTGACCGGCGTGTCCCTGTTAGGCGTGATTGCTGCCCTGATCGTCGCCACGGTGGTAATGTTTGTAGGTGGCATGCTGGCACTGATTGTGAAGGTTTTGCCCTGGTTAATCCTGGCGGTGGCAGCGGTATGGCTTTATCGCCGCTTTTTTACAGACGAAGAGACGCGCCGACGCAACAGGCTTAAACGCCGCTTCAGTCGGCTGGAAAAAGACGGCTGGTACTAAATGTGTCCGGGATCACAGGGTGTGACATTGCCGGTAAGATAATGGCCGGTGGCCATACTTTTTACTTATGTTTTCTGTCAGGATAAGTCGCGTTGTTTCATAACATATTCATCGCTTCTGACCCTACATCAGTGCGAATGAAAAATAAAAAAAAGGGCTTCCTGCGGGAAGCCCTTTTTATTTCAGGGAATTAACAGGCTGGAGCCATGCGTGGCCCGGCTCTCCAGAGCCTGATGCGCTTTACTGGCCTCTTTAAGGGCAAATTTTTGCTGCTCAGGCACATCGACCTTAATCGCGCCACTGGCCAGCAATGAAAACAGCTCGGCACTGGCCGTTTCCAGTTCCTGACGATTGGTGATGTATCCGAACAGGGAAGGTCGGGTAACGAATAGCGATCCTTTCTTGTTCAAAATACTGAGATCGATATTGGTCACCGGCCCCGAAGCATTACCAAAACTCACCATCAGCCCCTGACGACGCAGACAGTCCAGCGAGGCTTCCCAGGTGGCTTTACCTACCGAGTCATAGACCACGCCAACCTTTTCGCCCCCGGTCAGTTCCATGACGCGCTGAGCAATATCGTCTTGCTGATAATTAATCGTGGCCCAGGCGCCAGCATTTTTTGCCAGCGTCGCTTTTTCGGGGGAGCCGACGGTACCAATCAGGTGCGCGCCCAGCGCTTTCGCCCACTGACAGGCAATCAGCCCGACACCACCGGCAGCCGCATGAAACAGGAAGATTTCATCTGGTTTCACCTTGTAGGTCTGACGTAGCAGATACTGAGTAGTCAGCCCTTTCAGGAAACTGGCGGCCGCCTGCTCAAAGCTAATGGCATCCGGTAACAGCATCAGGCGCTCTTCCGCCACATTATGCTGTTCACTGTAAGCACCCAGTGCCGCCTGGCAATACACAACGCGATCGCCGGGCTTAAACCGTGTCACAGCCGAGCCGACACGCGTCACCACGCCAGCCGCCTCGGTGCCCAGGCCTGACGGGAAATGACTGGCTGGATAAAGCCCGCTGCGAATGTAGGTATCAATATAGTTGATGCCAATCGCTCGATTTTCTACCTGGATTTCATGCTCAGTGGGATCGGCAAGCTCAAAATCGACCCAGCTTAAAACCTCGGGACCGCCGTGTGCGTTGAACTGAATACGCTTTGCCATTCTTACTCCTGTGATTGTTTCATCATGAGGGTGAGGCGCGCCCCTTAACTGAGGTATACTTGCGCGTCCCCACAGAAGATCGGTAATGCATTCACTATGGCAGGAAATAAACCCACCAACAAATCGAACGAAACGCAGGATCGCCAGTTGGAAGGCGTGAAAATGCCCCCGCATTCGCTGGAAGCGGAACAGTCGGTGCTGGGTGGGTTAATGCTGGATAACGAGCGCTGGGACAACGTGTCCGAACGCGTCGTGGCTAATGATTTTTTCAATCGCTCGCACCGTCTGATCTTTTCCGAGATGCAGCGCCTGCTGGAAAACAGTAAGCCGATAGACCTGATCACTCTGTCTGAATCGCTCGAAACGCGCGGCGAACTGGACATGGCAGGCGGCTTCGCTTACCTGGCAGAGCTGGCAAAAAATACGCCCAGCGCTGCGAACATCGGCGCCTATGCGGATATCGTACGCGAACGCGCGGTAGTACGTGAAATGATCGCCGTGGCAAATCAAATTGCCGATGCCGGTTACGATCCCCAGGGACGCAGCAGTGAAGATCTGCTGGATTTTGCCGAGTCGAACGTATTCAAGATTGCTGAGGCGCGGGCGAATAAAGATGATGGTCCAAAGAATATTGAGCAGATTCTTGAAGCCACCGTTTCACGCATCGAATCGCTGTATCAGACGCCGCATGATGGTGTTACCGGGGTGGATACCGGTTACCAGGACCTGAATAAGAAAACGGCGGGTCTGCAGCGATCAGACCTGATTATTGTGGCCGCCCGTCCGTCGATGGGTAAAACCACCTTTGCCATGAACCTGTGCGAAAACGCCGCCATGTTACAGGACAAACCGGTGCTGATTTTCAGCCTGGAGATGCCCAGCGAACAGATCATGATGCGTATGCTGGCCTCGTTGTCGCGGGTCGATCAGACGCGCATTCGTACCGGTCAGCTCGACGATGAAGACTGGGCGCGCATTTCGGGAACGATGGGGATCTTGCTGGAAAAGAAGAATATGTATATCGATGATTCTTCTGGCCTGACGCCGACCGAAGTGCGTTCTCGCGCGCGGCGTATCTACCGTGAAAACGGTGGACTGAGCATGATCATGATCGACTACCTGCAGTTGATGCGCGTACCTGCCTTGTCGGATAACCGTACCCTGGAAATCGCGGAGATTTCCCGTTCGTTAAAAGCGCTGGCAAAAGAGCTGAATGTGCCCGTGGTGGCCCTGTCCCAGTTGAACCGCTCTCTGGAACAACGTGCCGATAAACGCCCGGTGAACTCGGATCTGCGTGAATCCGGGTCGATCGAGCAGGATGCTGACTTGATCATGTTTATTTATCGCGATGAGGTTTATCACGAAAACAGCGATCTTAAAGGGATTGCCGAGATCATTCTGGGCAAGCAGCGTAACGGCCCCATCGGAACCGTGCGCCTCACCTTTAACGGTCAGTGGTCACGTTTCGATAACTACGCCGGACCGCAATACGACGACGAGTAATCCTGTTATGCGCCGACATGCACGATCTGTGCATGTCGCTTACCACCGTACGAAATAGTGTTGGACAATCCCGCAGATAATCGGGTTATCTGTAGCAAAGCGACACTCCTACGCGATGGAAACAGCATGACTCATGTAGACGATTACGATCTAAAAATCCTCACTCTGTTACAATCCAACGGCCGCCTTACCAATCAGGAACTCAGTGATTTAGTGGGTCTTTCTGCGTCGCAATGCTCACGTCGTCGTATCAATCTTGAACAGGCAAACCTGATTCTTGGCTATCACGCACGCCTGTCGCCGGACGCGGTAGGTCTTGGCATGGTCGGGTTGATCGAAGTGCGTCTTATCAACCACACCGCTGAGTATGTCGAGAGTTTTCATCAGATGGTGGCGCAGGAAGAGGCCATTGTTGATGCATATAAAACCACCGGGGATGCCGACTACCTGCTAAAAGTGGCGGTGGCCGATTTAGCCTCACTCAGTGCGTTAATCAGCCAGTTGTTAGCCGGGCACCAAAGCGTTTCCCATGTCAAAACGTCGGTTGTGCTGGGCAGGCTTAAAGAGAATGGTCTGATGATGAGTGCTGAGCCCGCTGTGCGCCAAAAAAGCGCATGATGTGCAAATGTGGTGCGATGAATCGTCAATCTATGCGTTTTTTGTGCGCCACATAAATCGACCATGCACGATTCGCCCTGTCAGGGCCGATGACACAGGCGGATGAAGACAACCGCGTTTTCCGCACACGCAGGCTGGCGTAGTTATTGCATCAGTGCGTCATTCCTTCGCACTGAGACAGTATTATGGATAACCTTGTACAACCCGTTGATATTCCCCATTCTCGCCTTGAAGACGCGCTGGCTATTCTGCTCGGCACCTTAATGGTCTCGTTTGGCGTGATCATGCTGAAGCAGGCGGGTGCCCTGACCGGCAGTACGGCAGGCATCGCATTTTTAATCAGCTACCTGTCGCCCGTCTCTTTTGGCAGTGCCTTCTTTCTGATTAACATCCCGTTTTACTGGCTGGCCGTAAAGCGCATGGGCTGGGAATTTACCCTGAAAACCTTCAGTGCCGTGGGCCTGGTATCACTTTTTACCCACCTGCACCCGTTATTTATGCATTTTTCCACGCTGAATCCTTTTTATGCGGCATTGTTCGGTAACGTCATCATGGGCATTGGGTTTATAGTGTTGTTTCGTCACAAAGCCAGCCTGGGTGGAATCAATATTCTGGCGCTCTGGTTACAGGACCGTTTCGGCATTCGCGCCGGTAAACTGCAAATGGCAGTGGATACCTGTGTGGTGCTGGCGTCGCTGTTTGTCGTCAGCCTGCCGATGTTGCTTGCGTCTGTCGCCGGCGCAGTGGTGCTTAATTTGATTATCGCAATGAACCATCGTCCCGGGCGTTACAGGGTTTAGTGGCCCTTTTTATTTCAAGACCAACCATGGAGATCTGCACCGTGTTCCAAAACGTTGATGCCTATGCTGGCGACCCTATTTTGTCGCTGATGGAAGCCTTTAAACAGGACCCGCGCGAGCATAAAGTGAACCTGAGTATTGGGCTTTATTACAATGAGCAAGGCATCATTCCTCAGCTACAGGCCGTTGCCGATGCTGAAGAACAGTTGCGTGCCGAGCCGCAGCAGGCTTCTCTCTATCTTCCGATGGAAGGGTTAAGCAGCTACCGCAACGCGATTGCGCCCTTGTTGTTTGGGGCCGGGCATCCGGTACTGAAAGCGGGCCATGTTGCATCCATCCAGACATTAGGCGGTTCGGGTGCGCTCAAAGTGGGTGCGGATTTCCTCAAGCGCTATTTTCCACAGTCAAACGTTTGGGTCAGCGATCCGACCTGGGAAAACCATGTCGCCATTTTTAGCGGCGCAGGTTTCGAGGTTAATACCTATCCCTGGTATGACCCGGAAAGCAACGGCGTGCGGTTTGACGCTTTCCTCAGCAAGCTGAAAACATTGCCCAGCCAGAGCATCGTGCTGCTGCATCCGTGCTGTCATAACCCGACCGGTGCTGACCTGACGAATGCGCAGTGGGACGAAACCGTCGCGGTGCTGAAAGCACAGGAACTGATTCCGTTTCTCGACATCGCCTATCAGGGCTTTGGTGCTGGTATGGAAGAAGATGCTTACGCGATGCGTGCGGTTGCCGCGGCGGGCTTGCCTGCGCTGGTCAGCAATTCATTCTCAAAAATTTTCTCGCTCTATGGCGAGCGCGTCGGTGGACTTTCCATCGTGTGCGACAGCGCTGAAGAGTCCAGCCGTGTTCTGGGCCAGTTAAAAGCGACCGTGCGTCGTAACTATTCCAGCCCGCCGAATTTCGGCGCGCAGGTGGTGGCACGCGTGTTAAACGATCCTGCCTTAAAGGCGAGCTGGCTGGCAGAAGTGGAAGCGATGCGCCTGCGTATTATCGACATGCGTCAGGCGCTGGTGCAGGTGATGAGTACGGCGTTGCCGGGTAAAAGCGTTGACTACCTGTTAAAGCAGCGCGGGATGTTCAGCTACACCGGCCTGAGCGCGCAGCAGGTGGATCGCCTGCGAGAAGAGTTTGGCGTTTATCTGGTTGGCAGCGGTCGTATGTGCGTGGCGGGCCTCAACAGTAAAAATGTCCATCAGGTAGCAGAAGCCTTTGCTGCGGTAATGTAATTCTCAGCCGTCGCAGGTTCTGGCCGCCAGCATTGTCTGGCGGCTTTTTTATTTTTACGGTTCGGGTTTACCTTTGCGCCACATTCTGCACACTTAAATGGTCTGACAGATTCAGGAAAAAAATGTATGTGGCATCAACAAACCTTGACCTTAAGCGCGAAATCACGCGGTTTTCATCTGGTCACTGACGAAATCGTGCAACAGCTGACAGGGTTACGTGATATCAGGATCGGACTGGTGCATTTGCTGTTGCAACACACTTCAGCCTCACTGACGCTGAATGAAAACTGCGATCCGACGGTACGACGTGATATGGAGCAGCACTTTATGCGTCATGTCCCGGAAGACGCACTTTATCAACATGATTATGAAGGCCGTGACGATATGCCCGCGCACATTAAGTCGTCCAGTCTCGGCGTATCGTTGACGCTGCCTGTGCAGCGTGGCCAGCTGGTATTGGGAACCTGGCAGGGTATTTGGTTGGGTGAGCATCGCATTCACGGTGGTGCCCGACGTATCGTTGCCACCCTACAAGGGGAATGATGATGAATAACTCAGAGTTACTGACCTATTGCATGAGCAAACCTGGCGCTGAACAAAGCGTTCACAGCGACTGGAAGGCTACACAGATTAAGAGCAACGGCGTGCTGTTTGCCATGGTTCATGAAGTGAAAGGTCGACCGGCGGTGTCGTTAAAATCCACGCCTGCGCTGGCAGAACTGATGCGGGATGAGCACAGCGATGTGTTCCCCAGTGAACACCTGAATAAATCCCACTGGAACACGCTGTTTCTGGATGGCACGCTAAAAGATTCGCAAATCTACTATCTGGTGGATGCCTCTTTTCAGCAGGCTGACGCCGGACGATAAGGTCCCTCCCCCGAGGCGGGAGAGGGCGAACGGCAGGGTTATGCCGCAGATTCGTTACGCAGCGTATTGATATCAATAACAAAGCGGTATTTTACATCGCTTTTCAGCATACGTTCGTAGGCGTCGTTAATCTGATCCATAGCAATCAGCTCGATATCTGAGGTAATGCCATGCTCGCCACAGAAATCCAGCATTTCCTGGGTTTCAGCGATGCCGCCGATCAGCGAACCGGCAACACTGCGACGTTTAAAGATCAGGTTAAACACCTGCGGTGCCGGGTGATCATGCTCAGGCGCGCCCACCAGGGTCATATTGCCGTCACGCTTCAGCAGGGTGATAAAGGGGTTAAGATCGTGCTGGGCTGCGACGGTGTTCAGGATGAAGTCAAAGCTGTTGGTATGCTGGGCCATCTGGTCGGCATCTTTAGAGATTACGACTTCGTCCGCACCCAGGCGTTTACCATCTTCGATTTTTGACGGTGAGGTGGTAAACAACACCACATGCGCGCCCATCGCATGTGCAATTTTCACGCCCATGTGACCCAGACCGCCCAGGCCGACGATGCCAACTTTTTTACCCGGACCGACGTTCCAGTGACGCAGCGGTGAATAGGTAGTGATACCGGCACACAGCAGCGGTGCAACGCCTGCCAGCTCAAGGTTTTCGGGAATACGCAGCACAAAGCTTTCATCCACTACCATCGAGGTCGAGTAACCGCCATAGGTAATGGCACCTGTTACGCGATCTTCACCGTTGTAGGTGCCGACAAAACCGTTTTCACAGTACTGCTCCAGCCCTTCCTGGCAGCTTGGACAGCTACGGCAGGAATCCACCATACAGCCGACGCCGACCAGATCGCCCACTTTGTATTTTTGCGTATCCGGGCCAACAGCGGTAACGCGACCGACAATTTCGTGCCCAGGTACCACAGGGAAAATTGTGTTTTTCCACTCATTGCGCGCCTGATGTAAGTCAGAGTGACAAACGCCACAGAACAGCACTTCAAGCTGTACGTCATGAGCACGAAGCTCACGCGGTTTGAAATCAAACGGTGCCAGTTTGGATTTTGCATCCTGAGCAGCATACGCATGGGTAATGTTCATGGAGTCTCCAGTTAAGGTGTGTCGTGATTTTTGAATCAACGCCGCAGCATAAAGCGCGCAGCAAGAAGGTGACGCCAGGGGCGTACCAAAGAGGAACGGATTAAGGATAGTCAGGGGATCGAAAAGCGTATATGCCTATACGTGTCTGAATCTTGCCTGATTCTGCATTTATCCGGTTAAACAGAGCAGTTCTGAAAAAAAAGCCCGCCAGAGGCGGGCATGACAATTTATTTTTTCAACAAGGGTTTGAGGAAACGCGCGGTATGGGATTTCTCGCACTCCGCCACCGTTTCCGGCGTACCCGACACCAGGATTTCACCGCCGCCGCTGCCGCCTTCTGGCCCCAGGTCGACAATCCAGTCCGCCGTTTTAATCACGTCCAGATTGTGCTCAATCACCACAATGGTGTTGCCTTGATCGCGCAGTTGATGCAGCACTTCCAGCAACTGCTGGATATCAGCAAAGTGTAACCCGGTGGTCGGCTCATCCAGAATATACAGGGTTTGACCGGTACCGCGTTTTGACAGCTCACGCGCCAGTTTCACACGCTGGGCTTCACCGCCGGAGAGTGTCGTTGCCGACTGCCCCAGGCGGATATAGGACAAACCCACGTCCATCAGCGTTTGCAGCTTACGCGCCAGCGCCGGTACGGCATCAAAGAACTCGCGTGCCTCTTCGATGGTCATTTCCAGCACTTCGTGAATGCTTTTGCCTTTGTATTTAATCTCCAGCGTTTCACGGTTATAGCGTTTGCCTTTGCACTGATCGCACGGCACATAGATGTCCGGCAAAAAGTGCATCTCAACTTTCAGTACGCCATCACCCTGACAGGCTTCACAGCGTCCGCCACGGACGTTAAAGCTGAACCGGCCAGGATTGTAACCGCGTGAACGGGACTCCGGGACGCCGGCAAACAGCTCACGTACCGGCGTAAAAATACCGGTATAGGTTGCCGGGTTTGAGCGCGGCGTCCGGCCAATAGGGCTCTGATCGATATCGATAACTTTATCGAAATGCTCCAGTCCGACTACCTCACGGTAGGGGGCCGGTTCGGCAATCGTCGCGCCATTCAGGGCGCGCTGTGCAATCGGGAACAGCGTATCGTTGATGAGCGTCGACTTCCCTGAACCGGAGACACCGGTGATGCAGGTAAACAGGCCAACAGGCAGCGTTAACGTCACATCCTTAAGGTTGTTGCCCCGTGCGCCGGTGATTTTCAGCACCTTAGACGGATCGCCTTTCACCCGCGCTTTTGGCAAGGCGATTTCGCGTTTTCCACTGAGGAACTGACCGGTCAGGGAGGCTTCTTCGGCCATGATCTGGTCGACGGTCCCTTCCGCGACAATCGATCCACCGTGTACCCCTGCGCCGGGACCGATATCAATCACGTGGTCGGCGGCACGAATCGCATCCTCATCATGCTCCACCACAATCACCGTGTTGCCCAGATCGCGCAGGTGAATCAGCGTACCAAGCAGGCGCTCGTTATCACGCTGATGCAGGCCGATGGAAGGCTCATCCAGCACATACATGACACCGACCAGGCCAGCACCGATCTGACTGGCCAGGCGAATACGTTGTGCTTCACCGCCCGAGAGGGTTTCAGCGGAGCGCGACATCGACAGGTAATTCAGGCCAACGTTGACCAGAAAGCTCAGGCGATCGCCAATCTCTTTCAGCACTTTCTCGGCGATTTTAGCCCGCTGACCACTCAGCTTCAGGTTTTCAAAAAACGACATGGCGTGCCCAATACTCATTTCTGAGATGGTGGGCAGCGTGGTATTTTCCACGTAGACGTGGCGTGCTTCACGCCGCAGACGCGTTCCTTCACAGCTGGTGCAGGCACGATTGCTGATGAACTTCGCCAGCTCTTCACGCACCGCCGATGACTCCGTCTCTTTATAACGGCGTTCCATATTGTTCAGCACGCCCTCGAACGGATGACGGCGCACCGAGGTATCACCACGGTCATTGATATATTTAAACTCAATGCTCTCTTTACCAGAACCATACAGGATGACGTTACGCACGTTGTCCGGCAGGCTGCTAAAGGGCGCTTCGATATCAAACTTGAGGTGCTCAGCCAGCGAGCGCAGCATCTGGAAGTAATAAAAATTGCGGCGATCCCAGCCGCGGATTGCGCCACCGGCCAGCGACAGCTCCACATTTTGCACCACGCGATCGGGATCGAAATACTGCTGCACGCCCAGACCATCACAGGTTGGGCAGGCACCGGCAGGGTTGTTGAACGAAAACAGGCGCGGCTCCAGCTCACTCATGCTGTATCCGCAGATCGGGCAGGCAAAGTTAGCGGAGAACAGCAGTTCTTCGGCGGCATCATCGTCCATATCGGCGACAATCGCCGTACCACCAGACAGTTCCAGCGTGGTTTCGAACGACTCGGCAAGGCGCGTCGCTAAGTCATCGCGCACTTTGAAGCGATCGATAACCACTTCAATGGTGTGTTTTTTCTGCAGTTCTAGCTTAGGTGGATCGGAAAGATCGCACACCTCGCCATCGATCCTGGCGCGGATATAGCCCTGCGTAGCCAGGTTCTCCAGCGTTTTGGTATGTTCACCTTTACGATCTTTCACCACCGGTGCCAGCAGCATCAGACGACGGCCTTCAGGCTGCTCAAGAACCTGGTCAACCATCTGGCTGACCGTTTGTGCCGCCAGCGGCACGTCGTGATCCGGGCAGCGAGGTTCACCCACGCGGGCAAACAGCAGGCGCAGGTAATCGTGGATCTCGGTGATCGTCCCCACCGTAGAACGCGGGTTATGCGAGGTGGACTTTTGCTCAATGGAGATAGCCGGCGACAAACCCTCGATATGATCGACGTCCGGTTTCTCCATCAATGAAAGAAACTGGCGCGCATAAGCAGAGAGCGACTCCACATAGCGGCGCTGACCTTCCGCATACAGCGTATCAAACGCCAGAGATGACTTACCGGACCCGGACAGGCCAGTAACCACAATGAGTTTGTCGCGAGGAATCGTCAGGTTGATGTTTTTCAAATTATGGGTGCGGGCACCACGAACTTCGATCTTATCCATTCACCTTTCCCGGATTAGCAGCACTCACCGCGCCATACGACACGGCCAGAATAAACGCATCATTATGGCACAAAAAATAGACTGAACAAATATCCAGTAGTTTTTTGCTTTTTTAAGGCGGATGATTAAAAATGGAACACCTCTCTAAACTGGGAAACCAGGCGCGGGACGTGTTAGAATTGATCGTTTAGAGTTTACGTAAAAATTCATCGGGAGACAGCAACATGGCCAGTCGTGGCGTTAACAAAGTGATTCTTGTCGGGAATCTGGGTCAGGATCCGGAAGTACGTTACATGCCAAATGGTGGCGCTGTCGCCAACATTACGCTGGCTACCTCGGAAAGCTGGCGTGATAAACAGACCGGTGAAAACAAAGAAATCACCGAATGGCACCGTGTCGTGCTGTTTGGCAAGCTGGCTGAAGTTGCCGGCGAATATCTGCGTAAAGGTTCTCAGGTCTATATTGAAGGCCAGTTGCGCACCCGTAAGTGGCAGGACCAGGGTGGCCAGGAACGTTACACCACGGAAGTGGTGGTGAACGTTGGCGGCACCATGCAAATGTTGGGTGGACGTCAGCAGGGCGGTAACGCGCCAGCAGCAGGCGGCGGTCAGGGCAGCAACAACGGTTGGGGCCAGCCTCAGCAGCCACAGCCGCAGCAGGCGAATAATAACCAGTTCAGTGGCGGCGCGCAGTCTCGTCCTCAGCAGCAGCCAGGCGCACCGGCCAGCAACAACAATGAACCACCAATGGATTTCGACGACGACATTCCGTTCTGATTAAGACATTGCGTCGTTGTTCCGTATTGCAAAAGCCCCTACAGGGGCTTTTTGTTTTTCTGCATGTGTTCTGGCGTGACGCGATTCCCTTCAGCTCAGGTCATGCAGGGCCTTATCCAGCGGCGGGGTCAAAGACAGGTCCTGAAATGCCACGCTCAGGCCAGCGCGTTCTGGTGTGCAGCACATGACACCGACGTTAACGCTGCCCGCCGGGAAAGGGCACAAACGCAGTAACGGCCAGCATTGACCATCGGTTGAATACTGCAGTCTCAGGCTGTCCCCTTTGCGCGTCAATCTGAGCCAGAATGCCCGCGCATCGCCGGGAAAGATGCCCGTGGCCCAGTCAGACTGGCCAAGCGTCAATACGCTGCCGATGGCGGGCGCACCATCATTATATTCAATGCCCGCTTTCAACCAGTGCTGCGCATCGTGCATCAGCATCAATCCTGCCTGATCGTACAGCGTGGTAAAATCCGCACAAATTTTGACCTGGAAAGTAAAATCCTCCTGCACTTCCGTGGCAAAGATATGCCCGGAAAAACGTTCAAACCCATACCAGGTCTTATGCCAGAAATCCGTTTTTTCATCGGTGACGACCTGCAACGTGCCGTCATGATACCGCCACTGTGCAGGTTCATTGATCCAGGAAAAGGATTCGAACACGGCGCCTCCAAAATGCGTCATAAGTCACAGCCTTACCGTTAAGAGTAGTCAGAGCATAAAGTATAGGCTCAGGTGCCTTTTGGTTGGTCGCCGCTACCGCCATTCAGCCAGCAGGGTTTCGGTATTGACGACGCGCGGCACGTTACCCGGCAGACCAAACCCTGCCCACACTTCATTATGCTGACCAATTAATTGCTCCGCGCTGACGTAAGTGCGGTCGGCGGTGGTGTGCGCGTCGGCTGCCACGGTGATGCGATAACCTAAACTCGCGCCCACTTTAATGGTGGTATCAACACAGTAGTCGGTGGCACAGCCACAAATCACGAAGTCGGTAACCGATAAAGTGGTCAGCAGCGACGCCAGGGGCGTTTGCCAGAAGCTGTCGCACGCGGTTTTGGTGATGTAATGCGCATTCTGGGGTTGTTCAATATCGGGTAACAGGGCAAACGCATGGCTGCCTTCCGTCATGTTTCCTTCGCGATGCTGAATAAAAAGGGTAATGTCAGCCTGTCTGATCAGCCGGTTGATCTGGGCGACTCGCCCTGCGCGATCGAAACGCGGCGATGCAAACACACCATTTTGCATATCAACTACCATTACTACACGCTGCATGATCGTTCCTTGTCAGGATGCCTGTTAAGCAGTGTTGCGTATTCAACCGGGGATGACAATCTTTGCCTGCCGTCGTGCTTTGCGGGCAATATAAAAGACGGTGTCGCATATAGAAGGAGAGGTGACGTGGAGGGCATTCCGGCGGTTTTCCCCTGTGAAAAAGATCGCGCGCAGTTTAAGCAATCGCCTGAGCTGCCCGGTGTGGAGCTTTATCAGGCACATATCTCTCGTTACGCATTTGAACCACATACGCATGAAGCGTTTGGCATAGGAACGATTGAGGCGGGCGCGCAACGTTTTCGCTATCGCGGTACGCAGTACACCGCACCGGCGCATTCGCTGGTGATGATGAATCCAGATGAGCTGCACACCGGCGAATCGGCCTGCGAAGAGGGCTGGCGTTATCAAATGATTTACATCCAGCCGCAGCTGATGGATGAACTCAGCGGTGACCGCGGCTGGTGGTTTAACGACGCGCTCAGGACGGATATCCGTCTGGCACAACCGCTATCGCAGGTTCTCTCGACGTTGTGGCACGCCGAAACGGCGCTGGCACGTTACAGTTTGTTATCAGAACTGCTGCTTCAATTGCGCCCGCTGGCGCGCATGTCCTCTCCCCGCAAAGCGGAAGCCAGGCATCGCTTCGACAAGGTGCGCGACTACCTGCGTGCGAATCTGGCTGAACCGGTCAGGCTGGAGACGCTGGCAGCCTTAGTCTCATTATCGCCCTGGCATTTTTTACGGGCTTTCCGCGATCGTTTCCACGTGACACCTCAGCAAATGTTAATGGCGTACCGACTGTATGAGGCCAAAGAGAGGCTGGCGCAGGGCGAAGCGATCGCCAGCGTGGCCGCTGCGGTGGGCTTGACCGACCAGGCGCATCTCACGCGCGCCTTTGCTAACCGTTATGGCATTACCCCAGGGCGTTATCAAAAACAGATAATCTCGCGATAGCCTGAGCGCAATTTGCTACAAGCCTTTCTTGCCTGATTTGGTCACACTGATGTTAAAACTCAGACAGGAAAAAACGATGTTGATGGGGATACTGTTTGCCCTTGCCGCGGGCATGATGTGGGGGCTGATTTTTGTCGGACCGATCCTGGTCCCGGATTACCCGGGCACCTTACAGTCGGCGGGACGTTATGTGGCCTTTGGGCTGATAGCCCTGCCGCTGGCCTGGCACGATCGTCATCGACTGCGTCAGCTTACGTCCGCTCACTGGCGGGAAGCCTTGAAGCTGTCGCTGATCGGCAACCTGTTTTATTACGCGTTTCTCGCCAATGCTATCCAGCGAACGGGCGCGCCGGTTTCCACCATGATTATTGGCACCTTACCCATCGTTATCGCCGTCACCGCTAACCTGTGTTACGGCCATCTTGAAGGACGGCTGTCCTGGCGGCGGCTGATCCCGGCATTGATGGTAACAGGAGCCGGCCTCGTCTGTGTCAATGCAGCAGAGTTGCAGTCGCAAGGCGCGTCGCTTGATGGCCGCCGTTATCTGACGGGGATTGGCCTGGCGGTGATGGCAGTCATCTGCTGGACCTGGTATCCGCTGCGTAATGCGCGCTGGTTACGAACCCATCCCCAACTTAAACCCGCCACATGGGCGACAGCCCAGGGATTAGTGACTCTGCCGCTGGCCCTGGTAATGTACGCGTTGGTGAGCGCGCAACTGGCGTGGCAACGGCCCGACTTTGCCCTGCCATTTGGCCCCCGACCGCAGGTGTTCGTCTCATTAATGTTGATCATCGGGCTGCTCTGCTCATGGGTGGGGACCTTATGCTGGAACGCGGCCAGCCAACGCCTACCCACGGTTTTAATGGGGCCGCTCATCGTGTTTGAAATTCTGTTTGGGCTGTTATGGACTTTTGTCTGGTATCAAAGCTGGCCACCGGCCTTAACTTCCGCTGGTATTACTTGTCTGATCCTGGGCGTGGTAGGGGCCATGCGGATTAAACCTCAACCCCGGGTGACCGCCCTCGATCCCTGATAATAATTACCGCTTGTGATTGATTATTACTAAGGGTGATATTCACGCTTTTTCAGATAATGCCTCACTCATGATTGGCGAAATAATGCCGAAATCGGCCACTGGCACGGCGGAAATCGGCTCTCAACAGTTAAATGCCACGCACTGTTCCCGGCAAAATGCGATCTCACCCGGCCATTTACCGCCGTGCAAAGCCTTATTTTGAGCAAAAAATAGGCAGTTCTGTCCAGGTTGCGACCACGATTAACCTTCAAATGGCATTTATCGGGGGGCGATGTGTATCCTGGAAGCGAATTTAACGCCCGAAAACCGGGCTGCCAGGCCGTTTGGTTAAGATAATTCCTTATAGAAAACCCCCTTTTACTCCAGCTATCCCTAATTAAATCGGGATTTCACCACGCTTCGCTTTTATTTAATGTTTAACAATGGGCATCAATAGCACCCCACAAGCGGTATTTGCTGAAGAAAGTGATTAGTAGCAATAAACTATTTTTCTGGGATTATTCTGGGCTTTTTTTACCTTTTTATGCTGTTGGAAATCATTCCGCGATCGGCAAAAAATTTCTCAGGGCCAGCCTGGGCTGAAAAAAACAGCATGTTGGCCTGGATATCATTACCAGCACTGAACATAAAAGCACAGGGGATATAGGTTCTTTTAGGGGTGCTAATGAAAAAAAAGAGAGACGCCAATCTCACCGAAATGAGATTGGGCGGATAAAAGTGGCGTAGATAGCGAGACTTTTGCTGTTGTGAATCAATTTTACCGCAAAAAAAGAAGCGTAACCGCCAATCCATTCATTAATTACGGACTGGGCGAAGCGCACCACCATAAATGTCCTGTTAAATGCTCTTCATCTCTTCTGGTAAGAACAAATCGCAGCGATGTGGCCATTAAAAGCCGTCATCTCACTATTAGCGGTTATCAGAACCGGCTGGGTAATGATAAACGCTACGGCTTATATCCAGTAAACGGCAGCTGCGCCGGGTTCCAACATCAAAAGTGTTCTGTAAGAAGTTGACCGCCTGACGTTTGTCATTCGTGGTGAAGAAGTTCTTCAGGACGCTTTGTAGCATTTCCTTATCCGAGTTGAGCGCATGCAGTTCGCGCGTCAGAGACTGAACTTGTTCTTCCAGTTCTTTGATTTTTCTGCCTTCTTCTGAAGATAACCCAGAGAACTTCTTCTTCCAGCTGTAGAAGGTTGCCTCAGAGATGCCAAGCTCCTCACAAATCTCTTTAACTTTAACGCCCGATTCAGAAGCTTTAATGGCATTTGTGATTTGATCTTCGCTATATCGTGACTTTCTCATAAATGCTCTTACCTTTCTTATCAATTAATGGATGAGAATTACTTTATTAACCTTTGGTACTGTATGATTTCATTGAGTGCCGTATTTAAATACGTACGTTAAATTGCGAGGGTTAAATTAAGATATTTAGAATAAATATCATCATGGGATAAATCTTATTTTATTCTGATCGGGATGCCGCGCCTTCCTGGTATGCGGTTTTTGATATAAATTCATCGCATCCCAAAGATAAAAAACGACTGTAAATTTGATATTCAACATTCCTTGACCTGTTTTATTATGGAAGGGTGGTTTTTGGAAACATTATTGATTTCACTTTGAAATCGTTTCCAATAGGCGGTATTCGGGCCAGGTATAATCAGAATTCTCCTGAATTCACTCGATAAAATAAGACCCGATTCTCATTTCCGAGCCGGACTGGCTTGATGTTTATAATTTCGCTTTGAAATTTAAGCGCTTATTACTTCGCCCCCAGGGATGGGGATGCCGAAGCGGTAGAGGTAGAGTAATACTAAGGAATAGTTGATGAAATTGAGCGTAATGGCTAATGCCGCCTGGATGATGTCTGAAAAGATTATCTCCGTTTTTGGCGTCATTTTCGTGACGTCTTATGTGGCCAAATCCTTTGGTCCGACCCTATTTGGTCAGATGGCGTTTTCAACGTCATTATTTGCCATGGTGCAAACCATAGCCATATTTGGCACTGAAACTATTTTGTTTAAACGTGTCAGTAAAAATGCGACAAAAGCTTTACGTTTAATGCGCATTGCACGCACGTTGCGTATGGGTTTATTACTTCTTACCTCGGTGCCGGTATTAATTTGGGTTTGGTACAACATGCAGGAAAATTTCCTGGCATTTGCGCTGGCCTCATTTGTGGCGTCTGTTTTTGTCACGCAGGACACCTTTAGCGTCTACAACAACGCGCGTTTAGCTTCAAAGCTCAACGCCGTTGCGAATGCGGCTGGCATGCTGATGAGCTTTGCCCTGAGCTTTATCATTGCCTGGTTACGCCTTAACCCACTGTGGCTAACGCTGTCAGTGGTCACGGTGACGTTAGTGCCCTACGCCATCAAACGCTACGCCTTTTACCAGGCGCATCAGGATCGGTTCCCGCCGCCGGCGACGCGCACGCTGTATTTGCGTTACCTGATGTATGCCGGATTGCCGCTGGCGATTTCCAGCATCTTTATTTCTATACAGGTAAAAGCCGCGCAGATGTTTTTGGCAGGCATCGCGTCTGCACAAGAACTGGGCTTGTTTGCCGCAGCCAATACCATCGCCGCTTCATGGATTTTTATCCCGGTCGCGCTGATTACCTCGTGCTTCAGTGAAATTTTTCGGGCGCGCGGTGATGAAGCGATCAGGCTGACGGCGCGGCTCAATGGCTACGTGATGGCCGTGTCCCTGCTGATGCTACTTATCGTTGCGTTGTTTGGCGAACAGATCATCACGGCGTTGTATGGCCCGGCGTTCAGGCAGTCGGGCCAGCTCATCACCCTGCTGTCGATAGCGACCAGCTTTTCGGCACTGGGAACCGTCGCGTATCGCTACATGGTGAAAGAAGGGGGCTTTGATTATTTACTGAAGAAAATCATTTGTCTGGTGATCATCAGCATGCCGCTTTCCTGGTGGCTAATTCAGGACTACGGCATTACGGGAGCCGCATGGAGCGTTTTTCTTTCAGAGCTCCTGTCCCTGACCGTCATGAATTATTTTTTTAAACACGGCGTTATTCAAAAAATCCAGGTTTCCTCACTCAACTACAAAACCTACAAATGAGGTCAAATATGCTCAAGTTAAAACAAGAGCTTAGAAGAAGTTTGCAGTACTTTATCAAGAAGATGCCCTGGACTTATCAGGATCGGATTTATTACTTCCGCAAGTTCAGAAGGCTTCCCAACCTGCATGAGCCAAAGGTCTTCAATGAAAAAGTGCTGTATCGCAAGTTCATCCATGGCGATTATCAGCTGTATGCACGCCTGTCCGACAAGTTTTCGGTGCGTGAATTTATTGCTGAGAAAATCGGTAGTGCGTACCTGATTCCCTTGCTGCACGACACCACCGATCCCACCACGCTCAACAACCTGACGCGCTGGAAGGGAACGGTGATTAAACCAAACCATGCTTCAAACATGGTAGAGATCGTGCTGGAGGAACCGAGTGCCCTTCGCAAGCAGCAAATCATTCATAACTGCTACACGTGGTTAAAAACGGATTTTGCCAGCGAAGCACGCGAGATCCACTATCGCTACATCAAGCCACGCATTTTGGTGGAGCAGTACATTGGTGATGGCAAACAGGCACCGGTTGATTACAAGTTTCACATGTTCAACAAGCGTGATGGCAACTTTGAATATGTGCTTCAGGTCATTTACAACCGCGGCCAGCCTCAGCTTTCGATGAACTTTTATGTGAACAACCTGAGCGAGGTGTTTCATAAGATTCGTGATACCGGGCTCGACGTCTCAACGGTTATGCCTTCGTTAGAGCAGGCACTGGCGTTAAGCAAAACGCTGGCCAGCGACTTCGACTATGTGCGCGTGGACTGGTATATCCATGACCAACACATTTACTTCGGCGAGCTTACGTTTACGCCAGGCGCAGGCATGGTGACGGGACTGGATAGCGGATTAGATCAGATGATGGGTGACATGTGGATTCAGGATCGTCGCGGAACGCAGAGACCGGACGTAGAAGTGCAGGATATTGCGATTCCTGTCATGTTGAAGAAAATTTGACGTTACACAGCAATATAAAAAACCCCGCGTTGCGGGGTTTTTTATTGGTCAATCAGGGCATTTGCCAGTTAGCTGGCGCATGACTCATTACGTCAATAAAGACGTCTTTAGAGACGCTGAAAAAATGGTGTACGTTTTCCATACTCAGCGTGATGCCCATCAAGCCCGTCACAAACCAGCACGACATTCCCACGCCAACGCTGCCACAGATAAATGCCATCACGTGATGGCTATCCTGGCGAAGTCGGGTTTTTAACGTGCTGGCAAAGAACATCATTACAGCGCTCAACAATTCCCAGCGCATAACAAGAAAACTGGTGGTTAAGGTAGCCATCAATTTTGACCTCAAAATCGGAGTTTACGCCTGACTGTCTGCGAGCATCACGTCGGCGGAAAAGTCTGTCAGGTCGGGCTCTTTCGTCGGCAACAAATGTCATAATGTGATGTGGATCACACTATAGCATTCGATTTTCCAATTTTGTACAAAATTTGTCTGGTTTTTCAGCAGAAGTGCGTAGTGGGTGCAGGGGAAGGAAACCTGAGAAAAGCGGTGTGCGCCTGGGCAGGCGCACGGTGATATTCAGCTAACCGGACAGCACTCGCCCATGGTGCGCTGGGTAAAGCTGGTCATATTGTCGCTGCAGTCAAAACTCATCAGGCGCGGACGCTGAATCGTCTGGCGGCGCATAGCGTGGCGATAAGCCGTGGGCGTTTGGGAAAACTGGCGGCGAAACACCCTGGAGAAGGTCTGCTGCGAGTCATAACCATATTGCATCGCAATATCGAATACCGGCCGCTGAGTTTGCCGCAGCGCTTCTGCGGCCAGAGTCAGACGGCGTTCACGAATATAACCACCCAACGTTTGTTTCGTCACGCTACGGAACATACGTTGCAGATGCCATTTCGAATAGCCTGATTTCGCGGCCACTTCATCAATTGACAGGCTCTTATCCAGGTTTTGGTCAATCCAGTGTGTCAGTGAATGAATGATCTCTTCTTGTATCATGGCCTCATCCTTCTGGTGAATTTCCCCGTGCGTTCATGCTGCCTTTGCGCGCGAGTCGCGATGAAAATCGCGCCCGTTTGCTGGCGAATGACGTCGTGAGGGAGCGTGTCGTTCTGATGGGAAAAGAGTATAATTCCTCAAGTTAACTTGAGGTAAAGTGCCAAATGAAAAAAGATCGCAATTACCCAAAACCGGTGCTGACGCCGGGTGAAGTGGCGCGCCGCAGCGGCGTTGCCGTCTCTGCGCTGCATTTTTATGAAAGCAAAGGGCTCATCTTTAGCACCCGCAATAACGGAAATCAGCGGCGCTACAGCCGTGATGTTCTGCGACGGGTCGCCATTATTAAAATTGCACAGCGCATTGGAATTCCGCTTGCCAGCGTCAGCGACAGCCTTGAAAACATGCCGGCGGATAAACGTATGTCGGCTCAGGACTGGGGCAATCTGACCCAGCACTGGCGCGACGAACTGGATAAGCGCATCGAAACGCTAACGCGCCTGCGTAACGATTTGGATGGTTGCATTGGCTGTGGATGTTTATCGATGCGTGACTGTCCGCTGCGCAATCCCGGCGATCGGCTGGGGCAGCAGGGTTCGGGCGCGGTACTGCTTGATCCTGAACAGGATGGTGCACTGCATAAGACAAGGTGACGTCTATACTTGCTGCATATTCACTGACAGGGAATCATGATGATCACCGTTCACCATCTTGAACAATCGCGCTCTCACCGGGTGCTGTGGATGCTGGAAGAGCTGGAAGTGCCTTACCAGGTCAAACGCTATCAGCGTGAACCCACGATGCTGGCGCCGGACGCGTTAAAAAAAGTGCATCCGTTAGGAAAGTCGCCGGTTATCACCGATGGCAATCGCGTGGTGGCCGAGTCCGGGGCGATCCTTGAGTATCTGGAAGAGAAGTACGACAGTGAAAGGCGGCTGCAGATCACCGACGAAGAGGCACGGCTGCAGGCGCGTTACTGGCTACATTACGCCGAAGGTTCACTGATGCCGCTGCTGGTCATGAAGCTGGTTTTTGGCCGCCTTGGCAGCGCGCCTGTACCGTGGTTGCTGCGTCCCATCGGTGCGGCGCTCGGCAAAGGCGTTCAGAAAGCCTGGCTGGATAAACAACTTACCTTGCATAAGCAGGTGATTGAAGATCACCTCTCGGTGCATCCGTGGTTTGCCGGTCAGCGTTTCAGCATTGCTGATGTGCAGATGAGCTTTCCGATTCTGGCGCTGAGCCAGCGCGCCGGACTGAAGGATGCCCCCGCCACACAAAAATGGTTAACGACCGTGCAACAGCGTGCGGCCTGGCAACGGGCCATTCAGCAAGGCGGTGAAATTCATCTTTCTGGCTGATCGCGCATTATCCTGTCCTATCGGATGACGCCGCCCGGCGTCATCTTCGTCTGCTTTCTCGATAATGTGGCGTAATCATCACCGCATCCTGACGCACAGAATGTTACACGATAGTATCAAGAGCATCCCCGATGTTATCGACCTGATCTTTATAGCCAGGAATCCTCACAGAGCGGTTGAAAAGCGGCGGGAAAACGCCGGATAATCGGCCCCCTTTAAACGGGGACGTACGACGCCCCGTTCTGTGCGGCTAAGTAAACGTTTGCCTTTTTGTCGGCAGCCTGTTGGCGATGACAGCTTTCAGGGAAGTCAGGGCGGTTACCGCGCGATCCAACAACAAAAATTTTTGAGGCTCAACTATGTCAATTGAATCACGCCCGGCCAGTGGAAAACTGGATGCCTGGTTCGCCATTTCGGCCCGAGGCAGTAGCGTGCGGCAGGAAATTGTCGCCGGGCTGACCACCTTTCTCGCCATGGTTTATTCGGTGATCGTGGTGCCTGGCATGCTCGGTAAAGCGGGGTTTTCACCCTCGGCGGTGTTTGTGGCTACCTGCCTGGTGGCGAGCGTTGGATCGATCATCATGGGGCTGTGGGCCAATTTACCCCTGGCCATTGGCTGTGCCATTTCACTGACGGCTTTTACGGCCTTTAGCCTCGTCCTGGGTCAACACATTAGCGTTCCGGTCGCGCTGGGGGCCGTGTTCCTGATGGGCCTGCTTTTTACCCTGATTTCCACCACCGGGATTCGCGCCTGGATCTTACGTAATCTGCCGATGGGCGTCGCCCATGGCACCGGCATTGGGATTGGCCTGTTTCTGCTGCTGATTGCGGCAGACAACGTTGGGCTGGTCGTCAGAAACCCGGCCTCAGGTTTACCCGTTGCGCTGGGCCATTTTACGTCGTTCCCCGTCATGATGTCTTTGCTGGGGCTGGCTGCGATTTTCGGCCTGGAAAAACGCCGTGTCCCGGGCGGCATTTTACTCACCGTTATTGCGATTTCTGCGCTGGGGCTGGCGTTCGATCCGTCCGTGCGCTGGCAGGGACTGTTTGCCTTGCCCAGCCTGCGTGATGCGCAGGGCGAGTCACTGTTATTCAGCCTCGACATCATGGGCGCTTTGCAGCCTGCGGTCTTGCCCAGCGTGCTGGCGTTAGTGATGACGGCGGTCTTTGATGCCACCGGTACGATCCGCGCGGTGGCGGGCCAGGCTAACCTGCTGGATAAAGACGGGCAAATCATTAACGGCGGCCGGGCGCTGACCACGGATTCCGTCAGTAGCCTGTTTGCCGGCCTTGTGGGTGCCTCACCGGCGGCCGTGTACATCGAGTCTGCCGCCGGGACGGCGGCAGGAGGCAAAACCGGCCTGACGGCCATTGTTGTTGGCCTCCTGTTTTTGCTCATTCTGTTTATGTCTCCGCTGGCTTATCTGGTGCCGGCGTACGCCACCGCGCCTGCGTTGATGTACGTCGGCCTGCTGATGCTGAGTAACGTGGCAAAGATCGACTTCGGTGACTTCGTTGATGCCATGTCCGGCCTGCTCACGGCGGTGATCATCGTGCTGACCTGTAACATCGTTACCGGCATCATGATCGGTTTCGCGACCCTGGTGGTGGGCCGTCTGTTTGCGGGTGAGTGGCGCAGGCTAAACGTGGGCACGGTGGTGATCGCCGTCGCGTTAGTCGCTTTTTATGCCGGAGGCTGGGCGATCTGACTGTTCAACCGGACGTGCTGCGGCATGTCCGGAATTATCCGCTTTTTGCTCGTTGAAGCACGCGTAGCTTTTCCCGCCCTCGCCAGTTTGTTTTACACTTTTAACCTAATGTTGATTCGAAGATAACTACCGCCTAAGGAAAGCATGGAAATCTTTTTTACTATTTTGATTATGACGCTGGTGGTCTCGCTCTCCGGGGTGGCTGCCCGTATTCTGCCTTTTCAGATTCCCCTGCCTCTGGTGCAGATCGCCGTCGGTGCGCTGCTGGCCTGGCCGACCTTCGGGCTGCACGTGGATTTCGACCCGGAACTCTTCCTCGTCTTATTCATTCCGCCACTGTTATTTGCTGACGGCTGGAAAACACCGGTCAGCGAGTTCCTGCATTACGGGCGGGAAATCCTTGGCCTGGCGCTGGTGCTGGTGCTGATTACCGTTGTCGGTATTGGCTATCTGATTTACTGGACGGTGCCCGGGATTCCCCTGATCCCCGCTTTCGCCCTGGCGGCTGTGCTATCACCTACCGATGCCGTGGCGCTGTCAGGCATTGTCGGCGAAGGCCGTATTCCGAAGAAAATTATGGGAATACTGCAAGGCGAAGCCTTGATGAACGATGCTTCTGGCCTGGTTTCACTGAAATTTGCGGTCGCAGTGGCGATGGGCACCATGGTGTTTAGTTGGGGCGGAGCCAGCGTCGAGTTCCTGAAAGTGGCCGTGGGCGGCCTGATCGCCGGTGTCGCGGTATGCTGGCTCTACGGTAAATCGCTGCGCGTCCTGAACCGCTGGAGCGGCGGGGACGATGCTGCCACTCAGATTGTCCTGCTGCTGCTGCTGCCTTTTGCCTCTTATCTGATTGCAGAACACCTGGGCGTTTCCGGGATTTTAGCCGCCGTCGCGGCCGGGATGACCATCACGCGCTCCGGTATTATCCGCCAGGCGCCGCTGACCATGCGACTGCGCGCCAACAGCGTCTGGCACATGCTGGAGTTTGTGTTTAACGGCATGGTGTTCCTGATGCTGGGCCTGCAGTTGCCCTCTATTCTGCAAAACTCGATTGACCAGGCAACAGCCGATCCCAATGTGGATATCTGGATGATTTTTGCGGACATCGTCCTTGTCTATGCGGCGTTAATGGTGGTGCGTTTCGGCTGGTTGTGGATCATGCAGCGTTTCAGCAAACGCTGGTTAAAAAAGAAACCGTTAGTGTTCTCCAGCTACTCGTTGCGTGAACTGCTGATTGCCTCTTTTGCGGGCGTACGCGGTGCCATTACCCTGGCGGGTGTGCTGTCGATTCCCCTGTTCCTGACCAACGGCCATCCTTTCCCGGCACGTTACGAGCTGGTGTTTATCGCAACCGGCGTGATTCTGTTCTCGCTGCTGGTTGGCGTCATCGTTCTGCCGATGCTGCTGCGCGGTGTAGAGACGATCGACAAAAGCGCCCATCGGCACGAACTGCAGCATGCAAGAGCGGTGATGGCCGGCGTCGCTATCGAGAGTCTGCATAAGATGGAGGCGCGGCTCGAAAAGGAAACCGAAGAAAACATCGACCCTGAGTTACTGAAAGAGGTCAGCCTGCGGGTGATCGGTAATCTGCGTCGTCGCGCGGAAGGGAAAAACGATCTTGAGCACGCGCTGTTTGCCGAAAATCTGGAACGTCGTTTTCGTCTGAACGCGTTACGTGCCGAACGTGCAGAGGTCTATCACCTGCGTGCGACTCAGCAGATATCAAACGAGACGATGCAAAAACTGTTGCACGATCTGGACCTGCTGGAAGCGCTGCTGATTGAGAAAGAAGAGTAATCTTCTTGTTATGCACTCCCGTTCGCCCGATAACCTGCGCTCTGCGATTATCGGGCGGCCTGGGGCGCTAGACGGAAAGACGCGGCGCATTATCAGGCCAGTGTTCCCGGCAACACGCTATCCAGGCCCGCGCGCTGCGTGACAGGTAGCTGCCTTCACGCCAGATCAGCCCCAGATGCCACTGCAGCTCGGACTCCAGCGGAAGCCACAATAACGACTGCTTATCTAACCGCTGGCAAATGGGCTCCGGCAGTATCGCCAGGCCCATCTCCGCCTGCACCATGGCCGCCAGAAAATCCCATTGCCCGCTACGTACTGCAATCTCAGGCGTGATCCCCTGACGCTGAAACGCTTTCATCAACTGGCGGTTCAGCGAAAACTCTTCATTAAAGATCAGCAAAGGATGGGAGGCCAAATCGCTCAGGCCAAGCTGCGTGCGCTGCAGCCAGGGTGCCTGACGTGGCAGTAACACACACAGCGGATGCTGCATAAGCGATAAGGTTTCGAGGGGCAACTCGGCATCAACGGGGAGGGCCGTCAGGGCAATATCCAGCGTGCCCGCCAGCACCGCTTCCTGAACCGTTAAGCCGCCAAACTCAGCAATACTGAGTTCCACACCCGGATAGCGACGGCGAAACGCCGAAACCGATCCGGCAATCTGCATGCCCACCATCGGGGGAATGCCCAACCGCAGCTTGCCGGTTTTCAGCTGATTGATATCGCCTATCTCGGCCTCAAGCTGATGAAACTCTTGCAGAATAGCCAGCCCGCGCTGATAGACCGCTTGCCCGCTATCCGTCAGGTGCAGACGTCGCCCATCACGAATGAGCAGTGCGCAGTCCAGCTCCTCTTCCAGCTGGCGCACCATTTTGCTGATCGTAGGCTGTGTCACGAACAGCTTCTGTGCAGCACGGGTAAAACTTTGCTGACGTACCACTTCGGTAAAGTAACGCAACGCGCGAACGTCCATAACTATTCCTTTCTGGCATGATTTGAATAATTTTAATTCATTTTTTTCACAGTACCTCGTGATTCTATACTGAGCGCATTAACTTGATGGGAGAAAAACGATGGCACTGGCATTGCGCCGCCTGAACGTCGGCAGGCTGCAACGGCTCAGCTTACCTTTACAGCTGGTGCTGTTTATCTCGGTCTTTATCGCCAGCGAGCAACTGGTGAACTGGCTGCACCTGCCACTGCCTGCCAACATTGTCGGTATGCTGCTGATGTTGATGCTGATTGCGTTACGCATTTTACCGCTGCGCTGGGTGAAAGCCGGTGCAAGCTGGTTGCTGGCAGAGATGCTGCTGTTTTTTATCCCGGCGGTGGTGGCGGTGGTGAATTACGCTGACCTGCTGCAGATGGAAGGCTGGCGGATTTTGGTGGTGATTGCGGTCAGTACGCTACTGGTGCTGGCGGCGACAGCCCTGGTGGTCGATCGCCTGTACCGTTTTGAAGTCACGCGCGCGGCGCGTAAGCAGGGCAATAATGCATAATCTGCTCATCAGTCTGTTATGTGCCGCCGTCACGCTGGTGATTTATTACCTGAATAAACGGCTGTATCGTCGCTGGACAACGCTGTTACTGATGCCGCTGGTCATGACGCCGCTCATTCTGGTGACGCTGCTGTTGCTGACCCATATCAGCTGGCAAAACTATATTGCGGAAAGCCACTGGCTGCTGTGGTTACTCGGCCCCGCGACGTTAGCCTTTGCGGTGCCGGTCTACGAAAATCTGGACGTGATTAAACGCCACTGGTTATCGCTGAGTGCGGGCGTGTTAACTGCCACAACGGTGTCGATATGCAGTTCCGTATGGCTGGCGCGCTTACTGAATTTACCGGAAACCATTCAGCGCAGTCTCGCCGTGCGATCCATTACCACACCTTTCGCGCTGGCGGCGGCAAAGCCGATGGGCGCGCAGCCCGATCTGGTGGCGCTGTTTGTGGTTGTGACAGGCGTATTTGGCATGGCGGTAGGGGATGTACTGTTCCTGCGCATCGCGATCAAACAGGGCGTGGCGAAAGGCGCTGGGCTGGGTGCCGCCTCGCACGGTGCCGGTACGGCACGCGCCTACCAGTTGGGGCCGCAGGAAGGCGTGGTTTCAAGCCTGGTGATGATGTTGTCTGGCGTCGTCACCGTCATACTGGCTCCGTTTATCGGGCACCTGATGTGGGCGCACTAAGGCAAGCCTGCGCCGGATACGGTTAACCCGGATTGCGACTGTTCTCCGCGTAATTCACAGCGACTTGTCCTTTTTGGCACAAAATGACATCTCTTTTTACGTAAAGCTTTCCAAATTTAGTTGTCACCTCATTTCAGACTGCTACCCTTGATGCGGAATTATTTGACCCTTCATGGAGTAGAATCATGTTTAAGCAACTTGTCACTGGAAGCGCTCTGAGCTTCATTATGCTGAGCGGCGCCGCGCAGGCCATCGAAGGCAGCGTTGATGTTGGCGAGCACAGCACCAACCTTAATCTCGGTTTGGGCACGACGTCGCCGGGCCTGTTCCTGAACGGCAACTGGTTGCGTAGCGATCATGACGGCAGCACCTATGGTGCGGGTCTGGGTTACAACGTTGATGTCGGCGATCTGCGACTGGCGCCAACCGCAAAGGCGATTTTTACCCATCCTGAAGACGGGAAAGACGGATTTGCGGTGGCGCTGGGCGGTAGCGCACAGTACAGCTTCAACAGCATGTGGGGTCTGTACGGTCAGTATTATTATGCGCCGGAAGGCCTTACCGATCATCTCGACAGCTACCAGGAAGCGAGCGGTGGTGTGAGCTTCACGCCGATCTCTCTGCTGAACCTGCGCGTGGGTTATCAGTATATTGAGCTGAATAACAAAGGCGGTCGTAAAGATAACGTACTCGTTGATGGTCCGTACGTAGGCGCGTCACTGCGCTTCTGATGTCGGCTCGAGAAAAAGGGCAGTGACCTTGCGGTCACTGCCCTTTTTTATGCTCAGTTAACGCGGTTAGTGCGCTTTGCCTTTCTCAATACCGGCACCGGTCTGGGAGCGAATAAACTGCGCCCGGAAGCGTGATCGCTCTTCTGCACCCTGTTGCGAATGGTCAGTAACAGAAAACAGCCAGGTGCCCAAAAAGGCGATAGTGATAGAGAACAGGGCCGGATACTCATAAGGATAAATGGGCGACGCATGTCCCAGCACCTGCACCCAGACGGTTGGGCCAAGAATCATCAGCACTACGGCGGTGATCAGCCCTAACCAGCCACCGACCATTGCGCCGCGCGTGGTCAGTTTTGACCAGTACATGGACAGCAGGATGATCGGGAAGTTACAGCTGGCCGCAATCGAGAATGCCAGCCCGACCATAAAGGCGATGTTCTGCTTTTCGAACAAAATGCCAAGGGCGATAGCCACAACCCCCAACACCAGCACCGTAATTTTTGAAACCCGCAGCTCGTCGCGCTCGCTGGCCTGTCCTTTACGGTAGACGCTGGCGTACAAATCATGAGAGACCGCCGAGGCACCCGCCAGCGTCAGACCGGCAACCACCGCCAGAATGGTGGCGAATGCCACTGCTGAAATAAAGCCCAGGAAGGTGCTGCCACCGACTGCATCCGCCAGGTGCACCGCCGCCATATTGGTACCGCCGATCAATGCGCCGGAGGCATCTTTGAAGGCCGGATTAGCCCCTACCAGCAGAATGGCACCGAAACCGATAATAAAGGTCAGGAAGTAGAAGTAACCCATAAAACCGGTGGCCCAAAACACGCTTTTACGCGCCTCTTTGGCGTCGGCAACGGTAAAGAAGCGCATCAGGATATGCGGCAATCCCGCAGTACCGAACATCAGTCCCAGCCCCAGCGACAGGGCGGAAATCGGATCTTTCACCAACCCGCCAGGCTGCATAATGGCTGCGCCTTTCGGATGTACCGCCATCGCCTCGGTAAACAAGGTATTGAAGCTAAACCCGGCGCTTTTCATGACCATAATGGCCATAAACGTGGCACCAAACAGCAGCAGAACGGCTTTGATGATCTGTACCCAGGTGGTCGCCAGCATGCCGCCAAACAGCACGTACATCACCATCAGAATGCCCACCAGGATAACGGCAACGTGATAATTCAGGCCAAACAGGAGCTGGATCAGCTTGCCTGCACCGACCATCTGCGCAATCAGGTACAGCGCGACGACGACCAGTGAGCCGCAAGCCGACAAGGTACGAATCGGTTTTTGCTTCAGGCGATAAGAGGCGACATCGGCAAAAGTATAGCGACCCAGATTACGCAAGCGCTCGGCAATCAGGAACAGAATCATCGGCCAGCCCACCAGGAAGCCCAGCGAATAGATTAAGCCGTCATAACCCGAGGTATACACCAGGGCCGAAATACCCAGAAAGGAGGCTGCGGACATGAAGTCACCTGCCATGGCCAGGCCATTCTGAAAGCCGGTGATGTTGCCGCCAGCGGTATAGTAATCGCTACGTGAGCGGGTTCGCTTCGACGCCCAGTACGTAATACTTAACGTGGCACCGACGAAAATCACAAACATGACGATCGCCTGATAATTGACGGGCTGTTTCTGCACCGCACCGGTGATGGCATCGGCAGCCAGAGCAGAAAAGGGCAGCAGCGCTGCCAGCATCCACAGCATAAGACGAATCATAGTTTCACCTCGCTGAGGATGGCTTTGGTCAGGCGATCAAACTCGCCATTTGCGCGCCAGACGTAAACGCCTGTGAGTAAAAAAGAGATGACGATCAACCCCACCCCGAGCGGGATGCCGCGCGTCACATTGGTACCGGCATACAGGGGCGTACCCAGCCAGCCAGGGGCAAAAGCAATAAGCAGAATAAAGCCGATATACAGCACCAGCATGATTATCGACAACAGCAGGGCAAAGGACTGGCGCTTGTGTACCAATTCCTGAAAGCGAGGATTACTTTCAATTTGTTGGTAGATCCTTTCCTGTTCGGGCAGGGCATCATTCATCACATTATCTCCAGAAGCATGCAGGCGTGGACCTCACGCAAGCGCGTGAATTAGTTATATTTTTGTGACTACAGAAACACACTACGTAGGGAAGTGGTGGCGGAAAGCCTGATGCTTTCCGCCGGATGATTACGGCATGGTGATGGACTGTTTCTCTTCAAGCAATTTCTCGACGACGCCAGGATCGGCAAGCGTCGAGGTATCGCCTAAATTACTGGTATCGCCTGCGGCAATTTTGCGCAGGATACGGCGCATAATTTTGCCGGAGCGGGTTTTTGGCAGAGAGTCGGTCCAGTGCAACACATCGGGTGTGGCAATCGGGCCAATTTCCTTGCGTACCCAGTTACGTACCTCGGTATAAAGCTCAGGTGACGGCTCCTCGCCGTGATTCAGGGTGATATAGGCGTAAATGGCCTGGCCCTTGATGCTGTGCGGGAACCCGACGACAGCCGCTTCGGCGATTTTAGGATGGGAAACCAGCGCTGACTCGATTTCGGCCGTGCCCAGGCGGTGGCCTGACACATTCAGCACATCGTCCACGCGGCCGGTAATCCAGTAATAACCGTCCTCATCCCGTCGCGCACCGTCGCCGCTGAAGTAGGCATTTTTGAAGGTAGAGAAGTAAGTTTGTTCGAAACGATCGTGGTCACCGAACAGCGTGCGGGCCTGACCGGGCCAGGAGTCTGTGATCACCAGGTTACCTTCGCAGGCACCTTCCTGAGGATGGCCTTCGTTATCCACCAGCGCGGGCTGTACGCCGAAGAAAGGCGTGGTCGCGGAACCGGCCTTGAGCAGGGTCGCGCCGGGCAGCGGGGCGATCATAAAGCCCCCGGTTTCGGTCTGCCACCAGGTATCGACTATCGGACATTTGCCGTTGCCAATCTTCTTGTGGTACCACTCCCAGGCTTCCGGGTTAATCGGCTCTCCCACCGATCCCATAATACGCAGGCTGCTACGATCCGTTCCTTCAATCGCTCTATCGCCTTCTGCCATCAGCGCGCGAATAGCCGTGGGGGCAGTATAGAGCAGGGTGACTTTATGCTTATCCACCACCTGCGCCATACGGGCCGGGGTTGGCCAGTTAGGCACGCCTTCAAACATCAGCGTTGTGGCCCCGCAGGCCAGTGGGCCATATAACAGGTAGCTGTGGCCGGTTACCCAGCCCACATCAGCCGTACACCAGTAAATGTCGTCCTGATGGTAGTCAAAAACAAATTTAAAGGTGGTGGCGGCGTAAACCAGATAGCCGCCGGTGGTGTGCAGCACGCCTTTTGGCTTGCCGGTTGAACCTGAGGTATACAGGATAAACAGCGGATCTTCTGCCTGCATCTCAGCCGCAGAGTGGTTAGTGCTGGCGTTCTGCATCAGCTCATGCCAGTGCTGGTCGCGCCCTTCCACCCAACCGACATCTTTGCCGGTACGTTGAAAGACCACGACGTTTTTCACGCTGTTTACATTGGGATTTTTTAACGCATCATCCACGTTTTTCTTCAGTGGGATGGTACGGCCAGCACGCACGCCTTCATCGGCCGTCACAATTAATGCGGCACTGGAGTCGATAACACGACCGGCCACGGCTTCGGGTGAAAAGCCGCCAAAGATCACCGAATGTACGGCCCCAATTCGTGCGCAGGCCAGCATAGCGACTGCCGCTTCCGGCACCATGGGCATATAAATCGCAACGACGTCGCCTTTTTTAACGCCGAGCAGTTCCAGTACGTTGGCAAAGCGACAGACATCAGCATGAAGCTGACGAAAGGTAAGGGTTTTGCTTTCGTTGGCATCATCGCCTTCCCAGATGATGGCAGGATGATCGCCTCGGGTAGCCAGATGACGATCCAGACAGTTCGCTGCCAGATTGAGCGTGCCGTCCTCGTACCAACGAATAGAAATATTGCCTGGCGCAAAAGAGGTGTTTTTAACTTTGCTGTAAGGCTTTATCCAGTCAAGGATTTTACCTTGCTCTCCCCAGAACGTTTCTGGGTCGGTAACGGATTGTTGGTACATCGCCTGATACTGTTCGGCAGTAATCAGCGCGTTTGCTGCAATATTTTCTGGAACAGGATAGTTATGATTTTGGCTCATGGCGAATCTCCTTGAAGATGTTAATCATATGTCAATCAATGGTTAAGTGAAGCCCGACAGCCGGTTTTGTTTCTTTTTTGCGCCATAGATCACGCGTTAACCTTGCTGACATAAAAACGTCGTAAACAGAGGAAATAAACGCTAACTCCCTGCGGAGAATGGGGATTTAAGTTGCAACATTTTGTGTATGCTGCTGTTTAAAAAATCAGCAAACGAACCGCACACACATTGAGCATAGTCTGAATAGCTATGCGAAAACTTATCGAAGTATTACTTTTCATAACAGCAAGTTAGGGATTAACGTCTGCGCCAGCATTTTATGCTGACCAGATGGTGAAGTTTTAATCGAAGCCACCAAGGGTTGCATTTACTGCAGTGAAAATGGTACTTATCCGCCCCTGATAATCAGGTATCAACTCAGACCGCGTCTGAAAATGGGTATGGAAATCATCGCATTTAAATGCGGGACGCCGTCTACAAACACCCTCTAATTTACCGGGCTTTTTGCTCACTTCCCTGTGTGTATTGTCTTCTGCACCTTCGCAGTAGAGAGAAACGGGTTTTGACTGAGGAAATTACGCGTTATGAAAGGTTTTAAAATCAGCCTTGCCTGGCAGATTCTGATCGCACTTGTACTTGGCATCATCGTCGGTGCCGTGTTGCATAATCAGCCAGAAGATCGTGAATGGTTAGTCAATAATATTCTCAGCCCGGCGGGCGATATCTTTATTCATCTGATAAAGATGATTGTCGTGCCCATCGTGATTTCATCCCTGATTGTCGGCATTGCAGGTGTCGGGGATGCGAAAAAGCTGGGCCGTATTGGTTTCAAAACGATTTTGTACTTTGAAGTGATTACCACCGTTGCCATTGTTGTCGGTATTACCCTGGCCAACGTGTTTCAGCCCGGCACCGGCATTGATATGTCTACGCTGGCAACGGTGGACATCTCTAAATATGAAGCCACGACCGCCCAGGTGCAGGAAGGCACCCACAGCCTGGTGGCAACCATCCTGTCGCTGATCCCGCAGAACATCTTTGCCTCGATGGCGAAAGGTGAAATGCTGCCGATTATCTTTTTCTCGGTACTGTTTGGCCTGGGCCTTTCCGCTCTGCCGTCAGAACAGCGTGATCCGCTGGTAAACCTGTTCCGTGGCGTGTCAGAAACCATGTTCAAGGTAACGCATATGATCATGCGCTACGCGCCAGTGGGCGTGTTTGCCTTGATTGCCGTCACCATTGCTAACTTTGGTTTCGCCTCACTCTGGCCGCTCGCTAAGCTGGTGCTGCTGGTGTATGTCGCGATCCTGTTCTTCGCCTTTGTGGTGCTGGGGGCGGTGGCGCGTTTCTGTAAGCTACGCATTACGACGCTGATGCGCATTTTAAAAGATGAGCTCATCCTGTCTTACTCGACCTCCAGTTCAGAAACCGTACTGCCGCGCATCATGGAGAAGATGGAAGCCTATGGCGCGCCCAAAGCGATAACCAGCTTTGTGGTCCCGACCGGTTATTCATTTAACCTCGATGGATCAACGCTGTACCAGAGTATCGCCGCTATTTTTATTGCCCAGCTGTACGGCATCGATCTGTCGCTGACGGACGAAATTATTCTGGTCCTGACGCTGATGGTGACCTCTAAAGGCATCGCGGGTGTGCCCGGCGTATCCTTTGTGGTGCTGTTAGCCACCCTGGGCAGCGTCGGTATCCCGCTGGAAGGGCTGGCGTTTATTGCGGGCGTGGACCGCATTATGGATATGGCCCGTACCGCGCTGAACGTGGTCGGGAACGCGCTGGCCGTGCTGGTGATTGCCCGTTGGGAAAACCAGTTCGATGTAGAACAGGCCAGGGCGTACGAATTACAATTACGGACGCAAACCGCCAGTTAATCGCGGTTTATCACACAAAGGCTCAACGGTGGTTGGGCCTTTTTTTTGCCCCTGTTTTCATTCCCGCTAACGACTGAAGAAAAAAACGTTTGCAAAGGATGAATTATTCATTCGTTGTGTTAAAAATATTCAGAATAAATTATTCCTGTGGAGGACGATCGTGAAAATCGATCTCAGTCAGATGATCACTGAAGGGCGTAATCCAGCCAGCCAGCATATTGATGAAATGAGCACCGAGGCGATGCTGCGGGTGATCAACGATGAAGATAAAAAAGTCGCCCTGGCCGTGGAGGCCATTGTGCCGGCGATTGCGCGCGCGGTGGATGTCATCTGCGCCGCATTCCGCGCGGGTGGCCGTCTGATTTACTGTGGTGCCGGGACCTCCGGGCGGCTGGGAATTCTTGATGCAAGTGAATGCCCACCAACATTCGGAACCCCGCGCGAGCAGGTTATTGGTCTGATTGCCGGGGGACATCAGGCCATTCTACAGGCGGTGGAAAACGCGGAAGACAATGTGGAACAAGGCGCTCAGGATCTGAAAGATATCCAGTTCAGCCGCGACGATGTGCTGGTTGGCATCGCCGCCAGCGGACGGACGCCCTACGTTTTAGGCGCACTGGACTATGCCCGGCAATGCGCTGCTCCCACGGTGGCGCTGACCTGCAATCCCCACAGCAAGATGGCGCAGGTCGCCGATATTGCGCTGACGCCAGTGGTGGGGCCAGAAGTGGTCACGGGTTCATCACGCATGAAGGCCGGGACTGCACAGAAGCTGGTGCTGAATATGCTCACCACAGGGGCGATGATTCGCAGCGGCAAGGTTTACGGCAATTTGATGGTCGATGTTGAGGCCACCAATCAGAAGCTGGTACAGCGTCAGGTGAACATTGTTATGCAGGCCACAGACTGCGATGAAGCCAGCGCCCGCTCGGCGCTGTCGGCCTGTGGCGGACACTGTAAAACCGCCATTCTGATGGTGCTGGCAGGATTAACTGCCGACGAGGCGATCGCGCTGCTTGCTCAGCACAAAGGCTTTATCCGCCAGGCTTTACAGGATGCGGGAGCACGCTGATGGCAAAAATGACCGATGCACTTCTGCACGCTATCGTGCAGGCGGTTGGCGGGGCGGAAAATATCGCCGTATGCGGCAACTGCATGACCCGTTTACGACTGACGCTGAAACACAACCAGGCCGATATTGCCCGGCTGAAAAGCCTGCCTGGTGTGCTGGGCGTCATCGACAGCGATAATCAGTTACAGATAGTGCTCGGTCCCGGTAAAGCGCAGACGGCGGCAGAACGAATGCTGACAATACTGGCGCAGGCGCCGGGCGAGTCACCGGTTTTGCAGCAGGTCGCCGCGCAACAAAAACAGCAAATAAAAGCCAGACAGACCAGCGCGCTGCAGCAGTTTCTGGCGCGCTTCGCCACCATTTTTACCCCGCTCATCCCTGGGTTTATCGCCGCAGGCTTGCTGCTGGGGTTTGCCACGCTGATTGAGCAAAGTCTTCACCTCAGCACGCCTGGCGATCATCCTGCCTGGTTAATTCAGGGCGTGGCCTATATGAAAGTGTTTGGCAAAGGGCTGTTCACCTTTCTCAGCATTCTGATTGGCTACAATGCGCAAAAAGCCTTTGGCGGCACGGGCGTAAACGGGGCCATCATCGCGTCACTGTTTATTCTGGGCTACGTGCCCGATGCAAAAGTCGGCTACTACAGCGGCATGGACAGCTTTTTTGGCGTGGCGATCGATCCGCGCGGCAATATTATCGGCGTCCTGCTGGCGGCCATGTTTGGCGGCTGGCTGGAAAGACAACTGCGCAAGGTCATCCCGGACAATCTGGATATGATTCTTACTTCGCTGTTGACCTTATTGATCACCGGCGCGCTGACATACTTGCTGATCATGCCGTTAGGCGGCGAGTTGTTTAAGGGCATGTCGTGGCTGTTTATCCATCTCAATAACAATCCGTTTGGTTGCGCACTGCTGGCCGGACTGTTTTTAATTGCCGTGATGTTTGGCATCCATCAGGGCTTTATTCCGGTCTATTTTGCCCTGATGGAAACCCAGGGCTTTAATTCACTGTTCCCGATTCTGGCCATGGCTGGTGCAGGTCAGGTCGGGGCCTCGCTGGCGCTCTGGTGCAAAGCAGAAAAAGGTGCACTGCTGCGTGCCCAGATCAAAGGTGCCATCGTACCGGGCTTACTCGGCGTCGGTGAACCGCTCATATATGGTGTGACGCTGCCGCGCCTTAAACCCTTTATCACGGCCTGCGGCGGGGGGGCCATCGGCGGATTTTTCATTGGCTCAGTGGCGTGGCTGGGATTGCCGGTGGGCATGAATACGGTATTTGGCCCCTCTGGGTTGGTCACGCTGCCGTTGATGACTTCCCATCAGGGTATTTTTGCCGGCATGGCGGTTTATCTGGGAGGATTGATCGTCGCCTGGATAAGCGGCTTTTTACTGACGTGGTGGTTCGGTATGCGCAATATCGATCTGAGCTGAATTCATAAGCAGTAAATGATGAAAACCGCATTAGCACGCCTGAAAGTGAATGGATTCGGCGTGCCATTTAGCGCAAAACCCCAGTAAACCTGCTGTGTGCTAACCAGTAGCGGTAAAGTAAGCTCAGCCGACGTGATGTATCCGATCCCCTAAAACAGAGAAAGCCGCGATAAAGCGGCTTTTTTAATGCAACAAATTTACGTGTAGCACTAAAGAGTCATTACGCAAGTGCCGAAAACATAAAAAAAGGTAATCTTTACCTTTTAACATTCACTCATTAATGCTTCTGGTGCAAGTCTGACTGGTACTAACAAGGACGCCTATGCGTAACAACCAACCTGTTTCTCAGCGTGAATATGTCTATGACGATCATGCAACGCTGATGTCTACCACCGACCTCAACAGTTATATCACCTATGCCAATGACGCTTTTATTGAGGCCAGTGGATTTTCATCTGATGAGGTAAAAGGGCAGCCGCACAATATGGTGCGCCACCCGGATATGCCGCCAGAGGCGTTTGCAGACATGTGGGCAACCTTAAAACAGGGCGAGCCCTGGACGGCGCTGGTGAAAAACAGACGTAAAAACGGTGACCATTACTGGGTGCGGGCGAATGCCATTCCGGTCGTGCGTGATGGCAACGTTCAGGGATATATGTCGGTGCGCACCAAGCCTTCAGCGCAGGAAGTGAAGCAGTGTGAAGCGCTTTATCGCGATTTCCGCGAAGGACGCGCGAAAGGCCGCCAGTTTCATAAAGGGCTGATTGTCCGCAGCGGCTGGCGTCGTCTGGGGTCGATATTGAAAACGCTGCCGCTGCGCTGGCGCATCCGTACCGCCTTACTGGCTGTATTGCCGCTGTCCGTGGCCGGTGTGTGGGCAATGGGCGTCTCGCTGCTGGCGCTGAGCGGATTTGCTGGTGGGATGGCCTGCCTGCTGTTGCTGGTCAGCCTGTGGCTCGAACAGCAGATTTCCCGTCCCATTGAACGCATGTGTAAGCAGGCGCTGCGGGTGGCAACCGGTGCCAGTCACCAGGTTGAGCAGATGGATCGCATCGATGAAGTGGGCATGACGCTCCGTGCCATTGGACAGCTGGGTTTGATGTTTCGCTGGTTAGTGGATGATGTCAGCGGCCAGGCCATTAATGTGCTGAGTGCCAGTGATGCCATTGCCCGCAGTAATAACGAACTGAGCCGGCGTACCGAACAGGCGGCAGCCAACGTGCAGCAAACGGCCGCGACCATGAACGAAATGACCGCCACGGTGAAAAGCAATACGCAGACCGCCCAGGAAGTGAATTCGCTCTCGGTTAACACCAGCGAAGCTGCCATTAAAGGCGGCGACGTAATGAAAGAAATGATGGGGATGATGGCGGAAATTGCTGACAGCTCACAGCGCATTGCCAGTATTACCAGCGTGATCGACAGCATTGCTTTTCAGACCAATATTCTGGCACTGAACGCCGCAGTCGAAGCTGCCAGAGCGGGCGAGCAGGGTAAAGGATTCGCCGTCGTCGCCGGTGAGGTGCGCAGCCTGGCGCAGCGCAGTGCAAAAGCCGCCAGCGAGATCAAAGCGCTGGTTGAAACCAGTGCCAGCCGGGTCAGTTCAGGCAATGAGCATGCGGGCGCAGCAGGCCATACCATGCAGGACATTGTGCAGCAGGTACAGAATGTCACTTCCCTGATTGCGCAAATCAGTGCCGCGACCGCCGAACAGTCCACCGCGCTGAGTGAAGTGAGCACGGCGGTGGAAGATCTGGATGATATCACCCATCAAAATGCGGCCCGTGTACAGGAAAGCGCGGAAGCCTCGGGTCGCATGACTCACCAGGCTAACCGGCTGGTGGAAGCGATAAGCGTGTTTCGCTAAGAAACGGCTGCCTGCGTGCTCACATACTCGGCACGCAGCGCACCCGGCGACCGTCCGATAATCCGTTTGAACGCGCGGCTAAAAGCGGCCAGCGAACCGTACCCCAAATCGAAGGCTACCGTTTCCAGCGCTTCGCCATGATTGACGATGCGCTTGACGGCCAGCCGCATACGTAATTCGGTCAGGTAGCGCAGCGGTGTCATACCGGTGGCATGAAGAAAGCGTTCGGCAAACACCGAGCGTGAACTTCCGGCTTCGCGCGCCAGACGTTCTACCGTCCAGTTCTCGCCTGGCGAACGGTGCATGGCCGCAATGGCCTGACTCAGGCGCGGATCGCGCATCGCCTGCACCAGTCCGCTACTTTGCCCGCAGCCATTCTCCACCCAGCCACGCACCACCAGCGCAGCGACCACATCCGCCAGACGCGAAAGGATGCCCGCATGGCCCGCATGTCGGGTGCGGGACTCACGTTCCATCGCTTCCAGCATCGGGCGAATCTCCGGATATTGCGACAGCAGCGTACTGACCAGCATGACGTCCGGCATGGTGTTGATTAAAGGCTGCATACCGCCCAGTTCAAACGCCATGCTGGCGCTGAATAACAAGACGCTGTGGTCATCTTCACAGGCATCCGCGGGCGCGGTAATGGCGCAGATGCTGTCGCAGATCGGCTTGCTTGCCAGGGAGTCAATACACTGACAGTCCGCTTCCTCACTGGAAAGCAGGCTGTGCGGTTTACCGTGTGGGATGAGCAGGGCATCGCCACTGTTGAGCGTGAAAAGTGCGCCGGACGCACCTCGCACCAACAGCGTACCTCGGCCCACAAAATGAAACTGGGCGCGTCCCGGCGAGGCGTTAAAGCGCAAGCCAAACGGGGCGCTGACGGCAATACGTTGGTAGTTAACGCCGTACAGGCGCATGCCCATTAGCAACTCACTGGTTAACTCATCGTAACGGCTCATGGCAGAATCCAGACGAATTATCAAAAATAACGGTGTAACCATCATAGATCGTCTTGCTCTTCCCCTCTATGCTCAGCACTACTTTTTTTATCCGGAGAAGCAACATGAGTCTGAACACCGACGTGGCTGATGAGGTTTCCTTATCCACGCGTCCTGCGTGGGGGGCCGTCTTTGCGATGGCGTTTGGCGTGTTTAGCCTGATCACCGCAGAGTTTTTACCGATCAGCCTGCTGACGCCGATAGCACACAGCCTTAATGTCTCAGAAGGGCTGGCAGGGCAAACCGTTACCGTCACGGCCCTGATTGCACTCTTTACCAGCCTGACCGTAGGCAGCGTGGCAGGACGTATCGATCGCCGGGTGATGATGCTGGCATTCTCACTACTCCTCATCGTCTCGGCATTGATGGTGGCCTTTGCCGCCAATCTGACCGTCATTTTGCTGGCGCGCGTCCTGCTTGGCGTGGCAATCGGCGGTTTTTGGACGCTGTCGACCGCCATTACCATGCGGCTGGTGCCCGCCGATCAGGTGCCGCGCGCCCTCTCCATCGTCTTTAGTGGTATTTCACTGGCGACCATCATAGCGACGCCGCTGGGCAGTTATCTGGGTGGGCTGGTCGGCTGGCGCGCTATCTTTCTGTTTACGGCGGGCCTGGGGGCGACTTCCCTGCTGTGGCAGTTTTTCACGCTTCCCGCCATGCCGGTGGAAGGCAACACGCGCAGCGGCGGCGTGCTGTCATTGCTACGGATTAATGTCATGCGCTGGGGAATGCTGGCGGTGATCATCATGTTTACCGCGCACTTTGCTTTTTTCACTTATCTGCGTCCGTTCCTGGAAAGCGTGGCACGCTTGAACCTTAGCCAGCTCTCTCTGGTGCTGCTGGCATTCGGCATCGCCAACTTTTTGGGCACCTATCTGGCTGGTTATCTGGTGACACGTAGTGTGTCACTGACGCTGAGCGGAATGGCCTTGCTGATGGGCATCACAGCCTCACTGTTGGTAGGGTTTGGTCATGTGGGTGGGCTGGTCGCCGTGGGCGTTGCGCTCTGGGGCCTGGCCTTTGGTTCGATGCCGACGGGCTGGTCGACATGGATTTCACGAGCGGTGCCTGACGATGCCGAATCCGGCGGCGGTTTACTGGTGGCGACCATACAGCTGGCCATCACGGTGGGCGCGGCTGCAGGAGGCTGGATGTTCGATTTTCGCGGCGCGGGCGGTGTGTTTCTTGCCAGCAGCGCGCTGATGCTGGTGGCGGCGCTCACGATATATACGCGCGTCAGGCATCACGGTTGAGTGGACCTATGGCAGCAATATATGCTGCCTTTCTATTTTATCCTGGTTTTTTAACCTTTTGTGTTTTAACCAAGCTAAACGTGCTCTTTACTTTCAGTTTTATTGAACAACTTAAGCAAAACCCTCTGCTTTTTTCTGATCAAGATTCGGCCTATTATGTTTTCACACAAGGCAGAACGCCTTAATTAAACTGAAAAAGACCGAGGAATTAATCATGAAAGCTATCAAAACTTTTGCTGCTGTTATCGCCCTTGCCGTACTTCCTGTTGCAGGCTTCGCGCAAACTGTGACCGCGACCGGTTCTACTCTGGACAGCACCGAAGCGAAAATTGCTGCGCAGGCGCAAGAAGCTGGTGCTTCCTATAAAATCACCGAAGCCAACACCAACAACGGCGTACATATGACGGCTGAACTGCTGAAATAATGCTGGAAGTTGTGTGCTGACAGGACGCCTTTGGGCGTCCTGGCGGCGTTTGTGGGTGCATATCCGTTTCCGTCTTATCCTTTCCCATCCTTGTTTCCCTGCCAGACGTTCACCTTTTTAAGCACGCAATAATCATTTCAGCCTGCATCAGGCGCTTGCCTGAATTTCAAACACACTAACGCGCTTGCTGCACCGGTAACGGCGTCATGCGGGAAACGTTTTGCTGCCAGTAGCAGCAAGGTGATAAACACGCTTACCCCGAACGGTCGTCAACGCGTGAAACGGTAAGGCTGCCGTAGCCCTGTCAGGCGCCAGGGGATGTGAGAGGACATCACCGATTTAGGTGAGGAGAGCGTGACTCAGGTCAGGGGGATAAAGGCGAAAACGTATCAGCATCACCCGGAAGGCCGCTAAGACGGCTCCCAGTCTGGCGATCGCTGTCAACGGAAAAGCACGGTTTGTCAGCGTCAAACCGCCGGAATGGCGCAAAGCGCTGCCAGCATGGCCTGGCAGCATCCTGTGCATGACGCTGAACGCATGATGATTCGCCTGCTGCGCTAATCCGCCGCAGGCGAAGATCTCAGGTTATGACACGTCTTCAGAGGCGTCACGCATCATCTCACCGTGCGGCACGTCATCCAGAATCTGCTCAAAGCTGCGCAGACGTTTATAGATAGACATCAGTTCAACCAATGTTGACCACGAGGTGATGAGGTACTGGAACGAGCTGCGCACCTGATCGAAAACGTTGCTGATTTGGTTTAGCAGACCCAGCGTTATGGTTCCGGCGGCGATTGAGGGAAACAACATAATCAGGCCAAAGACATTGTCTATCTGCAAATAGAACATCCTGGCAATATTGAAATACAGATAATGAAAGTAGAGTCGGAAGTAATTCAACCTGACATTGTCGAAAAGCACTTTTACCGTCGGCGGCGTGGCGCGATCGGCATGGTCTTCACCGTAAACCAGTTCTTTACGATAAGCGGCTTCTACCCGCTGATTACGAAACTCCAGGCCTGGTAACTTTAATCCGACTAATGCTAATAGTCCTGTTCCCAGTACAGACCAGACAACGGCGGCAATGACCAGTGCATAAGGTATGGAGCCAAGAATCGGTACGCTTTTTACATGATGCGACAACTGAACCAGTATGGGTAAAAAGGCGATGAGCGTCATGATAGCCTGAATAAAACTGACGCCCCAGCCCTCGAGAGTACCCGCAAAGCGCATGGTATCTTCCTGGACACGCTGGGCTGCGCCTTCAATATGACGTAAGCGCTGCCAGTGATGCATATAGTAATTGTTCATGGCAGTACGCCAGCGAAATACCCAGTGGCTGATGAAGAAGGCATTAATTACGCCAATTGCCACAGCCACCATAACAATGCCTGCTACACCCACAACTTCAGAATAGAGCTGGCTAATCGGTACTGCGCCTGGTTTTGTTAATGCCTTTTGGATCAGGTCGTAAAAGGGCTGATACCAGGCGTTAATTGCAACACCGACCTGCACCCCAAACCAGGTAACAAAAATAATCAGTGCCGAACCCCATACCGACCAGCGCTGCCAGGGATGGTTATCAACCAGCCGCCAGGCGACCGCGAAGATCGCGACCATCAGCCAGTAATAGGCATAAAACCACAATTCACCCGGTGCAATAAAACGCATCACCGTCGTGGGCAATGGCTGCTTCATTGCCGCCTGAAAAGCAGGCCAAAAATGCCCAGGTAACTCGCTGGCGAAGCCAAACCAGGCAAAAATGGCCAGCAAACTCCAAATGGCGGCCGTGCTGAAAAACAGCCCCGGTCGCGGGAAGAAAGACTTAAACATAGGTACTCCGCTGTTGTGTAATCGCTTTTATAACGTTTAAACGGCTATCTGTCTGTAGCCTGTTGTTTCTGAACATGACATCGACAAAATATATGTTAATGGAATTGTGCTTTTTTGTTTCCTTAAACTAAATGTTTATTGGTAATGGTGTTACACTTGCGCCAACTGTTACCGGTAACAGTTGGTTGTACCCGAAATCCGCAGATAAAAACCACTACAACGCACTCACTTCTCTTTTTCGTACCGCAGTTGATGCGGTGATGAGGCAATGTCATGTCAGACCAGAAAAAGGGTCATTCACGCAGGGATTTTTTGCTGAAGACCATCACCCTGGCGCCCGCAGTGGCGGTAGGCAGTAGCGCATTCGGTGCATTTTCTGCACCCGCTCAGGCGGCCGCACCCGCCGAAACTCCGTCTGCTCGCGATTATCAGCCCACCTGGTTTACCGCCGAAGAATTTGCCTTTATTAAGGCTGCGGTTGCGCGTCTGATTCCTGCCGATGAACGAGGCCCCGGCGCGCTGGAAGCTGGCGTGCCTGAGTTTATCGATCGCCAGATGAATACACCTTATGCCACCGGCGCGAACTGGTATATGCAGGGCCCGTTTAATCCCGACTTACCCAAAGAAATGGGTTATCAACTGCCGCTGGTGCCGCAACAGATTTACCGTCTTGGCCTGGCTGATGCGGACCAGTACAGCAAGCAGCAGCACGCTAAGGTGTTTGCCCAACTCGATGCCGGGCAGCAGGACGCGTTGTTACAAAACATGGAGAGCGGTAAAGCCAACTTCAGTCAGCTGCCCGCCAACGTGTTTTTTTCTTATTTACTTCAGAACACCCGCGAAGGTTTCTTTAGCGATCCCATCCACGGCGGTAATCAGGGCATGGTGGGCTGGAAGCTGATCAACTTCCCTGGCGCACGCGCCGACTTTATGGACTGGGTAGAGCGCGGTGAACGTTATCCGTTCCCGTCGGTGTCAATTCGTGGGGAGAGAAGCTGAGCATGGCGAATGCATTAAACAAAGTCGATGCCGTGATTGTGGGTTTTGGCTGGGCGGGCGCCATTATGGCTAAAGAGCTGACCGAGGCGGGCCTGAACGTGCTGGCGCTGGAGCGCGGCCCGCATCGTGACACCTATCCCGATGGTTCTTACCCACAGTCTATTGATGAACTGACCTACAACGTTCGCAAAAAGCTGTTCCAGGATCTGTCTAAAAGCACCGTTACGATTCGTCACGATGCCTCGCAGACCGCAGTACCTTATCGCCAGCTGGCGGCCTTTTTGCCCGGCACCGGAACCGGTGGCGCGGGACTGCACTGGTCAGGTGTCCATTTCCGGGTTGATCCTGTAGAGCTGAAGCTGCGTAGCCACTATGAGGCGCGCTACGGCAAAAACTTTATTCCTGAAGGCATGACGATTCAGGACTTTGGCGTCGACTACCAGGAGCTGGAGCCGTTTTTTGATAAAGCTGAAAAAGTGTTTGGCACCTCCGGTAGTGCCTGGAGTATTCAGGGCAAGGTCGTCGGCAAAGACAAAGGCGGTAACCCGTTTGCTCCCGACCGCTCTGACAACTTTCCGCTGCCCGCGCAAAAGCGCACCTGGTCGGCTCAGCTGTTTGCACAGGCCGCCGAGTCCGTAGGTTATCACCCTTACGATCTGCCGTCGGCGAACACCTCTGGCCCTTATACCAACACGTACGGCGCTCAGATGGGGCCATGCAATTTCTGTGGCTACTGCAGCGGTTACGCCTGTTATATGTATTCCAAGGCATCGCCCAATGTGAATATTTTGCCTGCACTGCGTCAGGAGCCAAAGTTTGAGCTGCGCAACAATTCTTACGTGCTGCGCGTCAACCTCACGGAAGATAAGCAGCGCGCGACCGGCGTTACCTATGTGGACGCGCAGGGGCGCGAGCAGGTGCAACCGGCGGATCTGGTCATCCTGTCTGCTTTCCAGTTCCATAACGTCCATTTGATGCTGTTGTCCGGCATCGGCAAACCTTACAACCCGATCACCAACGAAGGCACGGTAGGGCGCAACTTCGCCTATCAGAACCTCTCGACGCTGAAAGCGCTGTTCGATAAAAACACCACCACCAATCCCTTTATTGGGGCGGGCGGGGCCGGTGTCGCCGTGGACGATTTCAATGCCGATAATTTTGATCACGGTCCACACGGGTTTGTCGGCGGGTCGCCGTTCTGGGTGAATCAGGCGGGCACCAAACCGATATCGGGTCTGCCCACGCCAACCGGCACGCCAAACTGGGGCAGTCAGTGGAAAGCCGCCGTTGCTGATACCTACACGCACCATCTTTCGATGGATGCACATGGTGCGCACCAGTCTTACCGCGCGAATTATCTGGACCTGGACCCAAATTACAAAGATGTCTACGGCCAGCCGCTGCTTCGTATGACGTTCGACTGGCAGGACAACGACATCAAGATGGCGCAGTTTATGGTGGGGAAAATGCATAAGATCGCCGAAGCCATGAACCCCAAAATGATCATTGGCGGGGCCAAAAAACCCGGCACGCATTTCGACACCACCGTGTATCAGACCACGCACATCAGCGGCGGGGCGATTATGGGCGAGTCTCCTGAGACCAGCGCGGTCAACCGCTATCTGCAAAGCTGGGATGTGCCGAATGTCTTTGTGCCTGGCGCGTCGGCGTTTCCGCAGGGGCTGGGATATAACCCCACCGGTATGGTGGCGGCGTTGACCTACTGGTCAGCGAAAGCGATTCGCGAACAGTACCTGAAAAACCCAGGCCCACTGGTACAGGCATAAGGAAGATGGCGATGAAAAACGGCATTTTAGCCCTGATTCTGGGCGGTATTACCTTTGTTGCCCTGGCCGATGAGCCTGCTGGCGATCTGATAAAACGCGGCGAGTATCTGGCCCGCGCGGGTGACTGCGTTGCCTGCCACAGCAGTGACGGCGGCAAGCCCTTTGCGGGTGGATTGCCGATGGCGACGCCGATTGGCACTATTTACTCCACCAATATCACGCCGGATAAAGCGACCGGAATTGGTGACTACAGCTACGACGACTTTCAGAAAGCGGTGCGGCACGGCGTGGCAAAAAACGGCGATACGCTTTATCCCGCCATGCCTTATCCCTCTTATGCGGTGGTCAGCGATGAGGACATGAAGGCGCTGTATGCGTACTTCATGCACGGCGTCGCACCTGTCAGTCAGGCCAACAAAGAGAGTGATATCCCCTGGCCGTTGTCCATGCGCTGGCCGCTGGCAATCTGGCGCAGCCTGTTTGCACCGGACGTGAAGGCGTTCCAGCCAGCCGCGCAGGAGGACCCGACGCTGGCGCGTGGCCGTTATCTGGTGGAAGGACTGGGCCACTGCGGTGCCTGCCATACGCCGCGTAGCGTCACCATGCAGGAAAAAGCATTAAATAACACCGAGGGCACCGATTATCTGGCGGGCAGCAGTGCGCCGGTTGACGGCTGGACGGCGAGCAATCTGCGTGGGGATAACCGCGATGGCCTGGGCCGCTGGAGTGAAGAGGATTTACGCCAGTTCCTGCGCTATGGCCGTAACGATCACACCGCGGCATTTGGCGGCATGGTGGACGTTGTCGATCACAGCCTGCAGCACCTGACGGAGGAAGACATCACGGCGATTGCCCGTTATCTGAAGTCGCTGGGCGCGAAAGATCCGCATCAGGTCGCGTTTAGCGCGGATGACGCCACCGCCAAAGCCCTGTGGAAGGGCGATGACAGCCAGACGGGTGCCGCGACGTATGTGGACAGCTGTGCAGCCTGCCATAAAACCGATGGCAGCGGCTACAAACGGTTTTATCCTGCGCTGCGGGGCAATCCTGTGGTGATGGCGGACGATTCCACCTCGCTGATTCACATCGTGCTGGTCGGGGGGGAATTACGTGGCGTCAACGGCGCGCCTTCGACCATTACCATGCCGGCATTTGGCTGGCGTCTGAACGATCAGCAGGTCGCGGACGTGGTGAACTTTATTCGCCGCAGCTGGGGCAATAATGCCACGGATAACGTAACGGCGAAGCAGGTGGCCGAACTGCGTGAAGACGTCAAAGATCGTCAGGGTAATGCGGACATCAAGGTGTTAGAAGGGAAGTAAGCCGCAGTGTTTCAGCCTTCCCCGCAGGGGGAAGGCTGAATGTTCAGATGTTTTCCAGCCTGATACCGCGCGTCTTCGGACCAAAAAGGCCCACCGACAGCATAACCATCAGCATACTCAGGACGATAAACACGATAACCCCATGTGTTCCCGCATACTGCAAAATCACACCGATTAAAATACTGCTGAACGCGGTCGACAACCGGCTGAATGAGTAGCAGAAACCCACCGCCCGGGCGCGGATGTGCGTGGGGAAAATCTCAGTCTGATAGGCATGATAGCTGCAGGTCAGCCAGGCATTCGAGAAGGTGATCAGGAAACCGCAAATAATCAGCAATACCGGGTTGGTTTGCAGGGCAAACAGCGTCCCAAACACCACCGTCATCAGCGAAGAGAGAACGATTTGCCATTTGTTTTCAAGCTGGCTGGTAAAGCTGCCACAAATCAGCGATCCAATCGGATAGGCCAGCGTAATAAAAAACGCATACAGCAGGCTGTGGGTGATGGATGTCCCCTGGCCTGACAGCAGCGCCGGCAGCCAGTTACCAAAACCATAAAAACCAATCGCCTGAAAGAAGTTCATTACCACCAGCATGAGCGTGCGCTTACGATAGCGGGATGACCAAATCTCACGAAAACGACTCTTTTCCTGTCGGCTTGCCGCGCCCGTTAACGTCGTCAGCGGCAGGCCAGGGGCGATGCCGCAACGTTTTTCCATTTTCGACATCACCTGATGAGCGTCATCAAGGCGTCCCTGCTGCACCAGCCAGCGTGCCGATTCCGGCAGATTTTTGCGAACAAGCCAGATAACCAGTGAGCAGACCGCACCGGCAATCACCACCCAGCGCCAGCCTTCCAGCCCAAGAATGTTTTGCGGCATCAGCCACCATGACATTAACGCCACGGCGGGCACCGATAAAAACTGGATAAAAAACGAAAAGGCAAACGCCCGGTTACGCAAGTGAGTGGGCACCCATTCACTCAGATAGGTATCGATGGTCACCAGCTCCACGCCCAACCCAATCCCCACTAAAAAGCGGCACAGGATCACCATCTCAGCACTGTGCTGAAAAGCCATGATCAGTGAGAACACACCGTACCAGGCCAGGGCACAGATAAAGGTCAGCCGACGGCCAAAGCGATCGGCAAACGGCGTGAGCAGGCTGGCACCGACAAACAGCCCGAGAAAGGTAGCAGAGGCAAATGCCGCCTGATCGGTGATGCCTAGTATTCCGGCGCTGCCCGCATGGAAAATACCGGCTGCCAGCAAGCCCGTACTGATATAACCGGTTTCAAACAGATCGTAGAGTTCAAAGAAGCCTCCCAGCGCCAGGAGCGAGATAAAGCGCCATAAGCCGGCAGAGGAAGGTAGCGCATCAATGCGCTCAGCTAAGCTGGTGTTGGCGGTCGACGATGCCGGCGACGGTGCCATCCCTGTGATGAAGGCGGATGTCATGTAAGGTGAACCTCATATCAGGATGATTGCCATTCCCACTACAGGCCGTGATGTGTTTTGAAATAATTGCCCATTAGCGAGCCGTGAAGCAGCAGAATAATCAATTACCTGATTCTTGCCGACAGGAATAGTGATGAATTTTTAGCAACGCATATTGCAAGGTTGACTGGCACGGCTTTTCAGGCAGACGGCAAGACTGCAGATATCAACGGCGCACGAGCCGGTGAGGGCAAAAAGCGCAGTCAGCAGGTATCTTGACGGGCGCAGCGGTAAAGGCAGACGTCAGCCGGGTCATTCAGTGCCTTACCCCGCCCGGCAACACAGCTGTTTCCCGCCCTGGCATTATCACCAGAGCGGGAGCCCGTTTTACGCGCCCGACAGGCGGAAAGCAGAAAAGGCGTGGGTAAGATGCTGCGCCTGCTCTTCCAGCGAGGCGGCAGCGGCAGCCGATTCCTGGACCAGCGCGGCGTTTTGCTGAGTGACGCCATCCATCTCGGTTACCGCCTTTTCAATCTGGCTGATACCGTGATGCTGCTCATCGGACGCGGTGGATATGTGGTCCATCAGTTCGTTAACCCGGCTGACCGAGGCGATAATGGCATTCATCGCTTCGCCGGTGCGGCTGACCTGATCAGACCCGACGCGTATCGTTGCGACCGATTCGGCAATCAGGCCTTCAATTTCTTTGGCGGCCACGGCGCTGCGCTGCGCGAGATTGCGTACTTCCCCGGCGACCACCGCAAACCCTCGGCCTTGCTCACCGGCGCGCGCCGCTTCGACTGCCGCGTTCAGCGCCAGGATATTGGTCTGAAAGGCAATGCTGTTAATGACGCTGGTAATGTCCTCGATCTTTTTCGAGCTTTCGTTGATTTTTGCCATGGACACGATCACCTGCTGAGAAACGTTCTCGCCGGTTTCCGCATTCTGTACCGCTTCATTGGCCAGACGGCAGGCTTCAAACACGTTGTCCGTGTTCTGTTTAACCGTTGCCCCCAACTGCTCCATACTGGCCGCCGTTTCGGTAAGCGCTGCGGCCTGCTGTTCAGTACGGGACGCCAGATCGATATTTCCGCTGGCAATCTCTTGAGAAGCACAGGACACCGCGTGGGTAGAGTGACGTACCCGGATAATGATGTCCGTCAGGGACGTCCGCATCTGCTCCATTGAACCCATCAGTTGCTGAATCTCGCTCCGTGAGCCGACGTTGACCGGCACTGGATGGTCGAGCACGCCTGCCGCAATCTCGCTGCAGTGCGCTTTTGCGTTATTCAGCGGCGATAAGATATAGCGTCTGACAAAGATCAGTATCGCAACGATGATGGCAAGGAATAACAGGCCAAATACCATGAGCAGTGTGATCCCGGATGAAAAGTTGCTTTGGGCATCCGTGTTCAGTTTCTTCGCGTAAGCCTCATGCTGGGCCAGCACCTGGTCCAGGACAATTTCATACTGCCGGTCAAGGCGCACTACGTTGGCGATCTGGTTTTTAAAGCGCGTCTGATCGCGGGCTTCGGCGGCTTCAATTAAAGGCTGAATTCCCTGATTGCGGTAAGCCAAATAGGCCTGGCGATAGCGGTCGGCGTCGGCCTCTTCACCGGGAATACGCGGCGCACTCAGATAAGCCTGGAAGGCCGCATCGGCTTTCGCGGCCACGCTTTTCACGCTGTCCAGCGACGAGGTGGCCTGAGGGCCGTCACTCTCAATCTCCTTCATGTACTCCATCAGGCGTACGCGTAACGTGCGGCTGTGATTGATGGGATCGATAACCGATAGCACCACACGGATTTCTTTATTCACGGCATTCAATGATGCGTTACTGCGAGCCAGTAACCAGATGCTGACCGATATACTGATAAGGAAAAGAATCAACAGGAACGAGAGAACCAGGAGTGAAGATTTTTTTAACGACATTACACAGTCCCGAATAATGAATTAAGAACACAGTTATCGGCATTTGGGTGGTAAATATTTAGCAGGAAGGTACTGAAAGGAATAAAGAATAATGTGTATAAAACATGAGCAAAATAATGAACCAGCTGATTCAATATAATTAAGCGGCTGTCTGTCTTACCGCTTCGCTTATTTAGCGTATGACGTTACTGAATCTGAAAATTTCAGGGCCAGCCAGGCTGGTGCCTGAAGTAAGAAAAACGGTTTAAGCGGAACAGCTCTGGCGAAGCTCGTTATTCTGGCGAACGGTTTTTTCTTTAACAGGCTATAAATAAAGGCTTTGTCAGAAGTAATTAATGGTGATTATTGCGAATAAAACAATACCGAAAGATTATTCAAGACAAACTATTCTTTTTTTCTGGCCCGGTTCTGGTTGTAAAAATATCAGGGGGAAACGCTTTTATCTGCCAGGTAAATAATCCGAATGATGAAGATTTTCCCGGTTATCATCGTCATCCCCGACCTGTCGTCTACACTTCTTATCTCTGTATAAGAAAGACTTTACTCACCGGTATCGAGGTAATAATGCAAGTATGTCCCTATTTGTTTCTCTATGGTCGCTGTGAAGAAGCGATGGAATTCTATTTGCAGGCAACGGGTGGACAACTGCTGCAAAAAATGACCTTTGGCGATAATCCGGAGCAGGGCGAACAGGTCGGCGATCGGTCCGCACCGCCGCTGCCACCTGAAAAGATTATGCATGCCCATCTGCGCATTGGTCAGGGCGAGCTGATGATGAGTGACGGTAATCCGTACCAGCCACCGGCCTCAGAACACGCGGGCTATGCCGTGAGTCTGGCAACGGACGATGCAGAGCAGGGTAAAGCCTGGTTTGAGAAGCTGTCTGCGGGCGGGAAAGTCACCACGCCGTGGCAGGAAACCTTCTGGTCAAACGGCTTTGCTATGTTTATTGATAAATTCAATATTCCATGGCGCATCAACGTGGTGAAATCCGACGCGTAATGCACGGCATGAAGCCTGAAAAGACGAGAGGCCTTCTTCAGGAAGGCCTCAACGTTTTTTTAGGGTCGTGCCAGCAATCAGAAGTTATAGCCAGCAACCAGGTAGTAACCCCAGCCCGTAGACTTGATTTCAGACGCGCTGTCACCAAATCCTAACTCCTGACCGGCTCCCCACTGACCGCCGTTATGGAAATAACGTGCAACGGCTGAGAAGTGCCAGTGAGCGTAACCCAGTGACAAGATATGGCTGGAGGCGATTGCGTTGCTGGTGCGAATCGGGCCCGACTTATCGCGTAAGTCTGAACCCCAGTCGAAGTTGGTAAAGCCAACATAGCCAAGATTACCGCCCCACAGGGTCGTGATCGGCACAAAGTATTTCACTTTGAAGCGATAGCCATCCCAGCTGTTTTCATTCGCCGCACCGTAGTTTTCCCACTGGTATTTGGCATAGACGTTAAGTGACAGGCCGATATCGCTGTGCGTATCGATGTCTGTGCCCAAACCCATATACCAGGTATTTTGACGGTTAGCGCTGTTACGGCCCATATCGTAGATATAGTTGTTCGCAAAATACCACTCTTTAAACGGACCAAAGGCCAGGCTGGTGCCGGTCAGTTTATCAATCGAGAAACGTGGCTCAATTTCCATGAACAGCGGCGAACCGTGGTCGAAAATGCCGTTAGCATTGCTGTTGCCCGCGCCAAAGAAGTTTGGCAGATCAACGTAGCCGTAAAAATCAAACCAGTCTTTCTTTGCGAAAGCTTCGTATTCCAGATACACATCGTTATTGAACTGTGGTCCGAAACGGGTGTGGTAGCTGCCCACCACGTTGACGCTTTGATGCCACCAGTCGGAAACGTACTGGGGATCGTTTTCTGCAGCCTGCACTGCACCGTTTAAGGAGCCTGCCAGCAGGGCACCTGCCATTAACGTTTTAAATTTCATTATATTTTGACCACTGGTTTCTTATGCGCAAGACAATCGTTTGCGCGCTGTTTGGAAATCAATCCCAAAGGTTGGGCTGTGAAGTATCTGGGCCGCATTTTTTTAGTTAGCATAGCGTGCCTTTTACAATGAGATAGAAAATAGCTTTTGATCACATTTGTCAAAATGTGTTGCATAACAATTCATCAATATTGTGACTTGAATCACAATATTGATGGAGGCGAACGGAACCAGGCAACCGTTTACGTTGTCGGGTTCCGGTTCGAACGACGGGGATTAAGGAAAGGTGACGCGCACCTGAAAACCGCAGCGGTCACCTTGCGGAGTCAGGCAGTTGGACAGGGCAACGTGGATCTGATGTTTCTGCGCAACACTGCGCACAATCGACAAACCTAAACCGCTCCCCTGCGCTTTTACATCGGGCGAGCGGGCAAAACGGTCAAACGCGCGTTCGATAAAGGACTCAGGCATACCCGGGCCGTTATCAACGATATCCACCACGGTTTGCCCCGCCACCCGGTGCAGCAGGACATCCACCAGGCTGCCTTCGGGCGTGTGCAACATGGCGTTGCCGATCAGGTTGTCAAACAGGCTCCGCAGCTCTGAACGTCCGGCCTGCAAATGGTAGTGCGTGGTTCCGCTAAAGCCGATATCGATACCGCGCTTATCGGCCACCACCATGAGCTGCTCAATGCTCTCTTTCAGCACATCTTCCAGCGCGATATTTTCCACGCTGGCGACGACGGACTGATCTTCCCAGCGCGACATATTCAGCAACTGGGTGACCAGGTGACGAGTACGGGTGACGCCGGATTCCAGTTGCGCAAACTGGCGGCTGGCCTCGCCAGGCTGAATGTGCTGGCGCAGGTTTTCCAGCTGCAGCGTGACCGCCGTGACCGGCGTCCGCAGTTCGTGAGCAGCATCTTCCATAAACTGACGCTGTGAAGACCAGGCGGCACGTAGCTTATCCAGCAGAGAGTTATAGGCGGCGACCAGCGGCTGAATTTCGTCCGGGAGGCTTTCAGGGGAAACGCTGTGTGGGTGATGGGCGTCCTGCGCGGCAATTTCACGCGAGGCAACGCGCAAATCCCGGGTGATTTTGCGTACCACCAGCCAGATCACCAGCAACGACAGCGGCATCATTAAAATCAGCGGAATAATGGCTGACAGCGCCCGTCTCACCATCATTTCTTTCATGTAGCTGAGATTGAGCATCACCTGAATGGTTTTTATCTCGCTGCCCGGCTGGCCTGAGCGGGTGTAAATGCGCCATTCGCAGTCGTGGCAACCGCCAATCTGCACATCTTTATAGCCGTTTTCAGCCTGCAGCGGCGCATGCAGTTCAGGCCAGGAGCTGGAGCGTAACTGGCCTTTGGCGTCCCATAACTGAATCACGAAGGCGCTTTTAATCTTGTGTGCGGGCGCAATAAGCGGCATCAGCGGGGGGATTTCGCGGTTCACTGACCAGGCATCAGCCAGCTTGGCTAACTGCTCATCCTTGATGACGCCAACCATTTCACCGTAGCAGCTGAAAAAGTACCAGGCCACGCCGCCAATCATCAGCAAATGAATCACCAGTAACGTACTGAGTAATTTATTACGTAACGATCGCATAAAAATTTTCATATTGCCGGTACCCGCCAACCCAGTCCGCGTACATTGCGGATCACATCATTATCCAGCTTGCGCCGCATCCCGTGGATTAAGACATCCACTGCATTACTGCTGACTTCTTCACCCCAGCCATAAATACGGTTTTCCAACTGCTCGCGTGACAGGATGGCACCGGGCCGTTCCAGCAGCGCATAGAGCAGGGCATATTCACGCGCGGTTAACTGCTCACGTTGCCCTTTGTACAGCACTTCGCGTGTCAGCATATCCAGTTGAACATCACCGCTGCCCAGCAGCGAATCGGCAGAGCCATGATGGCGGCGGGTAATTGCCCGCATTCGGGCCATCACTTCCTGCAGATCAAAAGGCTTAAGCAGATAGTCATCCGCACCGTAATCCAGGCCCTGCACCCGCTGGGCGACCGTATCACGGGCGGTAAGAATTAAAACCGGCGTGGCATCGCCGCGCGCCCGCGCGCGCCGCAGCACCTGCAAACCGTCGTCGCGGGGTAAGCCGAGATCAAGCAGTACGCAGCTGTAGCCGCCTTCGCTCCAGGCATTTTGCGCGTAAACGCCATCGCGCACCCAGTCGACTGACCAGCCTGCCGCTTCCAGCGCCTGCTGCAGATTTGCGCCGATCATTTCATCATCTTCGACCAACAACACGCGCATGGATGACGTCCCCCGAAAAATGGCAACAGTGTAGCGCTGGATTATTAGCGCAGAATTATTGGCATGCCGAGTGCGGCAAAATGCCGTTACGCGCCCGGTCAGAGGGTGATAATGCACCCTGAAACGGACGATTTTACCGCTTTGCTAATTCTGCGCTAAGTTTTCGCTAATTAAGGGATAAATTTAGCGCGCTAAAGTGTGTTCCCTGCACATCTGCTTTAACCAGGAGAACACCATGAATCAGCGCGAGTTTATTCGTAGTTTGCTGGAATGGATAGAAAGCAATTTAGGACACGATCTGCATCTGGACGAAGTGGCGCGCCGGGCGGGCTATTCCCGTTGGCATCTGCAGCGTTTATTTCGCCAGCACACCGGCTTCTCACTGGCCGAGTATATTCGTCAGCGTCGTTTGACCGAGTCGGCCTTAACGCTGCTCAACAGTAACGAGGCGATTTTACAGGTGGCGATGAGCTATGGGTTTGATACCCAGCAGGCCTATACGCGGACGTTTAAAAACTATTTTATGGTGACGCCAGGCCAGCTGCGCCGCCAGCGCCGGGTGGAGCCCGATCGTTTATTGTTTCCCTATGCCATGGCAAGTTAGTCACTGTATGGACATTCCCATCCGCTAGCCTGTGGGAATGTCCATGCATCGCCAGGGCTGTCCCGCACGCCTTTTCCGCTACTGACGCTGTTAGCCTTCCCGCCGTTGCTTTATTCTTACTGCCAGATGCATGGCGTCATTGCTGTGCCATAACCCGCAGCCGCCGTTCTGGCCCGTAGGAAACCGATGAATAACAGCGATAATCTGATCGCCATGATGTTGTTTGCGCGCGTGGTCGAGCTTAAAAGCTTTACGGAAGCCGCGCGTGTACTCGGCGTATCGAAGTCCCATATCAGTCGGGAAATCGCCGGGCTGGAACAACGGTTGGGCATTCGGCTGCTGCAGCGTACCACCCGCAGAATGACGCTGACGGAGCTGGGCCAGGCTTACTATCCGTTTTGTGTACGTATGCTGGATGAACTGCATCAGGCCGAGGATTTTGTGCAACAGGCGCACCAAAATCCCGTCGGGAATGTGCGTTTACAGGCGCCCGTCACCTTTGGCTGCCAGTGTATTGTGCCGCTGCTTAATCGCTTTCTGCGCCGTCATCTGCACATCAATGTCGATCTCAGCCTGACGGATAATAACGACGAGACGATTGGCGACGGGGTGGATGTGGCGATTGTTATTCGCGCCCATGCGCCCCGTCAGGGCAACTTTCGGCTATTAAGCGATATCCACTGGGGGCTGTATGCCGCACCGGTTTATCTGGCTCAGCATCCTGCCATCTCGCATCCCCGCCTGTTACCTCGTCATGATTTATTGATGTTTCACGGCCCGGCGCATACTGCCGCGCTGCCGTTTCGTCGCGACAAGCTGCGCCTGGCGGTGGACGTGCGTAGCCGTTTTCGGGCCAATAACAGCATGGCGCTGCTGAATGCGGCGCTGGCGGGCAACGGGATTGCTTATCTGCCCTCCTACATGGTGCAGGAGGCGTTGACCCAGGGGCAGATTGTTCAGGTTCTGCCTGAGTGGCAGATGGATCGCTTACAAAGTTATCTGCTGATGCATCAGGACATCGCGCCTGCCTCGCCCGTTAGCCTGCTGTGCGACATCCTGATCGACCAACTGGGCGGACGCTGATTGTTGCAGTACAGCAACAAACTATGCCAGTCAGCAAATATCACGCGCCGACTGTTGTTGCCTCGTCACCATTGTTAGCCTGAGTCCTTGAACTCGATGGGGATATCGCATGGAAATGACGTCTGAGGCACCTGCCTTTCGCCACTGGAAACGTAACGTATGGGTTTGCGTCTTTGGCTCTTTTACGACCCTTGTCGCCATGACCTTACTGTTACCTTTTTTACCTTTGTATGTGCAACAACTGGGGGTACAGGAACCGGCGGCCATGGCGCGCTGGTCCGGCGTTGCTTATGGTGCCACTTTTCTCAGCGCGGCTTTGACCGCCCCGCTGTGGGGCAGGTTGGGCGATCGCTATGGGCGCAAGCTGATGCTGATCCGGGCGAGCCTGGGAATGGCAGTTGCGATGGCACTGATTGGCATGGTAACCACCGTATGGCAGCTGGTGGCGTTACGTTTACTGGCGGGATTACTCGGCGGCTACTCATCCGGTTCCACCATCCTGATTGCCGCGCAAACGCCTAAATCTCATACCGGATGGGCGTTGGGCATGCTGGCTTCCGGCATGATGGCCGGTAACGTGATCGGCCCGTTGCTGGGGGGCGTACTGCCGCCGCTGATCGGTATTCGGGCCACGTTCTGGCTTACCGGCGCGGTCATTTTCGTGGCTTTTCTCGCCACCACGTTTTTACTCAAAGAACCGGCACCGACGCGCAAAGTAGACAGCGTCCGTTCCCAACCGGTCGCAGCCCTTGCCCCCTTTAACCGGACGGTGGTCAGGCTGATGTGGCTCACCGCCATGCTGCTGGTGTTTGCCAACATGTCGATCGAGCCGGTGATTACCTTGTATATCGGTCAGTTTTTACATCAGGATCATGCCATCACGCTGATGTCGGGCCTGGTGATGGCCGCGGCGGCACTGGGCAGCATTATTTCGGCACCTTATACCGGTAAGCTGGCTGACCGCATTGGGCACTGGCGGGTATTACGCGCGGGTCTGCTTGGCTGCGCGCTGTTACTGATCCCTCAGGCTTTTATTACCGATGCCTGGCAACTCCTGCCGCTGCGCTTCCTGATGGGGATCGCGTTAGGCGGTCTGATGCCCTGCATTACCGCTATTATCCGCCACCATGTTCCCGCCACCCAGGTGGGGCGCATGCTCGGCTATTCGACATCGGCGCAGTATATCGGGCAGGTGAGTGGTCCGCTGTTTGGTGGGATCATCGGCGGGGCATGGGGAATGCGGCCCGTGTTTCTGGCGACCTGTGTGGTGATGGGGTTATGCGCCTGGCTGAACCAGCGACAGGCAAAAGGAAAAGGGGCAGGTGGATAGCAGGCATAAAAAAAGGCGGACCGGAGTCCGCCTCTGTACAAGGGTTAGTTACTTCTGCTCGGGCAGCGCATAGGCAATCACGTAATCGCCCAGCTTGGTACCAAATGAACCATGACCACCGGCAGCAATCACCACGTATTGCTTGCCGTTGACTTCATACGTCATCGGTGTTGCCTGACCACCGGCTGGCAGGCGCGCCTGCCACAGAAGCTCACCGGTATCAGTGCTGTAGGCACGCAGGTAGTTATCCGCGGTTGCGCCAATAAAGAACACTTTACCCGCTGTGGCGACCGGACCGCCCAGCATTGGCATGCCCATTTTAAATGGCAGCGGCAGCGGCGAGCTGTCACGAACGGTACCAATACGTTGCTTCCAGACCACTTCGTTCGTTTTCAGGTCAACCGCCGAAACATAACCCCAGGCAGGCTGTTTACACGGCAGACCGAACGGTGACAGGAACGGATTCAGTTCAACGCCATAGGGCACGCCGTACTGCGGCTGGATACCGGTTTCAGTACCTGAACCGCCAGAAGCACCCTCTTGTGGCTCTTCTGGATTACCCGGACCGCGTGGAATCAGCTTCGACACGAACGGCAGCGCCATTGGGTTTGCAATCGCAATCTGACGATGTGGATCAACCGAAATGCCGCCCCACTCAAACATGCCCAGGTTGCCTGGGAAAACCAGGGTGCCCTGTTCAGACGGTGGGGTGAACGGACCTTCATAGCGCAGACGCTTAAAGATCACGCGGCACACCAGCTGGTCATACATTGTCGCGCCCCACATGTCCTTGTCCGTCAGGTTTTGCTTCGGACGGAAGGTCAGTTCAGAGTAAGGCTGAGTCGCGGCTACATGGTCGCCTTTAGCAGCACCCTGGGGTACAGGGGTTTCCGGGGCGGGCACCACGGTTTTACCCGTACGGCGATCCAGAACAAAAATGTTCCCTGTTTTGGCGGGAGCATAGATAACCGGAACCGTTTTACCGTCTTTATCGGTAATGTCGGCCAGCGTCGGCTGCGAGGGCAGATCCATATCCCACAGGTCGTGGTGGACGGTCTGATACGACCAGACCAGCTTACCGGTGGTCGCGTTCAGCGCCAGCACGCTGCTGGCATAACGTTCCTGCTCTGGGGTGCGGTTGCCGCCCCAGATATCGGGCGTAGTCACACCCATTGGCAGGTAAACAATATCCAGCTTCGGATCGTAGACCGCAGGTGCCCATGAGTTAGGTGAGTTCATGGTGAACGTATGCTCATCCGCCGGAATCGCATTAGGATCTTTCGCGCCCGGATCGAACACCCACAGCAGCTTACCGGTGTTCACATCAAAGCCACGGATAGCGCCTGAGGGTTCACGGGTCGAGTAGTTGTCGGTGACGGCACCGGCCATCACAATGGTGGTGTCGGTGATAACCGGCGGCGAGGTTGGCTCATACTGGCCTGGCGTAGTGACCGGCTGCTGATGCTGAAGATCCAGCTCACCGTTATTGCCAAAGGCCGGGCAGCGTTCACCGGTGTCCGCGTCCAGCGCAAACAGACGACCATCATTGACAGGCAAATAGATGCGACGCGAGCACAGCGCTGGCTGAGTATTGGACGCATCCTTCGCTGCCGGGAACTCGTGATAGGACACGCCACGACAGGTTACATGCTGGAAGGTGGGATTGGTTTTCAGGCCGGGATCAAACTTCCATTTTTGCTTACCGGTTGCCGCATCCAGCGCGAACAAAATCTGGTGCGGTGAGCAAAGATAAAGCGTGTCGCGAATCTTGATTGGCGTCACTTCATCGGTGATTTCACCCGGATCGCTAGGTTTTTTCAGATCGCCGGTCTGGAACTGCCAGGCCACCTGCAATTCTTTCACATTGTCATGATTGATCTGCTTGAGCGGCGAGTAGCGCGTACCTTGCTGATCGCGCGCATAAGCCGGCCAGTCAGCATCGGCAATGTTGCTCAACGGCTGGGCCTGAGGGGCATTATCGGCCGTCGCAGGCACTGCACCATTCACCACTTGCGGGTCATTAAAGACGGCATAGGTTAGCACGGCTGCACTGGCAATCAGGGCGATGCCCATGGCACCCAGTGCACCTTTACCCGGGCTATATAAGCTCCGATAGACAAAGGGCAAGACTAACCAGACACCAAAGATCACCAGGACATCGGTACGCGGTGCCAGCGCCCAGAAATCGGTACCGACTTCCCACACGCTCCACGCCAGCGTTGCCAGCAGTAAAAGTGCATACACCAGCAGGGCAGCACTGTTACGTCGCCAGAGCAGAAAAGCGGTAAGCAGCATGGCTGCACCGCCAATGATGTAGTACCAGGAACCACCGATCGTGGCTAACCAGATACCACCAATTAACATGAACGCACCCGTTAGCACGGCGAACAGCACCGTTAAAAAACGGACCACGCTAAAGGATGAGGAGTTTTTCCCCATAATGTTGACCTCATTTCGTTGCCATAAAACACAAGAAAACAATCAGATAGATTGTTATCAGTCATAAAGTACAAAAGATGAAAGGTATGCTTATTTCGCTCTTCCGTGACGCTTGATGATCCATATCTGTTAAATGTTATAGCAAAACTGGTATGAGTTTTGATTTTTTTGGCTTAAAGCTCTTAACAAGAGACCTCAGGCAACACTTTAGACGGAGTTAATGGTTCTTGCCGATATGATTCAATAGTACCAGGGGATAAGAAAGGTTAAAGCGTAAAGGGAATGAGATCGCCTGATGCGCGTTGTAATTGCCAGCCACAAATGTTTAATGCCGCGAGTTGTTCTGCTGTTAACGTCGGTTCATATCCCCGCACGATTATCCTGGCCCCGTTTCCACGTAGTGATTCAATAAAAAAAGGAAAGGTGAATTTCCGATAGTTGTCATTAAAGAATGTATGACTTAAGACAATTGCAGAAAAAGGAAAGGATTCCACCAAATGACAGTCTGCGCCAGGTGGTGCAAAATCAAAAAGCCAGAAACGATAAGCGTTAGTTAATTCCAGTAATTTTTCCTGATGAGTCTTCAGGTTGCGATAATTAATACCGATACGCACCCGCGCATCCTGCAAATGTAAATAACGCTCGGGGTGATAAATCCATTCTTCTAACTGTGAATCACAAAGGGGAATAATGATTAATGCCGCTTCAGTCGCAAGGTGGTTGTGTAATGAAATAATGTTGTCATCGTTAAGTATCCATTGCGCAGGCTGCGGGTAGTCAGAATTAGGAAGATGGTAGCAAATACCGGCCACCTGACTCGTGACGTGGTGAATAGGCTCAGTAATATAGGGGTTATATAAGCTATTTTTCATTATCTCATCGAAACTATTTAACGTTTGCTGTGATTTATATTTTTTGCATAACCAGAGGAAAGTCCGGCGATTAATATACGCGATTCTCCTGCCAATACACGTTTTTTATATATTAATCAGCGCTTTTTTCTCACCCGTTATTTAAATTTATATGTACTCTAATGATAACGTCGAATGGTCTTTTCTAACGTGATTACCCGATGGAACTGTTAATTAATCACACAGGATGTTTCTGCTAAAAACCTGTAATAAACGCGACAAGATGACCAGCAGAAACGGCCATTTTTCTGCTTCATTTACCGTTTCGTTTACGGCTTTATCTTATCCTGAGTAAACTTATCAGCAGAGCTGACGGTTTTTTTAATACGCACCCACGCCGTCATCATCATGAAAAGAAGCCGGTGTAGCGCACCTGATGCAGGGGGAACGGCGGTCATCAAGGCGGAAGGCGGGGTAAAAAGAAGGAATAAAAAAACCGGCCTGAGGCCGGTTTAAGTAAGGTGCCAGTCAGTCGAGCTATGAATAACCTGATGGTCTCGGGGGAGTGAGATATCAGGAGGGAACTAGTGCGTTCCCGTTTTTCCCAGGTTGGCGTCAAAACGTTTCCAGCTTTCGGTCAGATCAACGACGCTGCGGGTTTTACGCGCTTCATCAATCTTTATGGCCGTCAGGCCGGCTTCCAGTGCGTCAACGACGGAGACTTTTAACGGCGTTCCCTGCTTGATGTGCTTAACGATCTCTTCCGCCATCAAGGCATCGGCACCGTAATGGCCGTCGTAGGCATTGCCGCTGTAAGCGGTTTCCACCTCTTTTTCACCGGTGCGTGCGTTGTGCACGCGAAAATAGTTACGTACAAAATCACCTTCCGCCATGCCGTCAGTGCCTATCACGCAGAACCGGCGGAATTCGTCCGGTACATTAAGGTTGGCGTGAAAAGAGAGCGTTGCGCCACTGGCATATTCAATCAGGGCGGTCTGGTAATCGACAATATCTGCATCGCTGCTGAATACCGCGTCGGTACTCGACCAGCCGCTGGGCTTAGTGTGGTAAATCTCAGACTGCTCGGTTATTGCCCCTTGCGGTGCATGCTGAGGCGTGAACGACTTACGTCCGCCAAAGCTGGCCACCCGAACGGGGCGCTCCTGCATTAATCCCTGGTAGAGATCGATGTCGTGACAGCATTTTTCCAGAATATAAGGACCGGCATATTTTTCGAGTCTGCGCCAGTCGCGCTGGAAGAACGCGCCATGATAAGGCTTGATATGTTCTGTCGCTTCAATCGAGGTGATTTCACCCAGGCGACGATCGTCACGTGCAGCCAGCAGGTCGTGATAGAGCGGTGAGTAACGCAGCACCAGTCCAACCAGAATACGGTCTTCGCCATATTGCTGAACCAGTTTTGCCATCGCCATCGTTTGTTCTTCGTTAATCACGACAGGCTTTTCAGTAAACACAGTATAGCCTGCTGCCAGCGCCTGTGTGACATGCTCAAGATGCATAAAGTTAGGCGAGCCAACCAGCAGCAAATCAAAGCCACCGTGTTGCAGCAGCGCCTCAACGGAATCGAATGCGTTGCCGGGATCGATACCGAAACTGTGCAGATTCGGCAAACCGGCCGGTGCTGGATCGTAATACCCTACCAGCGAAAATTCGGTATCAGCTTTGTGAAACTCTTTAACAACGTGAGAAAGACGAAAGCCGAGACCAATAATGCCTACTTTCATGGTAAACCCCTGATCCTGAATTCTGACAACGGTGAGTACGCCGCTGACGGGACGTAATGATTGAAAGACTGGCTACCAACTTATTACGACGGAAAAACTAATGTCAATAACGGGTTGTGTGATTTGCGTACGTCTTTTTGTTTATTCCATTGATTTTAAATAATAAATAGTTATTGTTTTTTCCCTATATTTATTTGTTATTGCGATTTAAGTTTTTTTCACCTATCGTTCGCAGATTACAGAATCGAGATGAGTTACGGCGGGAGGAAGCGCGTGCAATCACACTATCTCCTTGGCATTGATGGCGGCGGCACGCAGTGTCGCGCCCGCTTGACCGACAGTCATGGCAACGTGCTGGCGCAGGCCGTTGGCGGCCCCGCCAACGTCTGGTCACAGTTTGATGCTGCTCTGAATTGCGTTGAACAGCTCATTGCCGCAGTGCTGTCTCAGGCGGGGCTGGCGTCACAGGCGCTGACGCAGACCTCGCTGGTGGCAGGGTTAGCGGGGGCGAATGTGGCCTCGGTTAAGGCGCGCCTGACGCAATGGCAGCCCGCCTGCGCGGCATGTCAGGTGGTCAGCGATGTCGAGATCGCCTGTGCCGGTGCGCATGCGGCGGCCCCCGGCGCGGTCTTTATTATCGGCACCGGTAGCCAGGGCGCTGCGTGGGACGGCGAGCACTTCACGCTGCTGGGTGGCTGGGGATTCGCCCTGTCCGATCAAGGCTCAGGGGCAGAACTGGGGCGACGGGCGCTACGGCTGGCATTGCTGGCTCATGAAGCGATTATCGACAGCACGGACTTCACCCATAGCCTGATGGCGCAGTTTAACCATAGCCCGGAAACCATGTTGTTGTGGACGCGAGATGCCATGCCTGCCGACTGGGCGCGCGTGGTGCCTGAGATTTTTGCCGCCGCGCAGGCGGACGATCGGCATGCTATTGATTTACTGCGTCAAACTGCGAACGATATTGGCTTAATGGTGAGTCGTCTCTCCGCGATTAGCCAGGGCCAGGTGGCCCTCATGGGTGGCCTGGCGGCACCGATTCAGCCCTGGCTGACAAGGGATATTCAGGCCCGGCTGGTCGCCGCGCAATACGATGCCCTGGACGGGGCATTAATGATGGCACGGTCAAATCTGAGGACTTTATGATCGCTCCAAACGTCACCGCGCGCATTCTGAGACTGATTGTGGAACATGCGCCTGTTAGCCAGTCCGACCTGAAGGTCCGAAGCGGGCTGAGCATGTCGACCGTTTCTCAGGCGACTAATCGCCTGCTGGCGCAGGGAATCGTGCAGGAACTGGGATTGCGCCGGGTGTCGATGGGGCGGCCTAAAACCCTGCTGGGGCTCAATCCTGACCGCGCCAGCGTCATTGGTATTCAGCTTAACGCCGAACGTAACCTGATTGTGATGACAGACCTCAGCGGCAATTTGCTGGGTGAACAGCAGATGCCTTCGGGCGCGATCACGCCACGTCAGCTGGGCGATGCGCTGGCCAAATTTTTACGCGGCGTTGAAGAGAAGCACGTGGGGGCGATCGGCCTGGCCTTATCCGGTTTAGTCGATGCCGAAAACGGCTACTGTATTCGTTCCAAGGTGCTGGACTGGGAGAATGTCCCTATCGCGCAGATGCTGGAAACGCGCTTTTCCCTGCCGGTGTTTATCGAAAATGATGCCAACGCCATGGCGATGGCGACGCTGGTGTTTGGCCAGTTGGGCAACGCACAGTCGGCGGTCATCGCCACCTACGGTAAAGGCATCGGCGCAGGCATTATTCTTAACCGTCGGCTCTATCGCGGGCGGCACGGCAAAGCCGGTGAGATCGGTAACGGTCTGGTCGGTGATGGGTCGCTGCGGCTGCTTGAAGATGTGGCATCGTCCCAGGCTATCTTGCAGCGTGTCTCCCAGGATGATGCGGACGGCCCGTTAACCTTGCGGGCGCTGGATCAGCGGCCAACAGCCGAGGTGCTGACCGCCCTCGAGGAGGCCGGACGTGAACTGGGTATTTCGCTGGCCAACCTGTCGGTGGCCTACGATCCCGATGTGGTGTATCTGGCGATGGAGCCGCATATGGCTTCGCGTATTCTGCTGGACCACATCACCCAGAGTTTTCAGGCTTACCGCCTGAAGCTCACTCCCCATATGACACCGCTACAGTTTCTGACGGAATCAAACCGCATGTGGGCGCTGGGCGCGGCAGGCTTTGCCGTCAATATGCTGCTCGATCTGCTGGCGGCTCAGGCAGACGAAGAACCCGTGACCTGAAGGCGCCGAAGCGCCATCCGGTTTAACGCAGACGCTGCCCCTGCTCATCAAACAGCAGGCAGTGGTCTGCCGACAGTCCCAGCCTGACCTCCACGCCTAAATCCCGCCGTTGTGCCTCGCGCGCCTCGACAACCAACATCTGCTCAATGCCCACATCCAGATAAAGATAATTGGTATGCCCCAGCATTTCGGCAAAGGACAGCGTGCCGCTAAACTGCAGCGCTGGCGGCGTACTGGCGGCGGGTTGCATGTGCTCCGGGCGAATGCCCAGGGTTACGCGCTGGCCTTCACGGCAGGGCGCAGCAATCTTCAGCACCAGTTGTGACATCTTCAGGTCCGGCACACGTAGCTGGACTTCTCCCTGACCGGTGGCGGTGACCTCGGCATGGAGGAAATTCATCTTCGGCGAGCCAATAAAACCGGCCACAAACAGGTTGTCCGGATCGCTGTAGAGGTCTAACGGCGCGCCAACCTGTTCGATTCGCCCTTTACGCAGGACCACGATCCGATCGGCAAGCGTCATCGCCTCTGACTGGTCATGGGTAACATAAATCATGGTGTTGCCCAGCGAGGCGTGCAGACGGGCAATCTCGATGCGCATTTGCAGACGAAGCTCGGCATCCAGGTTGGAGAGCGGCTCATCAAACAAAAAGATGCGCGGATGGCGGATAATGGCCCGACCAATCGCCACGCGCTGGCGTTGACCACCGGAAAGCGCACGCGGCAGGCGATCCAACAGTTCGGTCAGATGTAACCGCGCCGCGGTGTGTTCGATGGCCTGAGCAATCTCTGCTTTAGACTTTTTCATGACCTCAAGCGGGTAAGCCAGATTGCCACGCACCGTCATGTTGGGATAAAGCGCATAAGACTGAAAGACCATGGCGATGCCGCGTTCGGTCGCGGGCTGCTGGGTCATGTCTTTGTCTTCTATCAACAATTTTCCGTCAGTGATTTCTTCCAGCCCGGCGATCATCCGCAGCAGGGTCGATTTACCGCAGCCGGATGGCCCCACGAACACCACAAATTCGCCGCTGTTTATCGTCAGATCGACGCCGTGAATCACATCGATATGGTCATAGGACTTCTTAACATTCTGCAAGCGCAGGCTGGTCATAAACTCCCTCACTCAAAGTAACTGGCCCATATAAATGGCGTTGCTGCGCAGGATGTGGCTGAATCCCATGCGTTGATAAAAAGCGCAAACCTGTTCATTTTGCAGGCTGACACCAAGATGGACGCCTTTTACGCCAGCTTGCCGCAGCGCAGCCAGTTCATGCGCGATCATCTTGCGGCCCCAGCCGCCCTGTTGTACCGGCGGCAGCAGATTGATATGCAAATGGGCGGGCCACTGCGCCACTAACTGCGCATCGGCACGATCGGGTTGACGAATGCTGTCGAGGATTTTGCTGTCATATGGGGCGCTGGCTGTGCGACCGCGGTATTTATCCTGAAGCTGAGGCCACCAGTGGTGCTCAAGCTGCGCTTCAAAGGCGCGGGTATCTGGCGCGGCGACGACATAGCCCATCACCTCACCCTCTACCTCCAGCACAAAAGCAAAATCCGGCGTAAAACGGGCATAGGGCACCGCAAAACGCTGCCCGGGATACTCGGGATCGGAATAGTGGTTACGGGCATCCTTACCGGCATTGGCGGTTTCCAGACAGATGCGGTAAAGCGCTGGATAGTCCGACTCGGTGGCCGGACGAATGACACCTTGATTCGCCATCGTCATCTCTCACAGGTCAGTAGTTGAACAACCTCACGGTAATGAAAGCTGACTTAGTTTTCAAGATGGAATAATTACCCTGTTATCCCAAACCGGCATCGGCGTTGGCATTAATGGCTGACCAGACCAGTCTCTGTGGGCTTCTGTGGCGGGCAGCAGCCTGTCTGTGAGGAATTGGCAGGGTAAATAAAAAGTTAAAAATGTGAGCGTCATAGGATTTTCATATTTTTTATCAGCAAGTTATTACGCCACTTTAGGCGTGGTTTATCCTGCTGCCTGGAGGCGAACGAGCACGGATAATGCGCTAAATCCACCTTGATTAGCCCGCGCTTATGCTAACTGCAGGCCCGCCATTGTGTTTTTTTGCGCAGGCTCACAACCTGGTAATTCACTCCGTGGGATGTTTGACTTTATTTTTTTATTAAAGTAACTATGAGTGAGAAGGTGATTTATGCGGCTACAGTCTGCAGGATTGCAGACCCTGTGAAGAAAGGATGTCCATCCTGTATTGGAGAAAGTGAGCATGATGTCTGATTCCTCAGTTCGTTCGTTCCGTTTTCGCACCTCGGTTCGTAGCCTGTTGGCGGCGGGCTTGCTGATGGGCAGCGTTGCTCATGCCGACAGCACCGTCACTCTTAATGAGTGGGATATCTACAGTTATCCTCAGCAAACGGCGGCCGTTGACGAAGGCATTAAAGCCTTTTCCCAGCAAAACCCCGGTATCGTCATCAACCGGTCCGTGCACTCCTTTGAAGACACGCGCATTCCGTTGAAGCTGGCCCTGACCGCCGGTGAAGGTCCGCAGATTGCCCAGGTGAATCAGGGCGGCGGCGATATGGGTTCGCTGGTCAAAGACAAACTGCTGTTGCCGCTGGACAGCTATGCAGCCGAATATGGCTGGACCCAAAAATTCCCGGACTCGATTCTCAAACGCAACCGCTGGTCTGACAGTGGCCAGTTTGGTAGTGGCAAGCTATACGGTGTGGCCAGCCTTGGTGAGATGGTCGGCCTGTACTACAACAAGGCGCTGCTGGATAAAGCTGGTATTGCAGTACCGAAAACCCTGAGCGAACTGGACGCTGCGATGGCAAAACTCAAACAGCAAGGCACTGCGCCGATGATGCTGGGTTTGTTAGACGGCAATATGGGACAGCAGCTGCTCAGTACACTGTGGGAAGCACAAATTGAAAGCAGTGACCGCAAAAAACTGGATGATTTGATTTACGACGTAGGCGGCACTTTCAAAGATGAAAAACTGACGAAAGCCGCCACGATGATGAAAAGCTGGGCTGACAAAGGTTATCTGTTCCCGGGCTATCAGGGCATTGGCCATGATGATGCCGCGACGCTGTTCCAGAACGGACAGTCTGCGTTCCTGGTCAGTGGAACCTGGTATCTGGGTCAGTTTAAAGACAACAAAGATATCCATTTTGCCGCGATGCCAGCCGGTGACGGCGTTAAACAGCCGTTAATGGTCGGCGGTACCGATTTGGCCTTCTCGATGACCAGCATGGCGAAAAGCAAAGCGCAGCAGGATGCCGCCGCCAAATTTATCAACTATATGGTGTCAGACAGCATGGCAAACCGGTGGCTGAACGTCGGTTTCCTGCCAGCCAGCACCAATAAAAACGCAAAAATTCCGGCGGATAACCCACTGTTGGGCGAAGCCTGGCAGGTGTGGCTGGCGCTCAATGCCTATGATGGCCTGGGCCACTACGTCGACTGGGCAACCCCAACCATGAACGCCGAACTGAATCAAAACGTTCAGCTGTTACTGGCGGGCCGACAGACGGCAGAGCAGATGGTTATTAACTTCGATAACAACTACCAGCGTTATATGAAAACCCTGAAACACTAAGCCGATCGCCCGGCAGCAAACCTGCCGGGCCTGAATGTCGATCTGACTACGACGAGTACGGTTATGTTGAATCAAAGCAGTTGGCGTAATTTTCTCTATCTTCTTCCCGCAGTGCTGGTTTATGGGCTGTTTCTGCTGTTGCCGCTGCTGGCTTCACTGGGGATCAGCTTTACCGAGTGGGATGGAACCTCCCTGCCGGTTTTCGCGGGCGTCAGTAACTACCTGCGCATGTTCAGCGATCCGGTCTTCTGGATTGCCCTTGGTAATAACGCCATCCTGATGCTGTTTTATACGCTGCTGCCCATCAGCGTGGGGCTGCTGCTGTGCAGCTTTCTGTATGACACCCGTAACAATACCGAACGCAGCGTACTGCGCATCCTGTTCTTCCTGCCCTATATCATGCCGATGGCGGTTCTGGGCGTGGTCTGGCGCTGGCTGTATAACCCGGCCTTTGGCCCCATCGATCAGTTCCTGCGTGCCGTTGGATTGCCGCAGCTGGCGATGTCCTGGCTCGGTGATTTTACCTGGGCACTGCCGGCCGTCGGCATGGTCGCCACCTGGTACTTTTTTGGTTTCTGTCTGGTGCTGTTTATGGCGGGCCTGCAACGCATGGACCCGTCCCTGCTTGAAGCGGCCGATCTGGATGGTTCCTCGCGTCGTCAGAAGTTTATGCGCATTACGCTGCCGGGACTGCGCCCTGAGTTGCGCATCGCGCTGTTGCTGACGGTGATCGCCAGTCTGAAGGCCTTCGATCTGGTGTATGTCATGACGCAGGGCGGGCCCGGCACATCCACCATGGTGACCAACATCTTTATGTACAAGCAGGGTTTTGATCTGCACTACTTCGGCTATGCCTCATCGGTTGCCGTGTTCAGTATGGTGATTGTGTTAGGGATTAACTACCTGATTCACCTGGCATTGAAGGAACGTTACTGATGAAAAGCACCCCGATCCTTTCCCGTGCGCTGATCTGGATAGTGGCGCTGATGACCATCATGCCGTTTCTGATGGCGTTTATGACCTCGTTTAAAACCCAGATGGAGCTGTTTCAGGGCGTCTTTCATTTGCCCGCCTCACTGAATGTGAAAAACTACATTACCGCCTGGCAGCAGGGGCACTTTAACGTTTACTTCATGAACTCGGTGCTGGTGGTGTTTCCGGTGGTGCTGTGCAGTATTTTGCTGGGCATTCTGGCCGGATTTGGCTTTGCCCTACTGAAGATTCCCGGCAAAAAAGTGGTGGCGGGCATGCTGGCGCTGGGCATGGTGCTGCCGAGTGAAGCCTTTATTATTCCGCTCTATCACGAACTGCACTGGATGGGGCTGACCAATACCTATCTGGCCCTGATTCTGCCGCAAATCGCGCTGTCGCTGCCGTTTACCACGTTGATGATTGCCAGCGCTTTTCAGCAGGTCCCCAAAGAGCTGGTGGAAGCCGCGGTGATGGATGGCGCACCGCGTGTCAAAATCCTCTGGGGTATTTTAGTCCCGGCGATTTGGCCTACGATCTCGACGCTGGCGCTGCTGCTGTTTATCTGGACGTGGAACGAATTCCTGATTCCGCTGATTCTGGTTAACAAAGATGAGCTGAGAACCCTGCCCATTGGCATGATGTTTTTTCAGAACAAAAACACCATTGATATTCCGGTACTGATGGCAGGCGCGATGATCGTCATTATGCCGCTTATCGTGGTCTTCCTGTTTTTCCAGCGTAAGTTTATCAGCGGCGTAACGGAAGGTGCGGTGAAGTAAACCCACCCGGTAATTCCTCTTTAACTAAGGCTGGATGATGCATCTTTCCCTTGCCGACTTTCACCCCGTAGCGGACGGTGAAACCCCGGATACGCGTGTTCTGCAACGGGCGATTGATCAGATTGCTGCGGCTGGCGGTGGGCGACTTACGCTGCCGCCTGGCCGTTATCGCAGCGGCAGTCTGCACCTTCCTTCTGATTTCGACCTGCACCTTGAAGCCGGTGCGGTCCTGATTGCCAGCCGTCATCTTGCTGACTATCAACAGTGCAAAACGCTCAGCTGTGCAGAAAAATCCCACAATGTCCTGCTGTATGCCCTGGGGCAGCGTAACCTGACGGTGAGTGGTAAAGGCCGTATTGAAGGGGACGCCGAAGCGTGGTTTGCGGTGGACCCTGACGAACAGGGCTACCGGGTGCCAAAACCCGACAGGCCGCGCATGATTGTGTTTGAAGATTGCGAGCAGGTCACGCTGAAGGACATCAGCGTTATCCATGCGCCGATGTGGACGGTGCATCTTGTCAGCTGCCGCCATGTGCACATTGACCATTTGACCATCGATAACGCCATGACGCTGCCCAACACCGACGCACTGGATATCGACAGCTGCGAGGCGGTTTTTATCAGCAACAGCTACTTCAGTGCCGCCGATGACGCGATTTGCATCAAAACCACCTTTAAGCCTGCAGGCCTGCGCCGACCGGCCCGACGGATAGCGGTCAGCAACTGCCTGCTACGCAGCGACAGTTGTGCCTTTAAGATTGGTACGGAAACCTGGGACGATATTGAAGACATTACCGTTTCAGGCTGTACCCTGTTTGATTCCAACCGCGGTATCGGCATTGTGTCACGCGATGGTGGGGCGATTCGGCGCGTGCTGTTCAGCGCTATCACCTTTAACTGTCACCATGTTGCCGCCTGCCACTGGGGCAAAGCCGATCCGCTGTTTATCTCGGTGCGCACCCGCGATCCGCTGGTGCCGCCAGGGATCGTTGAACAGATCCAGTTTACTCATCTCAGCGGTGTGGCAGAGGGGGCGATCAACCTGCATGCGGCGCAGCCCGGCTGGATACGTGATATCACTATCAACCATTTACAGCTGCGACAAGGTGTCGCGCAGGGTGTGCAGGGACAGTACGATGTGCGTCCACCCTGTAACCCGGATTCCCCGACGGGGATGGGGCTGGATAACGCTTACCGGCTGGATAAAACCACCGGCGACGCTTACGGTGTTGAGCGCTATCCCGGCGGCCTGCCGGGACTGTTTGCACGAGGCGTAGAGAACCTGCAACTGAACAACCTGACGATTCAGCGGCCTGAGCCGCTGCCGTCAGGCTGGCATCCGGACAGCGTCGTGCTGCTGGCAGAGTAAGTTACAGCGCCGCCGCGATCGCGGCACCCAACTGCTGCGTGTCGGCGCTGCCACCGAGGTCGCGGGTTAAGTGCTCACCAGCGGCCAGGGTACGCTCAATGGCATTCAGCACAGCATCACCGGCCTCTTTGTAGCCGAGATGCTCCAGCATCATGGCACCACACCAAATCTGTCCAATTGGGTTGGCGATATTTTTACCGGCGATATCGGGCGCGGAGCCGTGTACGGGTTCAAACAGGCTCGGGAATTTGCCTTCCGGATTGATATTGGCGGAAGGGGCGATGCCGATGGTGCCGGTACAGGCCGGGCCTAAATCCGACAAGATATCGCCGAACAAATTGCTGGCGACCACCACATCAAACCAGTCGGGATGCAGGACAAAATTGGCGGTAAGAATATCAATATGATACTTATCGACCCGGATATCAGGATAATGCTCACCCATCGCCTGAACGCGGTTGTCCCAGTACGGCATGGTAATCGCGATACCGTTCGACTTGGTGGCAGACGTCAGGTGTTTTTTGGGCCGACGCTGGGCAAGCTCGAAGGCAAACTTCAAAATACGATCGACGCCCACGCGGGTCATGACGGTTTCCTGAATGACCACTTCCCGCTCTGTGCCAGGGAACATGGTGCCGCCGACGCTGGAGTACTCGCCTTCGGTGTTTTCGCGCACCACATAGAAGTCGATATCGCCCGGTTTACGGTTAGCTAACGGCGCTTTAACGCCGGGCATCAGGCGCACCGGACGCAGGTTAACGTACTGATCAAACTCACGACGGAACTGCAATAGCGATCCCCACAGCGAAACATGATCCGGCACCACATCAGGCCAGCCTACCGCGCCAAAATAGATCGCATCGAACGTTTTCAGCTCAGCAAACCAGTCATCCGGCAACATTTTGCCATGCTGCTGCCAGTAATCGGCGCTGGCATAATCAAACCACTCCCAGCGCAGCGGAATGTTGAATTTTTCGGCCGCCGCGTTCATCACGCGCACGCCTTCTGGCATCACTTCTTTGCCAATACCGTCACCGGGGATCACGGCAATACGATGGATCTTCTCTGTCACAGGGCACCTCTGAGGTTGGTCGGGTTGGCCCGCCGGGGTTCAGTATGCTGTCTTTATGCAGCTTGATTTATAGCCGGGCGTTAGCGCAGTATAACTCTCCACCTGAGGTAAACAATTGGCCTGAAAGTTAATCCCATGTTAAATCAAAGTAGAGAATCACGAACCTCAAGCGACGATTTAGCGTTTTTTCTGCGCGTGGCATCTTTGGACAGTTTAACGGCGGCGGCGCGGGAGCTGGGGCTTTCTCTGGCGGCCGTCAGTAAACGCCTGAGCCTGCTGGAACAGCGGCTCGGTGTCCAGTTGCTGCGCCGCACCACGCGCAAGCTGGAACTGACGCCGGAAGGCCGCCGTTACCTGGAAGGCGCCCGTCCGCTGCTGGAGCAACTGGTGGCGCTGGAAGACGCGGTCAGTGGCGAAACGGCCCAGCTACGCGGCACGCTGAATATCAATGCCTCTTTCGGCTTCGGTCGCCGTCATATCGCGCCCTGCGTTTCTGCCTTTGCTGCCCTGCATCCTCATCTGGCGCTTTCCCTGCAGTTGAGCAGTCAGCCGCTGAATTTTCTTGATGCCCATGTGGATATCGACATTCGCGTCGGCGAACCGCCGGATTCGCGGCTGGTCGCGCGCAAGCTGGTGCAGAACCCACGTGTACTTTGCTGCTCGCCGGCTTACGCAGCAAAACATGGGCTGCCGGACAGTATCCGGGCGCTGGCGCAGCATAACTGCATTTTGCTGAGACAGCATGACAGCGACTTCGCCCTGTGGCGCTTTGTCAGCGATGCAGAGAGCCTGAGTCAGAAAGTGCGCGGAAACCTGGTGACCAACGATGGCGAAGTGGCGATGCGTATGGCGCTGGATGGCCATGGCATTTTGCTGCGCTCGTGGTGGGATGCGAAACACAGCATCGGCGCAGGGGCGTTACTGCACGTGCTGCCGGAATGGCGCTCGCCGGACGGCGATATTTATGCGGTCTGGCAGGCGCAGCGTCAGCAACCGGCCCGCATGATGGCGTTTGTCACCTTTCTGCAGGAGAACCTGCAGCTTGATACCGCATCAACCAACCTGTGATGATTCGCACAAATCCTCCACCTAAAACATCACCATCAGTAAAGTATTTTGACGCTTTGTCGATAGCGATCTGAGGTGTCTGCGCCCGTTGCGCCGACCATAATTGCCCGCGTTTCCGTCCGGAGGCGCGGTTTAACCTCTGGTGGAAGCGTAGCATGGATAAAAACCGATCACGCGCGGGGGAGGGCGTTTCGCTCCAGCGTATTGCACAGCAGGCCGATCGGCTGATGGTGGTGCTGTGTTGGATATTGTTGGTGATTTCAGTCATTGTGGGCAGCCTTTATCAGGCAACTCTGCTGGCGGTCATCGTGGGGGCTGGCCTGGCCCTGGTCGCCACGCTGGTGGGATGGCTGGCAAATGGCACGCTGTTTTCACGATTATGGCTGGCCTTCACGCTCATCGGTTTCGCGGGCTTACTGATTCAGCTGGGCCAGGGGGAAACTGAATTTCACTTCTCGGTGTTTGTCTTGTTGTCAGTGCTGCTGGTTTATCGCGACAGCAGACCGCTACTGATGGCCGCCGCGACAGGTGCAGTGCATCATCTGCTGTTCAACTATCTGCAGGAAAACGATCTATTTGGCATCGTGGTCTTTCATCATCCCGGCCTGAATATGGTGTTATTTCACGGGTTGTTCGTGGTGGTACAAACCGCGATGCTGGTGGTGATTGCGCGTCAGATGGCGGCAGACATGCGTTCGGCGAGCGAGGTCGCCCAACTGGCCGCCTGGATCAACCGTGAACCGGGTTGCCTGACGCTGTCGGCGGATACGCAACAGAGTCAAACGCCGTTCGCCAAAACCTTCAGCCAGACGCTGGGCACCATGCGCGGTACGCTAAATCAGGTCAGCCACGGCGTCTCCGCACTGCTGCAGGAATCCGACAGCATGCTGTCGCGCAACGCCGCCCTGTCGCAGCGCACCGACGAGCAGGCGCAGGCGCTGGGCGTTGCCACTGCAGCAATGTCGCAAATCAGCGTCGCCGCCAGTCATACGCGGGATAAAGCGCAAACGGCCTGCGACCTGGCCCGTGAAACCTGTCAGGTTACCCGCCAGGGACAACACAATATTCAGCAGGCAATGGCCTCCATGGCGCAAATTAACGTGGAGTCCGGGCGGGTCAAAACCATCCTTGAGCTGATCGACGGCATCGCGTTCCAGACCAATATCCTGTCCCTGAATGCCTCGGTGGAAGCCGCCCGCGCCGGGCAGGAAGGCCGTGGCTTTGCCGTGGTCGCCAACGAAGTACGCACCCTGGCGCAACGGTGTGAAAATGCCGCCCGTGATATTCGCCAGCTCATGGATATGTCCAGTTCCAGTGCCGAGCAGGGCACCGTACAGGTTGATCAGGCCGCCCAGACCATGCAGGCCATTCTCGTCAGTATCGACAGCCTTTCCCGGCTTGTGAACGAGCTGTCGGAGATGAGCGTGCAGCAGAATCAGAGTATCGAACAGATTCAGCACAGCATTAACAGCATTGACGACAGCGTGCATCACAACGTTAAACACGTGACGGAAACGCTTCAGGTGGCGCAGCAACAGCGTCAGCAGGCCAGTGCATTACAGCAGGCTATCTCACTGTTCCGTTTTAGTTAAGCGGGGCAGGCAGAAACGCGGTCGTGGGAGCGCGCGGCTGAGGGCTCAGGTGCAAACCCGGCCATTGCCGCGCAGAGTGGCGCGGGCGCGTCACTGACGTCGTATTGAGCCGCCGTAAATCAGCAGGCCAGCCAGCTTCACGGGCTGGCCTGCTGGACGACGGCTGTTTTCAGGGCAAACGGTTATTCGACGCCTTTCACCAGCAGAACACGGTAATTAGCGCCTTTCAGGCGGTGCTGTTTCGCCTCCTGATATTCTGGACTGTCATACCAGGCGTGGGCGGCGTCGGTGCTTGGGAATTCAATAATCACCACACCTTCCGCTTCAGGCCCTTCCAGGGTTTCCAGCTCGCCATAAAAGGCTAAAGGCTTGATGGGATGGTTGCCATGGGCCTTACCCGCTTTCTCAGCGTAGATGGCCATTTCATCCTGATTCAGGGTATTGTCACGAATAAATACAACGTAAGCGCTCAACGTGTTTCTCCTCAGGCTTTTTTATCTTGGGTTTGTGTATCAAAGTCCGATGCGTCATGACGCTCGCGCAGCTGATCGGCTGGATCGCCCATCACACGGTTTACTTTGCGGCCGCGTACAACGGCCGGACGCTGGGCGATCTCTTTGGCCCAGCGCACCACATTTTTGTAGGACTGCAGGTCAAGGAACTCTGCCGCATTGTACTGGTTGTAGAGCACCATGCTGCCGTACCACGGCCAGGTCGCGATATCCGCGATAGTGTAATCATCACCTGCCAGATAACGGTTGTCAGCGAGCTGACGATCCAGCACGTCAAACTGACGCTTCGCTTCCAGCGAGAAGCGGTTGATCGCGTATTCAATCTTTTCCGGTGCGTAGTGATAGAAGTGGCCAAAGCCGCCGCCAAGGTAAGGGGCAGAGCCTTGCAGCCAGAACAGCCAGTTCAGCGTTTCGGTACGTTGAGCCGGATCTCGCGGCAGGAAATAACCATATTTTTCCGCCAGATAGAGCAGGATGTTGCCGGATTCAAATACGCGAATGGGCGGGGTAGCGGAATGATCGCACAGTGCCGGGATTTTGGAGTTGGGGTTGATCTCAACAAAACCGCTGGTGAACTGGTCACCTTCACCAATATTAATTAACCAGGCATCGTACTCTGCATCGTTCACGTTCAGCGCCAGCAACTCTTCCAGCAGAATCGTCACTTTCTGGCCGTTAGGTGTGCCAAGAGAGTAGAGCTGCAACGGATGCTTACCCACTGGCAGGGCTTTTTCATGGGTAGGGCCCGCGGTAGGACGGTTTGTGCTGGCACCATTACCTTTCGCTTCCGGGTCCCACTTCCAGACTTTAGCGGGCTGATAGTGTTGTTCAGACATGATGAGGTTCGCCTTTTTGTGTTTGGAGTTTTCACGAGTGTAGCAGTTGCCAGCGCGCCGGTTTAACCCTGATGGCGGTGACTTTGTATCGCTTTACTACCGTGCTACAGACAGCTTTACCGCTTTTTGGCGTGCATTTTCCTGGCGCAAATCACATTCATTACGCCCGAGCGTTGCTATGCTAAAACGGTTTAGTAAACTTTTAGCTGCATCTGAGTAGGGAGAATAATATGTCAGCGCGAGTCTGGTGTCTGGGTGACGCCGTGGTGGATCTGCTTCCGGATGGGCCGGGGCATTTAATACAGTGTGCCGGTGGGGCGCCGGCGAATGTGGCGGTCGGGATTGCCCGTTTGCAGGGCAGCAGCGGCTTTATTGGCCGGGTCGGGGACGATCCTTTTGGTCACTTTATGCAACATACGCTGGCGACTGAGCAGGTTGATACCCGCTATATGACGCTCGACAGCGCCCAGCGTACCTCAACGGTGGTGGTGGCGCTGGATCATGAAGGTGAGCGGACTTTTACTTTTATGGTACGGCCCAGCGCAGATCTGTTTCTGGAAGACGGCGATCTCCCCACCTTTCAGCCGGGTGAATGGCTTCACTGCTGCTCGATTGCCCTGGCGGCGGAACCCTCGCGTTCCACCACTTTTTCTGCCATGCAGCAGATAAGTGATGCCGGCGGTTTTGTCAGCTTTGATCCCAATATTCGTCACGATCTGTGGCGTGACGACGTCCAGTTACGGGACTGTGTGAACCGGGCGTTGCAGCTGGCTGATGTGGTCAAGCTGTCTGAGGAAGAGCTGGTGTTTCTGACCCAGGATGCGCAAGGCGATGACAGTATGCAGGCGCTGGCTGAACGCTTTGCGATTCCGCTGCTGATGGTTACCCAGGGCAAAGCCGGGGTAAAAGTCTGGCATCAAGGGCAGCATTATCACTATCCCACGCTGCCTGTAGTCAGCGTAGATACCACCGGCGCAGGGGATGCGTTTGTCGCCGGGCTGCTGTGGGGCCTGGCGGAAAAAGGGATGCCGGCCAATGAAGCTGAGCTGGCGGCACGGCTCAGCAGCGCCCAGCAGTGCGGCGCGCTGGCGACCACGGCGAAAGGGGCCATGACTGCGCTGCCTTATCGTCATCAAATTGAAGGATAATTAGTCGATAACACCGCGATTCATGGACGAACCGCCATCGCCCGCATCAGGTCAGCCTGCGGGCGGTGTCCCGGTCAGCGTCAACCGGTCGCACGACGAAGATATTAACGGGCCAACCATTCCGGGTGGCTATGCAGCCTGTCGCGTCAGGCTACGGTTAACCGCGCTGCCCCTGGCTGTGCTGAATCACCGGCCGCTGGCGATAGGCAGCGTTAAGGCTGGGATTGCCAGCGCCAGGGTTCGCCCCTTTGCCTGTTGCAGGTCGCCAGGCGCCAACGGCGCAGCGCGACCGGTTTTAACCGCTGTCAGTCTGTTTCCCCGCCCATTTTTGGCCGCCCCCGCTTGTGGACGGCCCGTGCAGTCCGGTTCCGCAAGGACAGCGACACGGATCATAAACTTTATCGCCAGTCACGCTTTGCTGTGAGGCAGTTCACTCATTCGCCCTTCCTTGCTTTACATCCCCATCCCGGCCTCGTAATGTCAGCTTAATGTGAGCGGATAACAATTTTACGCAGGAGACTGCCATGACCCTGGATACACATTCACTAGCGGCCGTACTGGCCCGGCGCGACTGGGAAAACCCCGGCGTCACCGAACTGAACCGACTGGACGCCCATCCCCCATTTTACAGCTGGCGCAGCGCGGAAGCGGCGCACGAGAATGCACAATCTGCACAGCGAAAAAGCCTGAGCGGCGAATGGAGATTTGCCTTTTTTCCTGCGCCCGAGGCGGTGCCGGACAGCTGGCGCACCCACGACCTGAGCGATGCGGTTACTCTCGCCGTGCCGTCAGTCTGGCAGATGCAGGGCTACGATGTGCCGGTTTATACCAATGTGACCTATCCCATTCCGGTTGATCCGCCGCGCGTTCCAGCTGAAAATCCCACAGGATGTTATTCGCTCACATTTAATGTCGATGCTGACTGGCTGCAAAGCGGGCAAACCCGAATCGTGTTTGACGGCGTGAATTCCGCCTTCTATCTCTGGTGCAACGGACGCTGGGTGGGATACGGCCAGGACAGCCGCTTGCCATCTGAGTTCGATCTGAGCGAGTTTCTGATCGGCGGTGAAAACCGACTGGCCGTTATGGTGTTGCGCTGGAGCGATGGCAGCTACCTGGAAGATCAGGATATGTGGCGCATGAGTGGCATTTTTCGCGATGTCTCCCTGCTGCATAAGCCCGCCAGCCATATCCGTGACCTGCGCATTCGTACCCACTTTAACGACGATTTCAGTCGTGCCCGGCTGGAAGCCGAGGTGCGCGTAGCCGGGGCGCTGGATGACGACTTACGGGTTAGCGTGCAGCTCTTCGCGGCTGACCAACTGACCGGCGAAGCGACCTCGCCACTGGGCAGTGCAATTATTGACGAACGCGGCGCGTGGAACGACCGGGCCACGCTGTGTATCAAGGTCGATAACCCCGCGCTGTGGAGCGCCGAAACCCCGCATCTCTATCGGGCTGTTGTGCAGTTACATCGGGCAGACGGCACGTTGATTGAGGCGGAAGCCTGCGATGTAGGATTCCGTCACGTCAGCATTGAAAACGGCCTGCTGTTGCTGAACGGTCAGCCATTGTTAATCCGCGGCACCAACCGGCATGAACACCATCCTGAACGCGGTCAGGTGATGGATCGCGACACCATGGTGCAGGACATTTTGCTGATGAAGCAAAACAACTTCAACGCGGTGCGTTGCTCCCATTATCCTAACGATCCCTTGTGGTATCGCCTGTGTGACTATTATGGCTTGTACGTAGTCGATGAAGCCAACATCGAAACCCACGGCATGGTGCCGATGAATCGCCTGAGCGACGATCCCACCTGGCTGCCTGCGATGAGCCAGCGCGTCACGCGTATGGTGCAGCGCGATCGTAATCATCCCTGCATTATTATCTGGTCACTGGGCAACGAATCGGGCCACGGCGCGAACCACGATGCCCTGTACCGCTGGCTGAAAAGCGAAGATCCGTCCCGTCCGGTACAGTACGAAGGCGGCGGTGCGAATACGGCAGCCACCGATATTATCTGCCCGATGTATGCGCGGGTCGATCAGGATCAACCTTTCCCGGCCGTGCCGAAATGGTCCATTAAAAAATGGCTGTCTATGCCGGGCGAACAGCGTCCGCTTATTCTCTGCGAATACGCCCATGCTATGGGGAACAGTCTTGGCGGCTATGCAAAATACTGGCAGGCATTTCGTCAGTATCCGCGTCTGCAGGGCGGTTTTGTCTGGGACTGGGTCGATCAGTCATTGATTAAACATGACGATAACGGCGAACCCTGGTCCGCTTACGGCGGCGATTTTGGCGATACGCCCAACGATCGTCAGTTCTGTATGAACGGACTGGTTTTTGCCGATCGTACGCCCCATCCTTCGCTTTATGAAGCCCGTCACGCACAGCAGTTTTTCCAGTTCAGACTGCTAGCGGGCAGCGAACGCACGCTGGAAGTGACCAGTGAATACCTGTTCCGTCACAGCGATAATGAAATCCTGCACTGGTCGGTTACCCAGGACGGCAATCTGCTGGCCTCCGGTGACGTCACGCTGGATATCGCCCCGCAGGGCAGCCAGCAGATCAGGCTACCGGACGTGCCGCTGCCTGCATCCGCAGGCCAGCTCTGGCTGACGGTGCGGGTGGCGCAGCCTCAGCCGACCGCCTGGTCAGAAGCCGGTCATATCAGCGCCTGGCAACAGTGGCCGCTGGACGAAATTCTGAGCATCGCCGTACCCTCTCCGGCGGCGAACGCGCCTCAACTCAGCAGCAGCGAAGCCAGCTACAGCATTGCGCTCAACAACCAGCGCTGGGAATTTTGCCGTCATCAGGGCGCACTGATGCAGTACTGGATTGACGATAAGCCGCAGTTACTGACACCGCTGCTCGACCAGTTCACCCGCGCGCCGCTGGATAACGATATCGGTGTCAGCGAAGTCACCCGCATCGATCCCAATGCCTGGGTAGAGCGCTGGAAAGCGGCGGGCCACTATCAGGCTGAGATGATGAACCTGCAGTGCAGTGCTGAAACGCTCTCCAGTGCGGTCGTGATCACCACCGCCCATGCCTGGCAGTTCCAGGGCAAAACCCTGTTTATCAGCCGTAAAACCTACCGCATTGATGGATTTGGCGAGATGGCGGTAACGGTCAATGTGGAGGTGGCGAGTGGCACGCCTGATCCGGCCCGCATCGGTATGAGTTGTCAGCTGACCGAGATTGCCGACCGGGTGAACTGGTTAGGCCTGGGGCCGCATGAAAACTACCCGGATCGCCTGACCTCGGCCTGCTTTGATCGTTGGGATTTACCGCTGAGTGAGATGTACACCCCGTATGTCTTCCCCACCGAGAACGGGCTGCGCTGTGGCACGCGAGAACTCAGCTATGGCGCGCATCAGTGGCGCGGCAACTTCCAGTTCAACATCAGTCGCTACAGTCAGAAACAGCTGATGGAAACCAGCCATCGCCACCTGTTACAGCCTGAAGCGGGCACGTGGCTCAACCTTGATGGCTTCCATATGGGCGTCGGCGGAGATGATTCCTGGAGCCCGTCGGTATCACCAGAATTCCTGCTCAGCGCAGGACGTTATAGCTACCAGTTTATCTGGGGGCAGCAAAAATAATGCGCGGGCAGGCTCGCGCCTGCCTGATGCTTGCCTGAGGACGTCCGTTATGTACTATTTAAAAAATTCGAATTTTTGGCTGTTTGGTTTTTTCTTCTTCTTTTACTTTTTCATCATGGGTGCCTATTTCCCGTTCTTCCCTATCTGGTTGCATGATATCAACCACATCAGCAAAGGGGATACCGGCATTATTTTTGCCAGTATTTCGCTGTTTTCTCTGCTGTTTCAGCCGCTGTTTGGCCTGTTGTCCGATAAGCTTGGCCTGCGCAAACACCTGCTGTGGGTGATCACCGGCATGCTGGTGATGTTCGCCCCTTTCTTTATTTACGTTTTTGGCCCGCTGTTGCAGGTGAATATTCTGGCAGGTTCGATTGTTGGCGGTATTTACCTGGGCTTTATCTACAACGCCGGGGCACCGGCAATTGAAGCCTATATTGAGAAAGTCAGTCGCCGCAGCAACTTTGAATTTGGTCGGGCACGTATGTTTGGCTGCGTAGGTTGGGCCTTGTGCGCCTCTATCGTCGGTATCATGTTCACCATCAACAACCAGTTCGTGTTCTGGTTGGGCTCAGGCTGTGCCGTGATTCTGGCGCTGCTGCTGTTCTTCTCCCGTACCAGCACCTCGTCGTCAGCCACGGTGGCCCAGGCGGTTGGCGCGAATCAGTCAGGGTTCAGCCTGAAGCTGGCTCTGGAGCTGTTTAAGCAGCCAAAGCTGTGGTTTTTGTCGCTGTATGTGGTGGGCGTGTCCTGTACATATGATGTGTTCGACCAACAGTTTGCTAACTTCTTCACCTCTTTCTTTGCCTCCGGCGAGCAGGGCACGCGGGTATTTGGCTATGTGACCACCTTAGGCGAATTACTGAATGCCGCGATCATGTTTTTTGCCCCGTTGATCGTCAACCGTATCGGCGGCAAGAACGCCCTGTTACTGGCCGGAACCATTATGTCAGTGCGCATTATTGGTTCCTCCTTTGCCACTAGCGCCGTGGAAGTGGTGATCCTCAAAACGTTGCATATGTTTGAGATTCCCTTCCTGATTGTTGGCTGCTTTAAGTACATCACCAGTCAGTTTGAGGTGCGCTTCTCTGCCACGATTTATCTGGTGTGCTTCTGTTTCTTCAAGCAGTTAGCCATGATTTTCATGTCGGTTCTGGCAGGTAACATGTACGAAAGTATTGGCTTCCACGGTGCCTATCTGGTGCTGGGCTGTATTGCGATGGCCTTTACGTTGATCTCGGTTTTCACCCTCAGTGGGCCGGGGCCCTTGGCGCTTTTACGCCGTCAGGCTGCCTGACCTCACTGTCATAACCTGACCGGATGGGCTCGATGGCGCATCCGGTTGTCTGCTTTCTCACCGCTTTCCCGCCTTCTTTTTCTGCCGCATCGCTTCATTTTGCGAACTGTCTCACATTCATAAAATCGGTTTAGCAAATTACTTTGCCTGAAAATACATCGATGAATATCATCCGCAAACTAAACCGGTTTAGCAAAAAACAACATCACGACCCTTACCTTTTCTGGGATGTAAAACGATGAGAAAAAAGGCACTTGCCGTCACCGTTGGGCTGCTATTGAGTACGGGGCCGGTTCTGGCAGCAGAACCAAGCATGAGCAGTATTGAAGCACGGCTGGCAGCACTGGAGCAGCGGTTACAGGCGGCAGAACAGCGGGCGAATGCGGCAGAAAATCGCGCGGAAGCGGCAGAAAAACAGGCTCAGCAGCTTGCCAGCGCGCAGCAAAAGAGCCAGGCCACCGCGACACAGGTTGAACGGCGTACGGCGAAGCTTGAACAGAAAGCGAGTAGTGAAGAGGGTTTTGAATTTCACGGCTATGCCCGCTCTGGGTTGCTGATGAACAGTTCGGCGACGAAAACCCAGGGTGGCCCCACCGTGACGCCTGCGGGGGAAACCGGCGGGCACGTGGGACGTCTGGGTAACGAACCCGATACTTACGTAGAGCTGAATCTGGAACATAAACAAACGCTGGAAAACGGCGCGACCACCCGCTTCAAGGCGATGCTGGCCGACGGTCAGCGTACCTATAACGACTGGACGGCTTCCAGCAGCGACCTCAATCTGCGTCAGGCGTTTGTCGAACTGGGCCAGCTCCCGACCTTCACGGGGGCGTTCAAAGACACAACCGTCTGGGCAGGTAAACGCTTTGACCGGGATAATTTCGATATCCACTGGATCGACTCCGATGTGGTGTTTCTCGCCGGTACCGGGGCGGGTATTTACGACATGAAGTGGAGCGATCAGGCTCACAGTAACCTGTCGCTGTATGGACGTACGTTCGGTGATATTGAGAATAACGATAACACCGCGCAGAACTACATCCTGACCGCCAACAACTTTTACGGCCCGTTCCAGCTGATGCTGAGCGGCATGCGCGCGAAAGACAACGATGACCGACTGGATGTGAACGGCCTTAAAGTCAAAGGCGACGCCGCAAATAGCGGTGTCCATGCGCTGCTGGGGCTGCACAACGACAGCTTCTATGGCCTGCGTGAAGGGTCTGCGAAAACCGCGCTGCTCTACGGTCACGGTTTAGGCGCAGAGGTGAAAGCCATTGGGTCAGACGGGGCGCTGTTACCGGATGCCGATACCTGGCGACTGGCCAGCTACGGGATAACGCCACTGGGCGGTGACTGGCATATCGCGCCAGCGGTGCTGGCACAAAGCAGCAAGGATCGTTACGTCAAGGGCGACAGCTATCAGTGGGCCACCGCCAACATGCGTCTGATTCAGGGGATAACGGAGAACTTTGAAATGCAGTATGAGGCCACCTATCAGTATATGGATTTACGTCCAGAGGGCTTCAACCAGCGCAGTGCGGTCAGTGGTAACTTCTACAAACTGACCGTCGCGCCTACGCTGAAAGCCAGCAACGTAGGGGAATTCCTTAAGCGGCCGGAAATTCGCCTCTTTGCCACCTGGATGGACTGGGACCACCGACTGGATAACTACGCGCGCGGCGATGCCTTTGGCAGCAGCGGTTTTGAAGCCGGCGGTGAATGGAACTTTGGCGTACAAATGGAAACCTGGTTCTGACGAACCGGCCCTGCGGGGCCGTTTCTGGCGGGTTGACACCATCACACGATAACACAGAGGTTTTTTATGGATTTTGTACAAATCTCCCGTGCATTACTGCCGTTGCTGGGTGGCAAAGAAAATATTGCCAGCGCGGCGCACTGCGCGACCCGGCTCCGGCTGGTGCTGGTCGATGACGCCAAAGCGGACACCAGCGCAATTGGTAAGATCGACGGGGTAAAAGGCTGTTTCCGTAATGCCGGACAGCTACAGGTGATTTTTGGCACCGGGGTGGTCAACAAAGTCTACGCGGCCTTTGTCGCGGAAGCCGGTATCAGCGAATCGAGTAAATCTGAAGCGGCCGACATTGCCGCCCGCAAACTCAACCCGTTCCAGCGGATTGCCCGGTTACTGTCGAATATTTTTGTTCCGATTATTCCGGCGATTGTCGCATCCGGCCTGTTAATGGGCCTGCTGGGGATGGTCAAAACCTATGGTTGGGTTAACCCGGAAAATGCCCTGTATATCATGCTGGATATGTGCAGTTCGGCGGCGTTTATTATTCTGCCGATCCTGATTGGCTTTACGGCGGCGCGTGAGTTCGGCGGTAACCCATTTTTGGGGGCCACGCTGGGCGGCATTCTGACCCATCCGGCCTTAACCAATGCCTGGGGCGTGGCGTCCGGTTTCCACACCATGAACTTCTTTGGGATTGAAGTGGCGATGATCGGCTACCAGGGCACGGTGTTTCCGGTGCTGCTGGCCGTGTGGTTTATGAGCCTGCTGGAAAAACAACTGCGGCGCATTATCCCTGACGCGCTCGACCTGATTCTGACCCCGTTCCTGACCGTCATTATTTCTGGCTTTGTGGCGTTGCTGATTATCGGTCCGGCGGGACGCGCGCTGGGTGACGGCATCTCCTTCATACTCAGCACGTTAATTGCCCATGCTGGCTGGCTGGCTGGATTACTGTTTGGTGGGCTTTACTCGGTGATTGTGATTACCGGCGTGCACCACAGCTTCCATGCCATTGAAGCCGGACTGCTCGGTAATCCCGCTATCGGCGTCAATTTTCTGTTACCCATTTGGGCAATGGCGAACGTTGCCCAGGGTGGCGCGTGTCTGGCGGTGTGGTTTAAAACCAACGATCCTAAGATCAAAGCCATTACCTTACCTTCGGCGTTTTCGGCCTTACTGGGGATCACCGAAGCCGCCATCTTTGGTATCAACCTGCGCTTTATGAAGCCGTTTATCGCTGGATTGATCGGGGGAGCCATCGGCGGTGCCTGGGTGGTGTCCGTTAAGGTCTATATGACCGCCGTCGGGCTGACCGGCTTACCCGGTATGGCGATTGTTCAGGCCAGTTCGCTGCTGAACTACGTTATTGGTATGGTTATCGCCTTTAGTGTCGCCTTTGTGATCGCTTTCCTGCTGAAGTACAAAACGGATTCTGAATAATGGCCCTGAAAAACCTGCTGCCCGCCATGCTTAAGGCGGTGATGAAAGGCCAGCCCAACGCGCGTGAGGACAGCCACTATCCCGGCTGGCACCTGGCACCGGTGACGGGGCTGCTGAACGATCCCAATGGATTTATCCACTTCAACGGACAGTATCATCTGTTCTATCAGTGGAATGCACTGGGCTGCGAGCATAAGCACAAATGTTGGGGCCACTGGCGTTCAGCCGACTTACTGCACTGGGAACACGAGCCGGTCGCGCTGTTGCCCGATGAAGAGTATGACCGCAGTGGATGCTATTCCGGCAGCGCGGTGGACAACAACGGCGAGCTGACCCTGTGTTACACCGGTAACGTCAAATTCGAGGACGGCTCGCGCACCGCCTGGCAATGCCTGGCCGTGCAGAACAGCGAGGGCGGATTCGACAAGCTGGGACCGGTCATTCCGCTGCCCGAAGGCTACACCGGCCATGTCCGCGATCCTAAAGTCTGGCGGCATGGCGCGCACTGGTACATGGTGCTGGGCGCGCAGGACAGGCAGTTACAGGGCAAAGTCCTGCTGCTGCGTTCCAGCGACCTGCACCACTGGGAAAACCTGGGCGAAATTGCCGGTAGCGGCCTGGGAGGACTCGGCGCGGCAGGCTATATGTGGGAATGTCCCGACCTGTTTACCCTGGGAGCCTCGACGTTTCTGATCTGCTGCCCGCAGGGCATTGCCCGGGAAGAGAAGCGCTACCTGAACACCCATCCCTGCGCATGGCTCAGCGGCACGCTCGACTATGAGCAGGCGCATTACCAGCACGGCGCCTTTAATGAACTGGATGCCGGCTTTGAATTTTATGCCCCGCAGACCACGCTGACGCAGGACGGACGCAGGCTGCTGGTGGGGTGGATGGGCGTACCGGACGGTGAAGAGATGCGCCAGCCGACCGTGGCGTTTGGCTGGATTCATCAGATGACCTGCCTGCGTGAGCTGACGGAGCGGGAAGGCCGACTGTACCAACAGCCGGTCGCGGAGCTGCAGGCGCTGCGGCTGGACGAGCAGCGCTATCACGGCAGTGCGGACTGGGCACCCGAGATAGAGGCCCGGCGTCTTGAGCTGGTGCTGACGTCTGACGGCGATATCATGCTGGACTTTGCCGATACGCTGCGGCTGAGCTGGCATCAGGATGCGCTTTGTCTGGCACGCCGCAGTCTGGAAAACGGCGAATGGCTTTATCGTCACTGGTGCGGCCGCGCACGCAAACTGCATATTCTGTGCGACCACTCCAGCGTAGAGATTTTTATCAACGACGGAGAAGGTGTGATGAGCAGCCGCTACTTCCCGCAGCATCCTGCCCGTTTACACCTGAGCGGCAGCGCAGAAGTCACTGCCTGCTACTGGTCGTTACGATCCTGCATGGTAGAATAAGCCCTTGTTTCCTTAAACGAAGCACCGACGTGAAAAAAACAAAGCGCGTTACCATCAGTGATATCGCTGCGCTGGCCGGGGTGTCAAAAGCCACGGCCAGCCTGGTGCTCAACGGGCGCGGTAAAGAGCTGCGCGTGGCAGAAGAGACGCGCGATCGCGTCATGTCCCTTGCACAACAGCACCATTATTTGCCGAGTATCCACGCCCGACTGCTGCGCGAAAACCGCAGCCATACGTTAGGGCTGGTGGTACCGGAGATCACTAACTACGGTTTCGCCGTTTTTTCTCACGCGCTGGAAAACCTCTGTCGTGAGGCCGGGCTGCAACTGCTGATCTCCTGTACCGATGAAAATGCCAGCCAGGAAACGTTGGTGGTGAACAACCTTGTCTCACGTCAGGTGGATGGGCTGATCGTCGCGTCAAGTCAGCAAAGCGACAGCGATTACCTGAAGCTGAGTGAACAACTGCCGGTGGTGCTGTTTGACCGTCATGTGAATAACAGCAGTTTGCCGCTGGTGATCACCGATTCCATTACGCCGACCGCCGAGCTGGTAGAGCGCCTGGCGCGTGCGCATCCCGATGAGGTGTATTTCCTGGGCGGTCAGCCACGACTTTCGCCGACCAAAGATCGTCTGGCCGGTTTTATGCAGGGGCTGGAGCGCGCCGGTGTGAGTCCACGTCCGGAATGGATTATTCAGGGCAATTATCATCCCAGCAGCGGCTATGAAATGTTTGCTGCCCTGTGTGCCCGCCTTGGCAGACCACCCAAAGCGCTGTTTACCGCCGCCTGTGGCCTGTTGGAAGGGGTACTGCGCTACATGAGTCAGCACCGTCTGCTGGAGAGTGATATTCACATCGCCAGTTTCGACGATCACTACCTGTATGATTCGCTGTCACTGCATATCGATACCGTGGAGCAGAACGTCCCTCGCCTGGCGCAGGAGTGTTTTTCCGTCATTACCCAGATGATTCAGGGGCAGGAACCGGCGGACAAGCAAATTATCTTGCCCGCCAGGCTGCGTTACCGGTCATCTCTGGCGCGTTAACGCCGCTTAGCGACAGGCAGCCAGGTCCGCCATCTGCTGCTTATCAGGCAGGCCAACAATCTGTTGGAGTTTTTGGTCATGATTCAGGTAATAGATAGCGGGCGTGCCGTTGGCACCCAGCTCCTGCATCAGTGCCTGATTATGCTGAATCTGATCGAACAGCGCCCGTGGGGTGCTGTCCGGGAAGACCGGTCTGGTTTGCCCCTGCGAGCGTTCAAAATCCTGCCAGGCTTTGGCGGGATCGGCTGCCGCCAGAATGGCAGAAGCATAGCGCCCACTTTCAGGTTTAAGAATACCGACGAGCTGCGTTTTGATGCTGAGCGTGTTGTTCTGCACCCACGGCTGCCCCTGCTGCCAGAACGTTCGGCAGTAGGGGCAAAACGGATCGGCAAACACCACCACCTGACAGCGGGCTGTGGTGCTGCCTTCATTGATGCCCGGCATGGCCTGAAGCCGCTTCCACATTGCACGCCCGGCGGGCAGGTAAATTTCATCGTTGATGATTTTTTCGCTGAGGTTATTGCCCTGAGCATCGTACATATAGCCCGAAATCGCATGCTGACCGTCTGGCGTCAGGTAAACGGTGACGCCGGTGCCTTGATATTTACCTAACCAGCCCTGAACCCCGCCGGGGGCCGTAAAAGGTTTGATTATTTCCACGCCCTGTTTTTCAATTTGCTGGACGGGCGCTGGCAGCGTAGCCGCCTGGGTCGTGCTGCTAAACAGCACGGCGGAGATCGCTATCCTGAAGGTTTTCATTAATCCCTGTTTTGTGTGAATTCACGTTATGTTGGTGGATGAGCGGTGGTCGAACCACGCAAAAAACAGCATACCTGCCAGCATAGCCATCATGAAGACTGCGCCTTTAAGTACACCGCCGCCGATCAGTACCAGCGCCGGGCCGGGGCAGATGCCGGCCAGTCCCCAGCCGATCCCGAACAGGATAGCGCCGATGATAAGCCTTTTATCCAGTGCCCTGTTGGCGGGAAGATGGAAGGTTTCGCCCCATATCGGGCGCTTCCGGCGGGAAGCCAGCCAGAACGTCACTCGCCCGACGATAATCGCGCCGCCCATCACCAGGGCCAGAGACGGGTCCCAGGTGCGGGAAATGTCCAGAAAAGCCAGAACCTTAGCCGGATTCGCCATGCCGCTGACGAGTAAGCCCGTGCCAAATAACAGTCCACTCAGCAGAGAAAATAAAACGGCCATCGTGCCTCCTGGGTTTTACCCGTGACCCATCACGCCAACGGTCAGCATGGCGGTTAACATAAAGACCAGTGTCGCAACCAGTGAGCGCGGCGACAGCCGGGATAATCCACACACGCCGTGACCACTGGTGCAGCCTGAACCCAGACGCGTTCCCAGCCCTACCAGTAAGCCAGCAAGCACCAGCCGCCCCCACGAGGCGTCAATCTCGATTGACGGCAGGGCGCTGAACCGTTGATACACCAGCGGCGACAGGACCAGCCCCGCGATGAAGGCCAGCCGCCAGGATTTATCGGATGACCGGCGTTTAAGCAGACCGCCCAGAATGCCGCTGATACCGGCTATGCGGCCACAACATAGCACTAACATGCCCGCCGCCGCGCCAATCAGCAGCCCGCCCGCCAGGCTTTGCCACGGAGTAAAATGGATCAGGTCAATATGCATGACGCTCGACTCCTTATGCCCTGCTTACGTCTTAAGTGAAAAGCGGTTTAACGGGATTTTCAGATAGCGCTCGCCGTCGCTCTCCGGTTCAGGTAACCGTCCGCCGTTGATATTGACCTGCAGCGCCATCAGCATCAGTTCAGGAAGCGGGAGCGTGGCATCACGCTGCTGTCGCCGGGCAATAAACGTGTGTTGATGCTGATTCACAACCCAGGGATTGTTTTCCCGCTGCTGGCGTACCGTGCTTTCAAACTGCACGTCGCGCCCGTCAGGACGATAATCATGCCCGGTAAACAAACTGGTGTCGTCAGGTAACTGCAGGATGCGCTGCAGGCTGTCCCATAATACGGCAGCGCTGCCGCCGGGGAAATCAGCCCGTGCCGTGCCGCTGTCGGGCATAAAGAACGTGTCATGAATAAAGGCACAGTCAGCGATGTGGTAGGTTACCGACGCCAGCGTATGACCGGGAGACAAGATGACCTCGCCACGCAGGTTACCCACATAAAAGACATCGCCGTCCTTGAACAAGGTGTCCCAGATTTTATCCGCTGGATTAAGGTCGGGCAGGTGATAGAGTTTTTGCCACAGCCGTTGTACCTCCGCGACCTTTTCGCCAATGCCCGTGGGCGCAGCGGTTTGCTCAGCCAGCCAGGCTGCGGCAGAGAAGTGATCGGCATGAGGATGGGTATCCAGAATCCACGCAACCTGCCAGTTTTTTTGCTGAATGAAATCGAGTAGGCGTTGAGCCTGCTGGGTGGATACCGCGCCTGAGCGGCGATCAAAGTCCAGCACCGGATCGATAATGGCACAGCGTTTGGCCTGCCCGTCAGCGATGACATATTGCAGGCTTCCGCTCTCGGGTTCATAAAAATGATGGACTTCTGCCTGCGGCGGTTTGCGTACTCTGTTGGCATACCAGGTCAGGGCTTTGTCGGCGTCGGCACCGAACTGCTGGCATTGAGCGCGGAATTCGGCCTCATCAATCAGCCCTTCGCGTAAATCGTGCAGCAAAAACAGGCTTACGGAGCGCGCGCCGCTTCGACAGTGGGCAAGGATTTTCCCACCGCGTTCCACCCGGCGATGAAAAGCATCCACATCTTCCCAGCTCAGCGTGTCAAACGTGAACGGCATATAGACATAGTCCATGCCCAGTTGCTCAGCCAGAGCTTTCTCCTGTTGATGGTGAAGAAAGGGGCCGTCTTCCTCATCAGGACGATTATTCACCACGATCTGATAGCCCAACTGATGCAACTGCCGGAAATCCTCTGCAAGCGGGGCATCGGCGAAGGCGATTTGCGCATTAAAATGGCGAATATTCATCAGGTTTTCCCGTTTTTTCAGAGATTTTTAAGCAACATGTAACTGGCCATCACCATGAGCATGGTCGAAAAGACCGCGTTAATCGCGCGCTCATTCTTCTTCAGACGGTTGGCCACCGCCACACCCAGTAAGCCGCCCAGCAGGCCGCCCGCAATCAGATAAGCGGTCATGACCAGCGACACTTTTCCGGCCAGGGCGTAGCTTGCGCTGGTTGAGATCCCCATGGCGAATACCACCATCAGCGACGTCGCTATCGCCTCCACCACGGGAAAACGAAACAACCAGACAAGCACCGGCACCACTAAAAATCCGCCACCGATGCCCATAAATCCGGCCAAACTGCCCAGCAGCAGCACGCTTCCCCAGACGAGGATGGGGGAAACGTGTTTCTCATGTGCAGGTGCGTCGGGCGAATGACGGTGTTTCCTCAGCATCATCAGCGCCACGGTAAACATCAAAAGCGAAAACGGCAGTAACAGGTATTGCCCACTGACGATTTTCCCCAGTTCGGCGCCGATCAGCGCGCCGCACACCGCCACGAGCGATATCGTCGCGCCCGTCGCCCATCTGACATTTCCCTTTCGTCCGTGGGCAAAAAGATTGATCAGGGCACTTATTGCCACGGCGATAGCGCTGGTGCCGATGACCCGATGTGTGTCGGGGACTTTCACCAGGTACAGCAGCAACGGCACGCACACGACCGATCCGCCCCCGCCGGTCAGCGCCAGAAAAAAGCCCACGGCGATACCTGTTGCGATTAGCAGGCACATCGTGAGGGCAGAAAGATGGGTAAATTCCTGAATGACCATTTTCATTCCTGACGCTATTTTTAAGGTATTAAAGAGGGGCGACAAATAACTGTCAATCTATTATTTCTTTTTGCTATATCATATAGCTAAATATTATAAGTGATTTTTTTTATAACTTTAAAGTCTATTGATTCGCTTTATCTCTGTGCCGCAATCCACTACGGTTAAACGAAAGGGAGGCCTGCATGAACGATAAAAATAATCCCCATCATCCTCATCTTGTTGTTATTGGTGGTGGATCAGCTGGAATTGGCGTCATCGCAAGTATTAAGAAACGCATTAAGAACATCAAAATAACCCTCATTGAGCCTAAAAAAGAGCACTATTATCAACCTGCCTGGACGCTGGTCGGCGCAGGATTATTTTCCGCTGAAAAAACCCGCAGACAGATGGATGATGTTATTCCGGCAGGGGTGAACTGGATTAAGGATGCGGTAACCCATATATCACCTGAACAGAAATATATTGAAACTACCTCTGCCCAAAAAATAGATTATGACTACCTGATTATCGCCAGCGGTCTGGTCCTGCGCTGGGATAAAATCAGTGGTCTGAATGAAACCCTGGGCCGCAATGGCGTAACGTCAAACTATCGATACGATCTGGCGAGCTACACCTGGGAACTGGTGCAAAATCTGAAGCAGGGGAAGGCTATTTTTACCCAGCCGGGGATGCCGATAAAATGCGCGGGTGCGCCGCAGAAAGCGCTCTATCTCTCTGCCGATCGCTGGCAGCGTCAGGGTTGTCTGGCGCAGATTGATATTCAATTTTGTCTGGCGGGTCAGGTGGTCTTCGGCGTGCCCGAATTTGTTCCACCGTTAACGGCTTACCTGGAGAAATACCGGGCGCAGGTGAATTTCGGCCATGTCCTTACCGGCGTCGATGGCATGAATAAGCAGGCGATATTTACCGTCACCGATGCTGACGGCAGCACGCGTGACGTTACCCTGCCGTTCGATATGCTCCATGTTGTCCCGCCTCAGGCCGCGCCTGAGTTTATCGCCGAAAGCGGTCTGGCGGATGCTGCTGGCTGGTGTGATGTCGATAAAGAGACGCTGCAGCACAGCCGCTGGCCAGATATTTTTGCTTTGGGCGATTGCTGTTCAACACCGAATGGCAAGACGGCCGCCGCCGCCCGTAAACAGATCGTGGTGGTGGCGGAAAACCTGAGACAGGTCATTGACGGAGGTGTGCCTGAAACGCGTTACGATGGTTACGGCTCCTGCCCGCTCACCGTGGAGAAAGGCAAAGTCGTGCTGGCGGAGTTTGGCTATGGCAACCGCCTGCTTCCGACTTTTCCGCTCCATTCAGCCCGACCCAGTCGCGCCGCATGGTGGTTAAAAGCCTGGTTTTTGCCGCGTTTCTATTGGGCTGGGATGCTGCGCGGAATTGAGTGGTTTGCTAAAAGTAAGCCGCTGTAGAGCAAGCCGATCAGGGGCGAATGTATAATGCGCCCTGCGACTGCTGGTCGATAATATAGGTAATCGCTGCCGGAACCACGTGAAAGGTTACTGGCAGCATGCTGACGTCAATATGTTGCGCATTAAGGCTATTCTGACAGAGTAATAATGTGACGGTCGGTGCCTGCTTAAGGGCGTCAGAAATAATCCTGCCAATAACATCGCTAACCGCGTCGCCATTAAAGACAATGGCAATGTCGCCGTTAAAATCCGCTTCTTTAAGCAGGTTGCCTGCATTAGCAAAAGCATTGTCAATTCGGTTTTTATCGGGGACGTGCAAAATAATCTTCATTCTGTGCCTCGGCGGTATTTACCGCAACGGAAAAAGACGTCGATGGCACAGGATAAAACATCAACAGGGACAGATGAATTTGACGATTGAAAGCAAATATGTCGTCGGCGATTCGCGTTAAATAAAAACAGAAACGCTTGTTGTATTATCGCGGTAATAACCGGGGGATTGCTATATGCGTCTTTCCAACAGGAAAAGGGGCATTGCCCCTTTGTTCAGATTAATTTTTCAGATTTTCAGGAAAATTTGCGGGTAATTCACTTGCGGCACAGGCAATCACGTCTTCGTTATTTTTTCCCGCGTCACGCACAAAGGTGATGGTGGCAAACTCATCAATCACTTCTATTGGATAGGTTGGGCCGGCTTCGCGGTACTTCGCCATTTCTTCCAGGTGGTCGTTCTGGAAACACACGGTACGCTCAGGATTGTTGATGACCCAGCGCGGGAAGAAGATGGTGCCGTGGAACAGTTTATCGCCCAGGTTAGCAATCAGGCTGACGCTGGTGCCGGTCGGCTCAGTCCAGGAGACTTTATAGATATCTTCACCGACTCTGACAACGTAAACATGCTGATTTTTGACCCAGCGGTTGCCCACCATGCCGCTGTGAATGCGGTAATCGATGGTGTCTTCATTTTTAATATACAGCTCGTAGTTCCAGCCGTTGTCATAGGTATAAACCAGATGTTTACCGATAAAGCCGTCAAGATTGTGTTTGTCAAAGCTGCTCATAATTTGTTCTCCTCTTTGGTTGAACCCAGCTTAACCATTCACTTTATGAATTAAAAACGCTAATTTACGATGAAATTGATTCAAAAATTGGATGGGTTATGCACAAGACGACGCTGGAGCAGTGGAGTTTGCTGGACAAGGTGGTGCGCGAGGGCAGCTTTGCCAGGGCCGCGATGCTCACCAATCGCAGCCAGTCCTCCGTGAGCTATAACCTTGCCATGTTGCAGCAGCGCATTGGCATTACGCTGTTGCATACCGAAGGACGCAAGGCCGTGCTGACGCCCGCAGGGGAATTGCTGCTGGCGCAGGTGCGACCATTACTTAAAGCCTTCCATTCGCTGGAGGCGTTTGCAGGCTCAATACGCAGCGGCGTCAGGACAAAGCTGGAACTGGTGGTCGACAGTATCTTTCCGCGTCGTCGCCTGTTTTCCGTCCTGAAGGCGTTTCAGCAATGCCATCCGCACACCCAGATCAACCTTACCGAAGTGCTGGAAACCGACACCGACTACGCCGAGGCCGATGTGATGGTGGTGACTCAGCGCCAGGATATGGCCGGGCGGGGTGAGTGGTTAATGAACGTGGATTTCGTTGCCGTGGCTCACCGTGACCATCCGTTGCACCATCGCGGGGTGACGCTCGACGAAGAACAGCTGGCGCTGTATCCGTTGATTCGTATCGCCGACCGGGAACATTTCACCGTGCAGGATGAGAGCAGTAATGGCGACTACTGGTCGTTTTCGACCATCGAGGCGGCAGTAGAGGCGGTGATGCATCAGGTGGGCTATGGCTGGATTCCGCATGAGCGCATCGAGCAGGAACTGGCGCAGGGAACACTAAAAATATTGCCCTTACAGCATGGCGTCCGTCGCGCCACCACGCTGCATTTACTGATTAAGAAAGACATCCTGAGGCTGGACCCGCAAATCGTCACTCTGCTCGATCTGCTGAAAAAGGCTACCCTGACCTGACCGGCCAGCTAAACGGGTCTGCGTTAACGAGCGTGGCCAGATTATGGCCCGTGCCGGTCTGACGGCGACACAGCAAACTGTGACAGCGGTCGAAATGGCTGGGTTTGTGGGCCAGCCTGAACACCACCGCTGCGCATAAACAGCGTCCAGAAATCCCCCAACGCGCCACTCTCGACAGGGCGTTTAGTGGGCCCGTTTTTTGGCCCAGTAAGCCATAAAGTTGATCGCTTCACGATCGACGCCGCGCTCACCAATCAGGTGACGGCGTAATAACTTCACCACGGTCGACTCGGCGGCGACCCAGCCGTAAAACTCGCTGTTGCGGGCCTGAGCGCGATCCCACAGTAATTCGCCTTCTGCCTCTTCCTGTACGTCCTGCTGATGACCGCCATCAGGCACCTTAACCCGGGATTTTATCGCCTCGACCAGGCATTCGCCGTGTGAGGCAAAAGCGGGTTTGCGCGGCAACCAGGTGATGTCGGCAAATGCATAAGCCTGTAAACCGACGCAATCCTCCGCATCCGGGACTTCAAAAAAGGCCTGTACTCGCGGCGGATTTTGCTGGCGGGACAGTTTTTCCAGGATGCCTTTCGCCGCGGGTAACGCGGTTTCATCGGCAATCAGTAACGCGTTGCGCAGCGCGTCCGGCGGCGTCCATTCATATCCGCCGCTGTCAGATGCATAGGCCGCATTAGGCGCAACGATCACCAGGCTGTCACCCGGCTGGGCGTTGATCGCCCAGGCTGATGCCGGGCCTTCGGTTCCGTGGCTGACAAACTCGATGGTGAGTTCCTGCTGGTCAGGATCGAGATGGCGCAGCGTATAGGTGCGCAACAGGGGACGCTGCTCTTTTGGCAGCGACAGAATGGTCTGATACCACTCACCGTTGTCAGGGAGCGTGGGCATGCTGCCATCTTCGGCAGGCAGCAAAATTTTAATTCGCTGGTCAGGCGCATCAGATTTCATCTGTGCGATGTCGGGGCCGTTAAACACCAGGCTCAGCATAGAGGGAGAAAGATGACGCTTGCGTGCCAGTTTTACGTCAAACAGGCGGTAGCTATGGACTTCAGCCATCGTCGTTCCTTTTAGTTAATAAGCCGATAAGGTGGAGCGGCGGCGTGCGCGCCAGATCAACGCTGACATCGCCATAAACAGCAGGGCAGCAGCGAAGGCGGCACCGATCAGCGCTGTCTCGCCATGCGACTGCGATACCAGTGGTACCAGCAGCGCGCATAATCCGTAGCCTAAGGTATGGCTGGTGGCTATCCAGCCCGCCCCCGCGCCGTCTGCCAGCTTGTCATTTAACAGCAGCTGATAGGCTGGCGTGCCCAGTGCAGCCCCAAACGAAAGCAAGGCGCAGCCGGTATAAAACAGCCAGAGCGGCGGGCTCAGCATCATCCCCAGCCCCAGAGACATCAACAGCCCTGCGCTCAGCAACAGCGCAAGCGGCGTCAGTAACTGAGGGCGCAACACCGTGAACTGCGCGCCGAGTGAGGCGATCGCCGCCACGCTCAGAAGCCAGGCTACCTGATGGCTAATCGCGGCGGTATCACCAACAAACTGTCTTGCCAGCGCCGGGGACAGGCCCAACTGCATCAGGCTCACCGTTGCCGCCAGCAGCAGAGCGCACAGCAGATAGGGCAGACACTCGATGCGTAGCCGGGCATTGTTACGCGCCACGGCCGGTTGCGGCGCGTTACCGCGCAAAGGCAGTAACATCATCAGCGCCAGCAACGGCGCAACCACTAACAGTACCAAGGGGGCAAGGGGATGAATCACTAACATTCCGGCGGCACACAGCGGGCCAAACAGCCTGCCACAGCTCAGGCCGGAACTGATGGTGGCGAGTGCCGTCATGCGCTTACCTTCACCGGCCCGGTGTAGCGCCCATACCTGGCACGCCGGCACCATTGCCGACACCATCAGGCCATAAATAACCCGGGCAATAATTAGTATGCCTAATCCAATCGAGGGGCTAATGGACTGCGTGGAAAGAAGCGTACAGCCGATGCCCAGCAGCAAAAAACTGGCGCCATAACCGGCCAGTGACCACAGCACGACCGGTTTACTTCCCACGCGTGCGATCTGTTTTCCCCACCATGGCGAAGAGGGCAAAAACAGCATTGAGCCAAGCGTTAACAGTCCTGCCCACACCGACAAGCTCAGACTGGTCTGCGCAACCAGCATCGGGATAGCCACCAGCAAACCATTCTGGCCGATGCCCAGCAATCCGGCGCTTATCGCTAAGGGCCAGTTAGATAAGGCTTTTTGCGGCGTCGCGGTCAGTTCAAGAGATGTCACGATGTTGCTAACCCGTATCTTTGTTGTATGTATTTGTAAAATTTATTCCGCCAATTCTAACAATTGTCGTTGATAATGAGAACTGTTATCGGCAGAATTCGCATTATCATAACGCCTGGAAATTGTTTGATAATGATTCAATCAACACACGAGGGAGCCTGGGATGTGGCAGCACAGTGCTTCCTGAATTCTCTGATCCGTGAAACCAAGGACTGGCAACTCAGCCAGGGTGAACCCGCAGAATTAGTGATTCCGTTGGACGATGAGAAGGCCCTACACTTTAAGGTGGCTTACTTTTCTCCCACCCAGCACCACCGTTTTGCTTTCCCGGCCCGACTTGTCACGCATCGCGACAGCCAGCCAGTGGCGTTCGCGACCGTTGCCAGACTGATTGTCGATAAGCTGCAAAACCAGCAACAGCTGCCCGCCGCTGGCTGTGAGGCGTTTTACCAGCGTGTTATGGAAAGTCACGCCCATACCGGTGAGGCAATCGCTGCCCGTCATGACTGGAACGGCCTGCGTGAGCAAGCCCTGAACTTTGCCGAGGCCGAGCAGGCACTGCTGGTCGGGCACGCCTTCCATCCGGCACCCAAGTCACATGAACCCTTTACGCAACCGCAGGCCGAACGCTACCTGCCTGATTTTGCGCCACATTTCCCGTTACGCTGGTTCGCGGTGGATAAAGACCACCTGGCGGGCGACAGTCTGCAGCTGACTTTACAGCAGCGCCTGATGCGCTTCGCGGCTGAAAACGCGCCGCAGTTACTGCATGCGCTGACCGATCGGCAGTGGCTGTTCCCGCTCCATCCCTGGCAGGCGGACTATCTGCTCCAGCAGACCTGGTGTCAGCAACTGGTGGAGAAAGGCCTGGTGACTGACCTGGGGGAAGCCGGTGCGCCCTGGCTGCCCACCACGTCATCGCGTTCGCTGTACTGTGCGACCAGCCGGGACATGATCAAGTTTTCCCTGAGCGTGCGGCTGACTAACTCCGTCCGCACCCTGTCGGTGAAAGAGGTTAAACGCGGCATGCGCCTGGCGCGGCTGGCGCAGACCGAACGCTGGCAGGACATGCAGGCGCGTTTCCCGACGTTTCGTGTCATGCAGGAAGATGGCTGGGCCGGACTGCGCGATGCGCAGGGCAGGATCATGGAAGAGAGCCTGTTCGCGCTGCGTGAAAACCTGATTGTCGACAGGCCGCAGAGCCAGACCAACGTGCTGGTTTCCCTGACGCAGTCCGCGCCGGACGGCGGCGACTCACTGCTGTCTGCGGCGGTGAAACGCCTGAGCCAGCGTCTGAACATCAGCGAAAAACAGGCCGCCCATGCCTGGGTCGACGCCTACTGTCAGCAGGTGCTGAAACCGCTGTTCACTGCGGAAGCTGATTACGGTCTGGTGCTGTTAGCCCATCAGCAAAATATCCTGGTGGAGATGGCGCAGGATCTGCCGGTTGGCCTGATCTATCGCGACTGCCAGGGCAGCGCCTTTATGCCACATGCCGCAGGCTGGCTGGACGTGATTGGCGAAGCCCAGGCGGAAAACGTCTTTAGCCGCGAACAGCTGCTGCGCTATTTCCCCTACTACCTGTTAGTGAATTCCACCTTTGCCGTGACGGCAGCACTGGGTGCGGCAGGCATGGACAGCGAAGCCCATCTGATGGCACGGGTACGTGACGCGTTAAGCGCGCTACGAAACGAGGTGACGCACACAGACTGCCTTGACTACGTGCTGACAAGCCCGCACTGGAACGTCAAAGGCAATTTCTTCTGCTACCTGCACGATCACAATGAAAACACCATCGTCGATCCCTCGGTGATCTACTTTGACTTCATCAACCCACTGCTGTCTCAGGAGCGCTAAATGTCTCAGGCAAAGATTGTTCATAGTGGCCACGGCCTGCGCTGCGAAAAGTCAGGCAACACGCTGAATCTCGGCTGGGGACAGGACAACAGTGCGGTGCTGCATTTTTCCGGTCCGCTTGCCGAAGGCTGGCTGCGTGACGCGCTGGACCAGATGTTTATCGCGGCCCCGCAGCTTTCCGCCGTGGTGCTGCCCTACGCAGAATGGCGCGAAGAGCCACAGGCGCTGGCGCTGTTTGACGCACTAAAGAGCGATATCGTGCATCGCGATATGTTCTGGCAACTGCCGCTGTGGCTGTCTGCCCCGCGTCAGCAGGCCTCCGGCGAGATGACGTTTGATGCCGAGCGTGAGATCTGTTTTCCCCAGCGCCCGCCGCGCCCCAACGGCGAAGTTTATCGCCGTTACGATCCACGCGTGCGCCGTACGCTGAGTTTTCGCGTAGCCGATCCTGCCCGGGACGCAGAGGCGTTCACCCGCTGGATGAACGATCCGCGCGTAGATTATTTCTGGGAGCTGAGCGGATCGCTGGCGGTGCAGACCGCCTACCTTGAACGCCAGCTGACCAGCAGTTATGCCTTTCCGCTGATTGGCTGCTTTGATGATGAGCCTTTTAGCTACTTTGAAATCTACTGGGCGGCAGAAGACCGCATCGGACGGCACTACAGCTGGCAGCCGTACGATCGCGGTTTGCATCTGCTGGTGGGTGAGCCGCAGTGGCGCGGGCCGCACTTTGTGCAGAGTTGGCTGCGCGGCATCAGTCACTATCTGCTGCTGGACAACCCACAAACCCAGCGCCTGGTGCTGGAACCCCGGGCCGATAATCAGCGCCTGTTCCGCCATCTGGCACCGGCGGGCTACAGCACCGTGAAAGAGTTTGATTTTCCGCACAAGCGCTCCCGGCTGGTCATGACCCAGCGCGCGCGTTTCTTCGGCGAGGTGGGCCTGTGATGAATCTGCACGCATGGGACGCCGTTAACCGTCAACTGGTCGCGAAAATGCTGGCTGAGCTGGAGTACGAGCAGGTCTTTCAGGCGCAGCCTCAGGGCGAGAACCGTTACTGCATCAGCCTGCCGGGAGCCGAGTGGCACTTCACCGCCGAACGGGGCATCTGGGGCTGGTTGTGGATCGATGCGCAGAGCCTGCGCTGTGCGGAGGAGCCGATACTGGCTCAGACGCTGCTGTATCAGCTGAAGCCGGTGCTGTCGATGAGCGATGCAACGGTGGCGGAACATATGCAGGATCTCTATGCCACATTGCGCGGCGATCTTCAGCTTATGCAGGCACGTCAGGGCCTGGATGCGAACGCGCTCATTGATATGGATGCCGACCGCCTGCAGTGCCTGCTCAGCGGTCATCCTAAGTTTGCCTTCAATAAAGGCCGTCGGGGATGGGGACAAGAGGCGCTGGAGCGCTATGCACCCGAATACCTGAATACCTTCCGCCTGCACTGGCTGGCGGTGAAGCGTGACCATATGGTCTGGCGCTGCGACAGCGCGCTGGATGTCCAGCAGTTGCTGCATGCCGCGATGGACAGCGGTGAATATGCGCGTTTCACTCAGGCCTGGCAGGACCACGGGCTGGACGACAGCTGGTTGCCGTTACCGGTTCATCCCTGGCAGTGGCAGCAAAAAATTGCCCTCGATTTTGTGGCGGATCTGGCGACAGGCAAGATGGTCTCGCTGGGAGAATTTGGCGATCGCTGGCTGGCACAGCAGTCACTGCGCACGCTGACCAACGCCAGTCGTCAGGGCGGGCTGGATATTAAACTGCCGCTCACCATTTACAACACCTCCTGCTATCGCGGTATTCCGGGCAAATACATCGCCGCAGGCCCGCTGGCATCCCGCTGGCTACAAAACGTCTTTGCCATGGACACGACGCTGCAGCAAAGCGGGGCGGTGATCCTGGGTGAACCTGCCGCCGGTTATGTTTCCCATCAGGCTTACGGCGCGTTGGCCGAAGCACCGTATCGCTACCAGGAAATGCTGGGCGTGATCTGGCGCGAAAACCCCTCACGCTGGCTGCACCCGGACGAAACGCCAATCCTGATGGCAACGCTGATGGAGTGCGATGAGAACCATCAGCCGCTCATCGGGGCTTACATCGCCCGCTCTGGCCTGAGCGCAGAAGCCTGGTTACGCCAGATGTTTCGCGTCTCTGTGGTGCCGCTTTATCACCTGTTGTGCCGTTATGGCGTAGCGCTGATCGCACACGGGCAAAATATTACGCTGGCGATGAAGGACGGTGTGCCTCAGCGCGTGTTGCTGAAAGATTTTCAGGGCGATATGCGGCTGGTGAAGGACGATTTTCCAGAGATGGATTCTCTGCCTCAGGACGTCCGTGATGTGACGGCACGCCTGAGCGCTGACTATTTGATTCATGACTTGCAGACCGGCCATTTTGTCACGGTCCTGCGGTTTATTTCGCCGTTAATGGCGCGCCTTGGCGTACCAGAACGACGCTTTTACCAACTGCTTGCCGCAGTGTTGAGCGACTATATGCAGGACCATCCGCAACTGTCGGCGCGTTTTGCGCTTTTCTCACTCTTCAAGCCACAAATCATTCGTGTAGTGCTGAATCCGGTAAAACTCACCTGGCCCGATCAGGACGGTGGAAGCCGTATGTTGCCCAATTACCTGGAAAATCTGCAAAACCCGCTGTGGCTGGTCACCAAGGACTGAATCATGACAAACACTGTTGATTTTATTGGCGTTGGCATTGGCCCGTTCAACCTGAGTATCGCGGCGCTGGCTCACGAGGCACAAGGGTTCACCAGCCAGTTTTTAGACAGTCGCCCCGATTTTGCCTGGCATCCCGGCATGCTGGTCCCGGACTGCCATATGCAGACCTCGTTCTTAAAAGATCTGGTGTCGGCGGTCGCGCCCACCAGCCCGTTCAGCTTTGTGAACTACCTGGTCAAGCGTAAAAAGTTTTACCGCTTTATGACCACCGAATTGCGCACCGTTTCAAGGGATGAGTTTTCCGACTATCTGCGCTGGGCCGCCGAGGGCATGGATAACCTGCGCTTTAATCAGACGGTAGAACGCATCGATTTTGACGACGCGAATAAACGTTTTGTGATTCACAGCAACGGCGGCGAAAGCTATGCCCGCAACATCTGCCTGGGCATTGGCAAGCAGCCCTACCTGCCGCCCTGCGTGAACCGCATCAGCGCCACCTGCTTCCATGCCAGCGAGATGAGCCTGCGCAAGCCCGACCTGCGCGGCAAGCGTGTGGCGGTAATCGGCGGCGGTCAGAGCGGTGCCGATCTGTTCCTCAACGCCTTCCGGGGCGAGTGGGGCGAACCGGCTGAGGTCAGTTGGGTATCGCGCCGCAACAATTTCAATGCCCTGGATGAAGCCGCTTTCGCCAACGAATACTTCACCCCAGAGTACGTTTCCAGCTTTGTCGGCCTGAACGAGCCTGCCCGGCAGAAAATGCTGGCTGAACAAAAGATGACCTCGGATGGCATTACGGCTGAGTCTCTGCTGACGATTTATCGCGAGCTGTATCACCGCTTTGAAGTGCAGCGACTGCCGCGCAATGCCCATTTGCTGCCGAGCCGTTCGGTGATTGAACTCAACAGCCATCATCAGGGCTGGCAGCTTCAGTTACAGCATCAGCTCGACCAGGGTTACGACCTGATCGACTGTGATGTAGTGATTTTTGCCACCGGCTATCGCCCGGCGCTGCCGGAACTGCTCTCTCCGCTGATGAGTCGCCTGACCATGAAAGACGAGTGCACGTTCAGCGTGCGTGAGGACTTCACGCTTGAGTGGAACGGGCCAAAAGACAATAACATCTTTGCGGTGAACGCCAGTATGCAGACTCACGGTATTGCTGAACCGCAGCTCAGCCTGATGGCCTGGCGCTCCGCCCGTATTCTGAATCGCGCACTGGGGCGTGATTTGTTCGATCTCAGCACGCCGCCCGCTCTGATCCAGTGGCGCAGCGTCAGCCGGGAAAAACCGCAGCATGGCGCTGCTTCCACCAAAAACTATACCGAGTCCTTGGGGTAAGTCTTAACCTCGCACGCAGGAACGATGATGAAAGCTAAAAACAAGAATATCTGGCTGCTCAATCCGCTGCTGTTAGCCATGATGGCACCGGCGGTTGCACAGCAAACCAGCGAAAATGAAATGGTCGTTTCGGCCAGTCGTACGCACCGTACGGTGGCTGACATGGCCCAAACCACCTGGGTAATTGAGGGGGCCGAACTGGAGCAGCAAGTCCAGGGCGGCAAAGAGTTTAAAGATGCGCTGGCGCAGCTGGTGCCGGGTCTGGACGTCAGTAGCCAGGGCCGAACCAACTACGGCATGAACATGCGTGGCCGCGCGATAGTGGTGCTGGTGGACGGCGTTCGCCTCAACTCTTCACGCACAGACAGTCGCCAGCTGGATTCGATCGATCCCTTCAACATCGATCACATTGAGGTGATCTCGGGGTCGACTTCCCTGTACGGCGGTGGCAGTACCGGTGGCCTGATCAACATCGTGACCAAGAAAGGCCAGCCGGGCACGCAGTTTGAGTTTGAAACCGGCACCAAAACCGGCTTTAACAGCAGTAATGATCACGACGAACGCGTGGCGGGCGCTATCTCTGGCGGTAACGACCGCGCCTCAGGACGGCTGTCTGTCGCTTATCAGAAGTTTGGTGGCTGGTATGACGGCAACGGCGATTCGGTTCTGCTGGATAATACCCAGACGGGGCTGCAATATTCCGACCGTCTGGATGTGATGGGCACCGGGACGCTGGAAATTGATGACCACCAGCAACTGCAACTGGTAACGCAATACTACAAGAGCCAGGGTGACGATGATTATGGTCTGAATCTGGGCAGAAACTTTTCGGCAGTAACCGGTAACGGCAACGCCTACACCAGTAAAGGGCTGGACTCGGACCGTATTCCCGGCACCGAGCGCCACCTTGTCAGCCTGCAGTACTCCAATACCGATTTCCTCGGTCAGGAGCTGGTGGGGCAGGTTTATTACCGGGACGAGTCACTGACGTTTTATCCGTTCCCAACCGTTTCTGGCGGACGCGTGACCAGTTTCTCCTCCTCCGAACAGAACACCGATCAATATGGTGGCAAGCTGGCGATAACCAGTAAGCCCGTCGATGGGCTGGCGTTGACCTACGGTGTGGACGCCGATCACGAGCGTTTCAACGCTAACCAGATGTTCTTTGATTTGGGCCAGTCGGCAGCCTCGGGCGGGCTGAACAATCAGAGCATCTACACGACCGGTCGCTATCCGGGTTATGACATTACCAACCTGGCGACCTTCCTGCAGTCCAGCTACGACATTAATGATACCTTCACGCTGAGTGGCGGCGTGCGCTATCAGTACACCGAAAACAAGGTGGATGACTTTGTTGGTTATGCGCAGCAGCAGGCGATTGCCAACGGCACTGCCCGCTCAGCCGATGCGATCCCGGGTGGCTCAACCGATTACGATAATTTCCTGTATAACGCCGGTATCCTGATGCATATCACCGAGCGGCAGCAGGCCTGGTTTAACTTCTCGCAAGGCGTTGAACTGCCGGACCCGGGTAAATATTACGGACGCGGCACCTATGGTCGGGCGGTTAACGGCAATCTTCCGCTGATCAACAGCGTCAACGTGGATGCCAGCAAATTGCAGGGCATCAAAGTCGATTCGTGGGAGCTGGGCTGGCGCTATACCGGTGACAATCTGCGCACGCAGCTCAGCGCCTATTATTCGCTCTCAGACAAGAGTGTTCAGCAGAATCAGGATCTGACCATCAGCGTCGTTGACGATAAGCGTCGGATTTATGGTGTTGAAGGTGCCGTGGATTACTTTATCCCGGATACCAACTGGAGCACCGGTGCGAACTTCAATGTGCTGAAGACCGAGTCGAAAGTGGATGGCAGCTGGCAAAAATATGACGTGAAAGTCGCCAGTCCGTCGAAAGCAACCGCCTATGTTGGCTGGTCGCCCGATCCCTGGAGCCTGAAAGTCCAGAGCACCACCTCGTTTAATCTGAGCGATGATGCGGGCTATAACATTAACGGCTACACCACCGTTGATTTGATTGGCAGCTATGAGTTGCCCGTCGGCAAGCTGAGCTTTAGCGTTGAGAACCTGCTGGATCGCGACTACACCACGGTGTGGGGACAGCGCGCACCGCTGTTCTACAGCCCTACCTATGGTTCACCGTCTCAGTACCAGTACAAAGGCCGCGGTCGCACCTTTGGTCTGAACTACTCCGTGCTGTTCTGATTCCTGCTTCTGTGCCCGGCACTGTCCGGGCCTGTCTTTTACATTTTTTCCCCTTTATCACAACAGGTTGCGACAAAATAAAGTTAGCTACCTAATGAATTGTGTAATATTTCATCGCCAGATGCCGATAGTAGAAACATCCTCCACACAATGTTTCCTCTACATCAGGTGAATAAAGCTATGACCATTACCCAGAGACTGTTTCTGACCTTCTCGTTGCTTGCTGCCTCACTGGCTGCCTTAGCCGTGGTCGCTATCCTGGTCGTGACCGGCTTTCAGTCACGCTTTGACTATGTTCAGCAAAATACCATTCCGTCGATTATCGACCTGAACAAGCTGGTGGACAGCAGTAACGCCCTGACGGTTATGCTCTACCGCCACCAGAGTGCCACCGATCCCCGTAAGCAGGCACAGTTCGAAAAAGATATTGGCTCGACGATCAACGACTTAAAGAAACTTAACCAGTATTACCTGGAACACGATATCTCCAGTACTGAAGATAAGTCGTTAGCTGAACAAGCCTTTGGCACGATGAAAAACATCGAAACCAGACTGCCGGCGTTTTTAGCCGGTTCCCGTGCACAAAACGATGTCGTTTCCCTCGGCGCTATTCAGAGCGACAGCGGGGTTGGACAGGGAATACGCGATCTGCTGAAGGGATACCAGAAGCAGCTGGCGCTGAATGTGGCTATCGGTGAGATGTACAGTAAGGAAAACGGCAAGGCGTATCAGAAAACCCTGTGGGGCATGTCAGGGGGATCGATAGCGATTATCCTGCTGCTCGGCGCGTTTTCGGTTAAGACGATTTTCAGCATCCGTCGTCAGCTTAACGCCATTCGCGCTACCATGGAACACGCCAGTGAGCGGCTTGATCTGACGCTGCGCGCAGACGATGCACGTCGTGACGAGATTGGCTTAACCGCCAGGGCTTACAACCTCCTGGTCAACAATGTGGCGCAGTCGCTGTCATCGGTTGAGCAGGCGTCCCACTCGGTCAGTTCTGCCTCGTCCCAGATTTCAGCCGGTAACGACGATCTCTCTTCCCGCACGGAACAGCAGGCGGCGTCGCTGGAGGAAACGGCGGCCAGCATGTCTGAACTGAGTGAAACCGTACGCCAGACCGCCGAAAACACCCGACTCGCCAGCCAGCTATCCAAAAACGCGCGTGAAATCTCGGAGGACAGCTCAGGCAAAGTCAAAACGATGCTGGGCACCATGACCGATATCAGAAGCAGCTCGGCGAAAATCAACGACATCATTGCATTGATTGAAGGTGTGGCCTTCCAGACGAATATTCTGGCGCTGAATGCGGCGGTTGAAGCGGCCCGGGCGGGTGAGCAGGGGCGCGGTTTTGCCGTAGTAGCCGGTGAGGTGCGTAATCTGGCACAGCGTTCATCTTCTTCTGCCCGTGAGATCAAAGCGTTAATCGAGTCATCGATGCGCTACGTAGCAACCGGTGCCGCGCAGGCTGAAGAAGTCGGACAGAATATGGACCGGATGAACGATGCCGTGCGCCAGGTCAACGATCTGGTGGATGAAATTGCGGTAGCGGCCCAGGAGCAGTCGCAGGGCATTAGTCAGGTGCATGAAGCCGTCAACCAGATGGACAGCGTGACCCAGCAAAACGCCGCACTGGTGGAACAGGCTTCTGCCGCCGCGCGTTCGTTAACCGAACAATCCACTTCGCTGCAACAGCTGGTGGCTGCCTTTACTATCCATTCTGCCCAGGCTGTGGTGGATAAGCGTCCACCTGTCGCCGTGACGGCTGCGCCCGTGCTTAAGCGCCCACAGCTTGCGACAGCCGGTGCCGGTGCGCAGGAAGACAACTGGCAGAGCTTCTGATAGCGAAAAAACAGTGGCCCGTTAAGAGGCCACTGTTTGCCGCAGGCTATGAACTTTTGTGCGGCGTCAGCGGCGTCGATAACCAGCGGGCGACGTGCTTACCTGCCTTAATGGCGGGCTTTTCAATCCAGAAAAACATCACTGACGCCAGCGCCACGCTGATGCTGATGGACAACACAAAGATCATAAAATTATCCGTCCAGGCTTTATCGGCCAGGCTGTTCATCAGCAATATCATGAGCGGGTAATGGATGAGATAGAGCGAATAAGAGATATCACCAAAGAAAATCAGCGCGCGGTTATGACCCCTTTCGCTACGATAACCGAGCATCACCGTGATGCTCATGATTGCCGCGGCCAGCCAGAAACCCCCGTGCAGGCCAAACGGCTGCGGCCCAATCATCAGCGCCGTCGCGAATGCCAGCACCAGCCCGACCTGCAGTATTCTGCGCCCCTGAGGCGTCAGCTCAGGCAGCTTCTGCTTCACGATTAACTCCGCCAGCATCATGCCTAAGATAAACTCCATGCAGATGGTATTGCTGATGAGTTTGATCCACGCCTGCCACCAGTGCGTCACCGCCATATGGGGCGATACCTGGGATGAAAAAGCAAAACTGCCGTTGTAATACAGCTGAAAACCCACGCTGGAGGCGAGAAAAATCAGCGCACACAAATAGCTACGATAGCGGTAGTTGATGCACATCGCGACGGTGAACACGGCGTAAAACAGGATTTCGTAGGACAGCGTCCAGGGCGGACCCAATGCGCTAAACCCAAAGGTCGGGCCGGGACTACTGTAATCCTGCAGACAGAAATAGAGTGCGCAGGACATGTCCTGAAGTGAACGATCGTGGTAAACCACCACGAACGAGAGCAGCCAGACCACGAAGAATACCGGCCAGATGCGGAAAAAGCGTTTCACCATGAACGAGGTCGGGGCTTCGTTAAACTGATGGGTAATAAAGGTCATGATGAAGCCGCTGATAATAAAGAACACGTCCACGCCCAGCGCGCCGGGAATGTGCCGGGTCCAGTGGCCTTCTAACAGCGATGAGTTGTGTGCCAGCACCACGAGTAACGCAGCGAGACCGCGCAGATACTGGATTGAGACGATTTTCATGAGCGTTACAGGCCTGTCGGTTTACTCAATAACGGCGATTGCCTAAGCGAGCCGATTAAGGTTAAGCGTAGGCCGTATTGTAAAAACGACTTAACGATTATCAACCCTCATTTCCAGGTGGGGTAAAATAATTAACGCGGGTTTCGGTTATTTTGCGGAAGATGAGGCTGATATCGCAGTAGTTTGGCGCACAGGATAAAATGTGCGCCGCAGGGATTTCAGAGGGTTCTTAACTAAAGGTTATGTCTGGCGCCCCGGTCTTGCGCTCAGAGAGGCTGGCGTCGCCGGGCCTGTTCGCAGAAGGCGCGTCTGAATATCTCTATCGTCCACATCCAGAGAATATGCCCCAGGGTTTCCGACGCGATTTCCGCGAGCGGCAGGTGCCATAACGCCGGTGCCCAGCCGTTCATCGGCAGTATTACGCCGTGAAACGCCAGCGTGATGACGATGGCGAAAGCGACACCCTGGCCCAGGGTGACTGCCGGGACGATCTCCGCGAGTGCGCAGTAGAGCAGAGCAAAGAAAATGGAGAACAGGTGATGTACACCGGCAATGCCCCAGTTCACCACGTGATCGGAATAGTGATAAACCAGGCTGCTGACGTTGATCCCCATATCATGCAGCATCTCAGCAGGCGGAATCGCCCTGTCAGGCGTTCTGGGTGGAAAGGGATTTTCGGTTCCCCATTTTACAAAACTGGCGACATTGCCGCCGCAAAATCCTGCCCACAGCGCCAGACCATAATGCCGGTCGGCAGGGGATGTCAGATGAAACAACCTGTTCATAGTCAACCGCTCCTGCTGAGTGTGATAAAAAAACGTGAATTACTGACCGTAATAGGCATTCGCCCCATGCTTTCGGAGAAAGTGCTTGTCCAGCAGGGGCTGCTGCATGTGCGTGATACCGGGCGTCAGCTGGCGGGAGAAAATGCCCATATAGGCGATCTCTTCCAGCACCACCGCGTTGTGTACCGCGTTGTCGGCGTCTTTCCCCCAGGCGAATGGCCCGTGAGCGTTAACCAACACGGCGGGGATCGCGACCGGACTGATACCACGCGTGCGGAAGGCTTCGATGATCACTTCGCCGGTATTGTGTTCGTAATCGTGGGCGATTTCGGCCTCCGTCATCAGTCGGGTGCAGGGAATCGCGCCGTAGAAATAGTCAGCATGGGTGGTGCCCCAGGCGGGCAGATCCTGACCGGCCTGTGCCCAGATGGTGGCGTGGCGCGAATGGGTGTGCACAATGCCACCAATGTCGTCAAAGGCCCGGTAGAGCGCCAGGTGCGTCGCGGTATCTGATGAGGGCTTTTTGCTGCCGTCCACCACCCGTCCGCTCTCCAGTTCCACCACGACGATGTCGTCCACTGTCATACCGTCATAGTCCACGCCGGACGGCTTGATCGCCACCAGGCCCTGGGCGCGATCGATAGCGCTAACGTTGCCCCAGGTAAAGGTCACCAGTTGATGGCGCGGCAGCGCCAGGTTGGCGGCCAGCACCTGCTCTTTCATTGCGGCTATGCTCATACTAAACCTCCTTCCTGCATTTTCTGTTCAATCCAGCGCCGGGCCTGGACGATTTCGGCAACCGGTTCTTCGGCTTTTTCTGTCCACATTTCAATCAGGAACGAGCCGCGATAATTCAGCGCCTTGAGTGTGCGGAACACGCCGACAAAGTCGACGCAGCCTTGACCAAAGGGCACGTCACGAAACTGTCCTGGTGAGCTTGCGGTCACGGGTTGAGTATCTTTCAAATGAATGGCGGCGATGCGGTCAATGCCCAGGGTCAGCTCGGCGGTCACATCGTTGCCCCAGGCGCTGAGATTGCCCACATCCGGATACACGGAAAACCACGGTGAAGCCTGCTGCTGCTCCCAGACTTTCCACTTGCTGATGGCGTTCATAAACTCGGTGTCCATGATCTCAACCGCCAGCATCACCTGGGCCGCGGCGGCGCGCTGCACCGCGCGTGACAGCCCTTCGGCAAAACGCGCCACGGTGCTTTCATCGTGGGGTTCGTAATACACGTCGTAACCCGCCAGCTGAATCGTGCGGATACCGACGTCCTTTGCCAGCTGGATAGCCCGATCGATCAGATCGTCCGCGCGCTGGCGGATCGCCGGATCGTGACTGCCAAAGGGAAAGCGGCGGTGTCCCGACAGGCACATGGAGGGAATGGTGACGCCGGTTTCAATCGTGGCATTCACCAGCGACAGCCGCTGCTCTTTGCTCCAGTTCAGGCGAGCCAGCCGCGCGTCGGTTTCGTCCACCGACATTTCCACAAAATCAAAACCACAGGCTTTTGCCAGCGCCAGGCGTTCAGGCCAGGTGAGGTTCGCGGGCAGGGCTTTCTCGTAAATACCTAACGGATGCTGGTGTTTCATACGGTTCCCCAAATGCTGGCAATGGCCTGATGGAATTCTGCGGCGCGCTGGATGCCGCTGGCGGGATCGCTGAGGGCGCGTCCGGCGATAAACGCCTTAACGTCAACGTCTTTAAATTGTGAAAGATCCTGAGGCGTAATCCCGCCGGTGATGGAGAGGGCGAAACCCAAATCGGATAAGGCTTTCATGGTATCCAGGTCGTGCTGATTCCACTGCTGACCGCTGGCCTGCGCATCCCGGCCACGGTGATAAATGGCCTGTTTTAGCCCCAGTTGCCGCCATTTTCGCGCATCATCCAGCGTCCAGTTGCCAAACAGTTCAATCTGAATATCGCCCTGGTGCTGCTGTGCCACCTCCAGCGCGCTGGCAAAGGTCGCCAGCGGGGCGGCACAGATGACCGTCATCCAGCTTGCGCCCGCCGTAAAGGCCATGTCTGCCAGGGTGCCGCCGGCATCTGCCACTTTATAGTCAGCCACCAGGGTTTTCTCCGGGTGCTGCTGGCGCAGACGGCGCACGGCTTCCACCCCGCAGCTCAGGCACAGCAGCGTACCGGCTTCGATAATATCTACATGCTGATGCAGCTGTTGTGCGGTACTCAGCGCTGCCTCCAGCTCGGTATGATCCAGCGCCAGCTGGAGTAAGGGCAGGCTCATAAGGTGGCTCCTTGTGCATCACTCAGGACGCGGATCAGATGCTGATAACGCTGATACTTTTGCTGATAACGGGCATGTCTTGTGCTGTCTGGCTGCCAGGTCACGATATCCGGCGCTAAGGCCTGCTGCGCCTGTTGCAGCGAGGCGTAAGCGCCCGTCCCGGTTAGCGCGACCAGGGCCGCACCCAGACAGCCGCTTTCGCTGATCTGCGGCACTTCTACCGTGAGGCCGCTGGCATCGGCAAACATCTGCATCCAGGGGGCGGATCGCGTGGGACCGCCGCTCAGACGCAGGGCGGTAACCTGAGGAAAGCGTTGCAGAATGCGGTTAAGATGCGTCAGGTGGGAAAACACCACACCTTCGTAGATGGCCTGCACCAGATGGGCGCGGGTGTGACCCGCCTGCAGGCCAAAGAAGCTGCCGTGCAGATCGGCCCCGGCGTTGGTGCCGTACAAAAAAGGCAGAAACAGCAGCGCGTTGCTGGCGGGTTCCAGCTCGGTGACCCACTGGTTTAGCTGGTCGTAATCGCTAATGCCCCACTGTTCACAGAACCATTCCAGGTTGGCCGCCGAGGTCGGGCTGGCTTCATGGATCAGGTACTGGCCCTCGATGGCATAGCGGCCATAAACGTAGGGATAGTCTGCTTCATCGCTGATGCAGTCGGTAATGCCGCTGGTTACCGACCAGGTGCCCATCACCGCGTTCAGGCGCGTTGCGTCATTCAGCCCCGCACACAGGGCAGTGGACATCACGTCAAACAGACCGCCAACCACGGGCGTACCGGGCAGCAAACCGCATGCGGCGGCAGCCTGCGAGGTGACATAGCCGGCAATCTGCGTCGACCCAATAATCGGGGGCAGCGCGGGAACGATTTCGCTGATATCCAGCATCTCAGCCAACGCCGGCGACCAGTCGGCGGCCTGCATGTCGTACAGATTGGATTCCGAGATATTGGTTTCTTCACAGGCCAGCTCACCGGTCAGACAGAAACGCAGATAGTCGTGGGCCATCAGCACGCTACCAATCGCGGCATAGCGCTGCGGCTGATGCTGCTTTAGCCAGCGCAGGAGTGAAACCGGATGGCCGGTCCACAGCGTCTGTCGCGTGAGCGGGTAGAGCTGCTGCGGCAGGCCTTCCCGCTGCCACTGTTGGACCAGGCGCAGGGCGCGACGATCGGAGGATAAGATGCCATTCCCAAGCGGATTGCGATCTTTATCCAGCAGAAACAGCCCTTTACCCTGAGCAGAGATGCCTAATCCAGCAACGTCGGCGGCATCCTGACCGCTACTGGTCAGGACCTCGCGAATCACCGCTGCCGCTTGCTGCCAGAGCAGCGTCATATCGCGTTCAGCATAACCCGGCTCTGGCACCAGTATCGGCAGGTTTTGCCGTGCAACGGCCAGCTCGCGGCCCTGCATATCGTACAGCCCGGCTTTAATAAAGGTGCCGCCACAATCCAGTCCCAGCCAGCGTTTCATACTGCCTCCCGTTTCGCAGAATCACAGCGGGCAGGCAGCGTCATGGCCAGCAGCGCCGCCAGCGCCAGCGAAATGGCCAGGCTGTAAACCCCGGCATCTTTGCTGTAGAACGCAATCAGCATGCCGACCATATAAGGCCCGCAGAAGCCGCCAAGGTTGCCCAGCGCGTTGATCAGGCCGCGCGCCCCGCCCGCGACCTCGGCATTGAACAGGCGCGGCGGAATACTCCAGAACACGCCCGCCGCAGACTGAATAAACACGCCACAGCCCACCAGCGCCGCGTAGGACCACCAGATGTGTGCTTTGAGCAACACCGACAGCGCCATGCACAGCGCAAAGCCGGCCAGTGGCAGCGCGACAAACAGCTTGCGCCGACCGGTTGCATCCGACAGAACAGAGAACAGAAACATGCCGAAGATCGCCCCGACATAGGGCAGGATGGCCAGCATACCGACCTGTTCGACGTTGCCGTGGGTCAGCTCTTTCAGAATGGTGGGCAACCACAGGGTGTAACCGTAAATACCGGTCTGATAGAAAAAATTGACCAGAATCAGCCGCCACATCACGGGTTCGCGCATGACCCGCAGCAGAGAGGCATTACGCACGTTCTGCCCTTTGATCATCAGCTGTTCATTGTGCAGGGTGGTGATCAGATACTGCTTTTCAGCCGGAGAAATCCACGTGGCTTCCTGCGGCCGGTTGCTGATGGTGAAATGCCACAGGGCCATGACCACCAGGGATAATGCGCCTTCCACGTAAAACAGCATGCGCCAGTCCCAGGCGGTAATGATCCAGCCGGAGAGCGGGGCGGTAATGATCCCGGCGATCGGCACAAACATGATCACAATGGCATTGGCGCGACCGCGTTCGGCATCCGGGAACCAGTTGCCGATCATCGTCAGCACCACCGGCAACATGCCGCCTTCGGCGATCCCTAACGCGAAGCGCAGTGCCAGCAGTTGATACTGACTGGTTGCCATACCGGTCAGCATCGAGATGATCGCCCAGGCCAGCAGTGACCAGCCGATAAAGCGTTTGCCATTGCCATACACGGCCAGCTTGCCGCCCGGCACCTGCAAAAAAAGATAACCAATAAAGAAAATGCCGCCCGCCAGTCCGGCCATCGACGCGCTGATGCCCAGTTCGGCGTCCATGCCGCCCGGCATGGCAAAGGCAATATTGACCCGATCCATATAAGAAATGATGCAGGTGATCAGGATCGGCGGAATGATCCTTAGCCAGCGCAGGGCGGGGATCTTCTCACGATTAACGGCGGTCGATGTCAGACTCATGGCATTCCTCCTTGCCTAAACCAGATCGCGGGTGGGGATCTTGACCACCACTTTGCGAATCGGTCCGGGCTTGCCCACCGCGCAATTTGGGCGGTGAATATCCTGCGGGAAAAACACGGCGAAGGTGCCTGGCAGCATGCGCACCAGGGTTTCTTCCGGCGCGTGCTGGTAAAAGATGATGTCGCGCTCGCTGTCGTAAGGCTGATGCACCGGTAAATCCACGGGCTGCGTGGCGACGCCGATGACTTCTTCCCCTGCCACCAGATACTGCACATCAATATGCAGGCGATGCGCTTCCGGGTAGTTCTCTTCAGGCGCGGCGGTGTGCAGATCCAGTACCTGCATGGTCCAGCCCGTTTCGCTGTCCTGGTAACGTCCCGCAGCCATAATGGTCAGGTCGTGGCGGGCGAGACAGGCGATCGCTTTGGCAATCGCCGGGGGATAGTGACGCGGGTCGGTGTTCGCAATATGTCCGGTGATCATGGTTTCCCCCTTACAGCGCCTGAATACGCGCCCAGATGCGATCGTCCACTGGAATACCAAGACGCTGGTTTTCAGCCCGCAACGGCGGAAACTTATCGCCGGGCAGGCGAATGGCCTGCTCGCTGTCGGCGCGTTCAGCGTTGATAATCGATGCCCGGATACGGTCAAGCTTGTGCTGGCGGGTTTCACCATCAATGAGCCGGTCGACATCAATCGCGATAAAGACCTGCGAGATGCCGAATTCATCGCCGTTGTCATGTGTCACTTCGGTGACGGAGGCACCGTTGGAGAGCAGGGTGGCCAGCATGTCCAGCACGACCGACAGCGCGGAGCCTTTCCAGTAACCCATAGGTAAGATGCGGCGGTTTTGCTCAAGGGTGGCCGGATCGCGGGTGTAATTGCCTTCATCATCAAATCCGCCATCGACCGGCAGGCTTTTACCGGCCAGACGGTTCACTTCCAGCATGCCGTAGGAGAACATCGACATCGACATATCCACCATGGTGATCGGCTCGCCCGGCACGGCGATGATCAGCGGGTTAGTCCCGATCGCCCCGCTTTTCGCGCCCCAGGGCGGCATCACGGCAATAGAATTCGTCCAGCAAATGCCCACAAAGCCCTTTTCCGCCGCCTGCCAGCCGTAACTGCCGCCGCGCATCCAGTGATTGGCATTACGCAGCGCCACCAGCCCAATCCCGTGGTCGGATGCCACGGCCATAGCGCGTTCCATCATACTGTGCGCGGTGATGTTGCCGATGGCACGCTGGGCATCCCATTGCTCGATCGCGCCCAGCGACAGGACTTTTTGCGGCTCGGCGTCGGGAACGATATGGCCCGCGTCCAGTTGCTGAATAAAACGTGGGAAGCGGTTTACGCCGTGGGAATACACACCGTTGAGGCTGGTTTCGGTAAACATATGCGCACAGGCTTCGGCTTTATCCTGGGGCACGTTACGACTCGTGAGTACGCGGAGAAACTCCTCATACAACTGCTGATAGCTGATTCTCATACGACTGATACTCCCAGCGTTGCCGCTTATTTCATAATGTGGAATGTCATTTCAACTAAATGCTATGGGGAAAAGACAGGGCAGTCAAAGAAATGACTGAAAAATTAATCATTAAAAATCATGTAGTTATATTTATTGCTGGCTTTTGTGATCTCAGGCTTATTTGCCAGATTTTGCCCACAGAGGGGCCGGTCAGCCACAGACGCGCTGACCTGACAGGTCCTTCTTGCCGTTCTGCCTGCGCAGCCGGTTTAGCGCAACGTTACCCGGTAGAGCGAGGTGTTGGCTGTGATATAAAGTTCATTATTATCCGGTCCACCAAGCGTGCAGTTGGATACCGTCTCAGGGATCGGGATTTTGCCTTTACGCGCCCCCTGAGCGTCAAAAATAATCACGCCGTCCGCGCAGCTACAGTAAATGTCCCCGTTGGCATCGACACAAAAGCCGTCCGGAAATCCCGGCGTGACATCGGCAAAAAATTTCCCCGGCGATAGCTCCCGTCCTTCAACCTGGTAAACCCGGAGCTGATGGCGTCCCAGCGTCGGGAAGTCCACCACCGACATATCGGCCACATAAAGCAGGCTCTCATCGGGTGAGAATGCCAGCCCGTTAGGGCGCTGCAGATCGCTGGCCGCAATACTGAGCTGCCCGCTGACGGGATCAAAACAGTAGAGATAGCAGCCAATCACCTGGCTGGGGGCCAGATAGCCTTCGTGATCGTTAACGATCCCGTAAGGTGGATCGGTAAACCAGATGGTGCCGTCAGAACGGATCGCCAGATCGTTGGGCGAGTTAAAGCGTTTGCCCTCGACTTTGTCGATCAACACGTTGACCGTGCCGTCTGATTCGGTCCGGCTGATAGCCCGGCGGCCATGTTCGCAACTGACGACGCGTCCCTGACTGTCCCGGGCATTGCCGTTGGCATAGTTAGCATGATGACGCCAGATGCTGAGTTCACCGTTGCGCTGCCAGCAGTACATGCGGTTGCCTTTCACATCGCTGAACACCACCGCATCGAGCTGCGGCAGCCATACCGGGCCTTCGGCCCAGATGGCAGGGGAACACAGTTTTTCTACCTGCATGCTGCTGGCCTCCGTTACTTCACGCCCCAGATGGTTTTGTAATGCGCCTGATAACCGTTTTCGGGATCGTAATTGTTCTGCGGCCCGCCATCGCGGCTAATGTTTTCCTGGGTAATTAAATGCGCGGGCGTCACATAGCCCGAAGGCGGTTGACCGGCGAAGGCGCGGTTAAACTCATCCAGCAACTGCCAGCCGTGCAGTTTTAACGGTTCAGCCACGGTGGCGACCTGGCTTTCCCCATTGCGAATGCGCTGGAAGGCCGAGATGGACCCATCACCTGCGGAGATGTTGTAAGGCGCGTTTTTACCGCCTTTGCCTGCGGTTTTCAGCGCCGGTGCCATAAAGTCGAAATAGAGATCGTTGATCGCCAGCGAATACTGCCAACGGTCGCCGTACTTCTGTAACAGGCTGAAGGTCAGCGACGGCATACGATTAGAGGTATCGGCCAGTGGCGTATCAATAAAGTCGATGACCTTACACTCGCTGCATTTTTCAATTTCCTGCTTCATCGCATTGGCCTTATCCAGCGCGATTTTATACAGCGAGTCGGTAAAGATAATGACCTGAGCTTTGCCGCCCGATTTCACCACGGCGTACTGTGCCGCCAGGCGGGCCACCTCGTTTGAGTCCGAGGTAATATTATCCGTAATGCCGTACTGCTTAATCGGCCCCGGGGCGGGTTCCGCATGCCACGCCATCAGCACAATCTTTTGCTGCACGGCTTTTTTGAGCGGCATTTTGGCGACGTTGGGGTTCCAGCCGCCAATAATGATGCCGTCAGGCCGTTGGGCGATAGCCTGATTCAGGGCAGCGAGCTGATCTTTCACCGATCCCGCGCCGTCCAGCGTATCCAGCTTCCATCCGGCGACTTTCGCCGCCTCGCTCAGCCCCTGTTGCACGCCCTGTACGCCGCCGTTTTTCATATCAGAGGCAATAAAAATCAGTTTCTTATTCGCCTGGAGCTTAGGACCTGTGGTGGGGCCGTCCCAGGTGGTGGCGCTGGACGTGGCTTTGGCGACGGCCGCGGTGGCTTGTTCCAGATAGCTGTCTGCATGTGCGGGCAGAGAGGCTACCAACATGGCAACGAGAGAAAGACCAAATACCGGATTTTTCATAATGAGTTCCCTGGTGTGATGGTTTTTTGCTGTGGGTCAGGTGTGGTCGCTGGCGTGCCCTGACTGCGCACGACGGCTTTTTGGTTCAACATACGGCGACGCTGGGCGTAGCCGGCAAGCGTAATCGACAGCAGCAACGTGGCGCCGTTAAACAAAGGCTCGACCCAGAAGGCCCCGCCAAATTGCTGGATACCGGCGATACCGATAGCCAGAATGGCAATCCCCACCACGGTGCCCCAGACGTTAACCCGTCCCGGGCGAATAGTGGTGCTGCCCAGAAAGGCGCCCACTAAGGCAGGCAGCAGGTAATCCATGCCGACGCTGGCCTGGCCGACGCCCTGTTCGGCGGCGATCAGCACGCCGCTAAAGCCGGTAATGACGCTGGAGGCGATAAAGGAGCCAATCACGTATTTATTAACGGCAATCCCGTTGAGTCGGGCCGCTACGGGATTACCGCCCACGGCATACATGCATCTGCCCAACGGCGTATGCTCGGTGACCAGCCATAACACCAGCGCCAGGCCCAGCACATAAAATGCGCCAATCGGGATGCCAACAATTTCCGTGCTGTGCAGGGCACTGAAGGCGTCCGGCAAGTCGCCCACAATTTGTCGTCCGCCGGAGTGCCACAGCGCAATGGCATACAGCACCGTGCCGGAGCCGAGCGTGGCGACAAAGCTGTCAATATCTGCCAGCGCCACCAGAATACCGTTTAGCAGGCCATACAGCGCTGACAATACCAGCACCGTCAGCACCGCCATCTGCCAGGAAAAACCGTATTCCACCTGCAGCGTAATGGCCAGAATGTGCCACAGCACGATGCCAAAGCCGACGTTCAGGTCGATTTTGCCAACGATCATCGGCAACGTGGCCGCCAGCGCCAGCAGTGCAATTTTTGCCTTACTGGACAGAATCGCCTGCACGGTTAACATCGAGGCAAAAGTGGGGGACAGGACTGAAAACATTAACGCTAACAGCACGCACAACAGCAGTAACCCGTAGCGGGTGAGGATCTGCATCGACCACGGCGCAAAGCCATGCTGGGCAAGGCTGACCCGTTGTTCGAGTGCGGTAGATTTCACCGAGGTTTTAGACATATCGTTTCTCCTGACTGCCTGTTCAGACGGTAGCTAATGGGGCAGCAGAACTGGCTGAGGCCAGCTCCAGTAAACCTGCAAAGGTAACCTGTTCATTTCTCAGTTCACCGACCACCTGGCCCCGGTTAAACACCAGGGCGCGGTTGCAGATATGAGCAATTTCTTCAAGGTCATTGGAAATCACCAGCACCGCCACGCCTTCAGCGAGGGCTTTATTGAGCAGGTGATAAATCTCTTCACGTGCGCCGACGTCCACACCGGCAGTGGGATCTTCAAGAATCAGCAGCGGCGCATTCAGGTGCATCCAGCGTGCCATCACCACTTTCTGTTGGTTGCCGCCGGACAGGGCGCTGATATCCAGGTTCACGTCTTTGGGACGTACATCGAACAGCTGGACTTTCCACCAACTGGCCCCGACCTCAGCGCGGCGACCGTAATGGGACATCAGCCGATGACCGCTGGCGCAAGGATTAATAAACAGGTTCTCGCGCACGCTCATCGACATCACCAGGCTTTCGCCGGTGCGATCGCCCGCCACAAACGAGATGCCCGCGGCCATCGCCTCACGCGGGGAGCGCGGGTGGCAGGGTTGGTCGCGGAAGATAACCTCCCCGCTGGTGGACTGCTTCAGACCAAACAGCATCCGACCAATCTCTTCCTGACCGGCACCGCGCAGGCCTGCCAGCGCCAGCATCTCGCCGGGTTGCAGGCTGAAAGAGACCGGGCCGACTTCATCGATGCACAGCTTGTCCAGCGACAGTACAGGCGGGCGGGCTTCGGGCAGGGCAAGGCGCTGATTGCTTTCCAGCGCCTCGCCCACAATCATTTCGACCAGATCGTGAAGCTGGTAATCTGCCGTTACGCCCTCTGCCACCCGTTTACCGTCACGCATCACGCAAATACGGTCGGCAATCTCAATCACCTCATCCAGGCGATGTGTCACATAAATCATGCCGACGTTGCGGCTTTTCAGGCGTTCTATTACGCCAAACAGATGACGCACGTCATTGGCGGGCAGCGAGGCGGTCGGCTCATCCAGCACCAGCACTTCGGCGTTGACCGCCACGGCACGGGCGATGGCCAGCAGCGATTTCTCGGTGCGCGACAGTTCAAAGACGCGGGCATCGGGGTCCAGCTGAATGCCCACTTCTTCCAGGGCCAAACGCGCTCGTTCACGCACCGCCCGCCAGTTAACCAGGCCAAACCGGCGGCTGAATCCCATGACCAGCGCCATATTTTCCGCCACGGTCATCCACTCAATCAGTCCGAGATCCTGATGAATAAACGCAATGGGTTGGGTGGTGGCGGTTTTTAACGCGGCGGCGGATGCCGTGACGTTGCCCTGAAAGGTAATTTGCCCTTCATCACTGGTGTACACGCCAGCCAGCACTTTGATCAGCGTGGATTTACCTGCGCCGTTTTCCCCCAATAGCGCCACGACTTCGCCGGGGAAAACGTCCAGGCTCACATCGTTAACCGCAGCGTTACCGCCGAAGCGTTTAGTGATATGGCTGAGTGTAAGAACCGGTTTATCCGGATGAGGTTGCATTCCTGCCTCCCGTGACGCCTGGTGAGTATCAGCAGCAAGAGCGGCGACCGCTCGTTGCTAATTTCAATATGTGAAATACTATTCCAAAAAATAGTATTCCTGCCGCCGGGGAAAAGCAAAGAAGCAGGGCGGATATTTATTCATAAGAAACAGTAAGTTAAAATATTGTTTTGAATTTGTGATGAACAACGCACTTCTGCCAGGACGGAACAGACCTGTCCGGCCACACTAAAAAAGCGAAAGATTCCCAGCCGCTATGCCATGAGTTAACATCATGCGTTAGCGCGTTCAGGAAGTGAGAAACGGAGAGGATCGGTGGATGGCGGTGAAAGTGGATAAAGCAAAGGAAACGAAGGGCGATAAGCCATTAGGGACACAGAGCCTGTTTCGTGGCCTGCAATTAATTGAATTATTGAGTAATTATCCCAACGGTTGCCCGCTGGCCCATCTTGCTGAACTGTCTGGAATGAACAAAAGCACCGTACACCGCCTGCTGCAGGGATTGCACAGCAGTGGTTACGTGACGCAGGCACCTTCGCCTGGTAGCTATCGCTTAACCACCAAGTTTATTTCGGTCGGGCAGAAGGCGCTGTCGTCACTCAATATTATTCACGTCGCCGGGCCACATCTGGAAAAACTGAATCTGGACGTGGGCGAAACCGTGAACTTCTCCAGCCGTGAAGATGACCACGTAGTCCTGATCAACAAGTTAGAACCCACGACCGGCATGATGCGTACCCGTGCCTATATCGGTCAGCATATGCCGCTTTACTGTTCGGCCATGGGAAAAATCTTTCTGGCCTGGGGCAGCGAAGAGTACCTGCTGCAATACTGGCAAAATCATCAGGACAGCATTGAGCAACTGACGAAAAATACCATTACCACGCTGCCTGAGATGCAGCGGGAACTTAACGATATTCTTCAGCAGCGCACCGCGATGGATCGTGAAGAAAATGAACTGGGCGTCACCTGTATTGCCGCGCCGGTATTTGATATCCAGCAGCGTGTCCCTTATGCGGTATCGGTCTCGCTGCCGACGGCGAAGCTGCAACAGATTGGTGCGAAAAACCTGATGACGAAGGTGGTTGCCACGGCGCAGGCCATTTCAGAGGAGCTGGGTTGCACCGCCTGAGGACGGCCTTTTCAGGCTGTCGCCAGCCGCAGGTTGTCACCACGGCGTTATGCTTCGTTTTCGGGCAGCGAGCCGTCCCCGGCACCGAGCGCGCGCTGCATCAGCACCGTATCCAGCCAGCGGCCGTGCTTGAATCCCACTGACGTCAGCGTACCGATCACGCTGAAACCGGCGGCGCGGTGCAGGGCAATGGAGGCTGCGTTGGCGCTGTCACCCACATTCCCCACCATCTGGCGAAAACCGCGCGTTTCAGCCCAGTCGATAGCATGGGCCAGCAGGCGTTTACCGATGCCTTTTCCCTGAAATGCCGGATCGATATACAGAGAGTCTTCAAGGGTAAACCGGTAGGCATAACGGGGCCGGTAAAAGCCCAGATAGCAGTAACCACAAACCTGTCCTTCACTCACCGCGACGAACCAGGGCAGCCCGGCGGCGCGAAGTTTTTCCAGTCGGCTGGCTATCTCTGCCTCGTCGGGCGGAACGATTTCAAAGCTGCCTGTACCCTGTAAGACGTGGTAGGCGTAAATCTGGTGTATTGCCGGAATATGGCTGTCTTCTGCCAGGATGATTTTCATTTCCCTGTTTCCCTGCCTGTTGCGTTGCAAAAGCGCAGCGGCAGCAGAATATATATGGCCGCACGCTGCGTTCACTAACCGAATCTCTCCCCGGCTTGCAGCACGCAAGCGGTGGGCGCGTCACGCTGCGCACCTCCCCCGGACCCATGGCTCGGTGTGGCAGTGAATATCAAGAAGAATACGCAGGTCAGGCTGACAAATTCCAGCGTCTGTAGGCATCATCAATGGCCTTTTGGCCCTGCAAAAAGCATTTTGGCAGATCGAGGCCCGAGTACAGTGTCTGGTAGCGCCTGCGGTTTGCGGGGGTAATCAACGCGATGTGCTTTATCATTGCCCCTTTCACGCTATCCACCCCGCCCTCAAGCCCGCCCTGGCGGGGGGAACTGGCGTAGCAACGTCTGAAATAACGCAGCAAACTGACGAGCGTGGATACATCAAGAAGAATGTAGCCGGTTGCCCGCGCCAGCCTTGCGTTAAGACATTTGGTGTAGTTGCCGTCCATCACCCAGCAATCCTGATGGATGGCCTGATGATGTAAATGCAAAAACTCAGCCTCATCTCTTGGCTGCCAGTCGGTATGGGGCAGGTGATAAAGTTGATCAAGATGAATGGCAGGCAGGGCGGTTTTACGTGCGAGCGCGCTCGCAAGCGTTGATTTCCCGCTGTTAGACGGCCCCATAAAACAGATGCGCGGCCCCAGATTTTCAAGCGTTATTAATGCGCTCATGGCGGCGACCTTCTGTCTGCTGGCCCTGCGGCGGGCGGCTGTGGCGGATGGCACACCGCCAGGCGCGCGGGGCAAAACTCAGGAAGATTATACTGACCCTTCTTTTTCAATCACCAGCACTCTTGCTTCACCCTGCGGATGGGCGACGTGCTCGGTTCCTGTGCTGGCATAAAAAATATCGCCCGTTTCTAAGCGGATTTTCTTTGTTTCTCCCGCTTCCCGATAATGCATGTCTACGCAGCCATCCATGACGGCAAACACTTCCTGACCATCATTGATATGCCATTTATAGGGCTTATCCGTCCAGTGAAGCCGCACGGTGGTGCCCTCAAAATTGGCAATGTCGACGGCACCCCAGGCCTTTTCGGCGGTGAAAGCTTTGCTGATAAACGTTTTCATCTGTTCCCTGCTGGTCTGAACGCATGTGAGGCGAGTTATAGCGCATCAGCCTGGGCGTGACTTGCAAAAAATTGCGGATATTACGGGCAAATGTGGTGGGGAAGGCCGAAACCCCCGCACGGGCGAATCTCAGCAAACGCGGCATGCGTGAGGTTCATAGCAGGGCTTGCCTGTCGCCGAATGCAGTAAAACATGCCTGTCGGCTGACGTGAATGAGCCGACAGGCATGAGGCGCAAATCAGAAGTTCACGTTAGCGCTGATGCCGCCGACAAAGGCATCTTTCACCTCACTGACGGCACCCGGTGCAACCACATATTGCAGGTTCGGACGCAGCTGCAACCATTTGGTCAACTGGGCGTTATAGTAAATTTCATAGTTGTACTCCGCACCCTCCTGAATCGGCAGGTAGGTGGGACTGTTGAAGTCGGTCTGACCGCTGGCGTCATTCTGCTGACGCAGCGCACGGGAATAGGCGCTGTTAACATGAATGCGCGCCGCACCGACACCTATTTCATCCCGCGGACGCGCATCAAACGGCCCTTTCCAGGTGAAGCTAATGGACTGGTAGTTATCGGTTTTAGCGGTTTTGTGATCGTTCATGACCGCCTGAACGCTGACGCCCAGGCCGCGGCTGGCATCGCCACCCTGTGCGGTAAGCTGCTGCTGTAACAGCACATAGCCGCCATAAGCATGATCTTTGCGCTGGTAAGCGCCATCTTGCCAGCTACCGTAGTTGTCGCCATTCGCGGACGAATAGTAGTAGCCGATGCGATAATTACCCGGCAGATTCTCTGGCCCGAAAGTCGGTTTCCAGCCCAGTTCGACCGGCACCAGATTGCCTTCTGAGTTGTTGGTATCAAGGCGGAAACCGTCGCCGCGATCGTAGTTAGCGCGGTTCTGATTGTAGAAACCGACCTGGAAAAATACCTCAGGGGTAAAGTTAACTTTTACCCGTCCGCCCCACTGGGATACCGGCCAGTTAAACCAGCGATCGCCGCGCCAGTTACCGGCCTGACCGCTGCCGAATGCCAGGTTCTGAAACTTGCTGTCAAAGTTATCGAAGTCTTCCCCGACGGTAACCCGGCCGGCTTTAACATTGACCGTGTTATCGAACAGGCCTTTGCTTAACCAGAACTGCGTCAGTCGCCAGGTCTGACCGCGGCCGTACACTTCCTGCGTAGAGGAGAGCATCCCGGTGCGGCGATCGGCAACCTGATCGGAGATATTACGGCCATTACGATCGGTGATGGTCACCTGGAACTGCGTATCCTGCCAGTCGAGGAGCTTTTGCAGATCGAAATTGGCACCGAATGCCCACTGATCGCTGTAACGCATCGACGTATTGGTATCGGCTCCGCCGCCAAGATTCGCCGCGCTTTCCATGGTGTAGTTAACGTCGAATTTGATGCCGTCTTGTTCCAGTTGTGTCCGCGAGCCGTTCCAGTCACCGAACATATAGGGGGAATCATAGCTAAAGGCATCGGCGGCCAGCGCGGAGGCGCTCAGCATCGCAAACATCAGGCTGCCCGCGGCCAGACGAGGCATAAACTGCACTGCTTTTTGAGTATTCATGATCGTTATTCTTGTGTGAATGACAGTAATTGACCGGGCAGAGGATAGTGCTGGTGAAATGTCAGTTTTTGCAAATCCGTGCGTATATAACCTCAAAACAATAAACGATTAACGCAATTGTGACAGGTCTCTCTGAACGAATATGTTTTTAACAGAAAAGGCATTTAATGCGAGGAAGCATAAAAAAAGGGATGCCGTAGCATCCCCTTTGACTCAGGCCTTGCTGGCGCGGGAAAGCTCTTCGATTTCTTGCTTACTTAGCATCAGTTCCGTGGCCTTGACCAGTTCATCGAGCTGTTGCAGTGAGGTGGCGCTGACAATCGGTGCCGTAATGCCTGGACGCGCAATCAGCCAGGCCAGAGCGACCTGCGTGGCTGAAGCATCATGTGAGGCGGCCACGTCTTCTAACGCCTCAACGATGCGCAGGCCGCGTTCATTCAGGTATTTATCCACAATTCCCTGACCGCGCTGACTCTTGGCGGCATCCTGCGGTTTCTTGTATTTACCGCTCAGAAAGCCGCTGGCGAGGGCGTAGTAGTTGATGACGCCCAGATGATTGTCGCGGGCGACCTGCTCCAGCTCACTTTCATAGCCTTCACGGTCATAAAGGTTGTATTCCGGTTGCAGGGTTTCATAGCGCGCCAGCCCCTGCTGTTTGCTGATGTCCAGCGCCTCCTGTAACCGCGTCGCGCTGTAATTGGAGGCACCGATGGCCCTTACTTTGCCGGCTTTAATCAGCGCATCGAAGGCATTAAGCGTATCGGCCAGTGGGGTGGTTTCGTCGTCACGGTGTGCCTGGTACAGATCGATCACATCCGTTTGCAGGCGGCGCAGTGAATCCTCTACAGCCTGGTGGATATAGTCAGGTTTCAGGCCCTTTTTCTCCGGTGACATTTCGATACCGACTTTGGTTGCCAGGACGATCTTGTCGCGCTTACCGCTTTTTTTCAGCCACTTGCCGATAATGGTTTCTGACTCACCGCCTTGATTGCCGGGCGCCCAGCGCGAATACACGTCTGCGGTATCGATAAAGAACAGACCTTTTTCTACCAGCGCGTCGAGCAGGGAAAACGAGGTTTTCTCGTCAACCGTCCAGCCAAAGACGTTGCCGCCAAAAGTCAGAAGCGGCACGTTAATACCACTGTTGCCGAGCTGGCGGGTTTTAAGCTGCGTCATAGCATTCTCCTTGGTTAAACGAATCAGGTATGCCTTTCAGCTTAGCAAAGGAAAATCCCCGTTATTTAATTCTGGTTATCAACCTGTGCGGCAGGCTAATGCAATGCGCCCGTGAGGCAATTGATGACACCGCCTTTTTTGCCTGTTTCAGGCAGAGATGATGACGTGTATTCCTGTCACTTTTTTCTTGATGGGCCTGAAGACAGGGAACGCGATGACGGTCGGGTGGGCCGTATTGTTATCAGGCGGGATCTCAGATTCACGGCTTTTTTACAGTCTGAAACGCATCTTAACCTCAATGCAAACAATCCCGGCAGACGGCGAGGTGGGTTAAGGCTATAAAAAGTGAGGGCAGGACAACCGTGCCCTTAATGTCATTCATTGGGCATCTGGAGGCGTCGTCGTGCTGCGTAAAACTGCTTTCATGTCGTCAAACCGACGTGGGTTTCTAAAAAACAGCGCCGCGCTCATGCTGGGTGCCGCACTGCCGCTACCTGTTTTGGCGTCTTCTGCGCCCTTTCCCGCCTTAAAAACCGTTGCCGCCCGCCGTCATCTGCTGTTTGGCTTTGCCGTCAGGCCCGACAGTCTGCAATCCGATGCGCGCTATCGGCAGTTTGTCGCGAGTCAGGCGAGCATTATCGTCCCGGAAAACGCACTAAAATGGATTGCCGTCCATCCCGCGCGCGATCGCTACGATTTCACCGGCCCTGATGCTATCGCCGCCTTTGCCCGCGAGCAGGGGATATTGCTTCGCGGGCACACGTTCTGCTGGCATCGCGCCCTTCCTGGCTGGGTTCAGGATATTGCCGATCCGACCGAACTGGAAAAGGTGCTGAGGCAGCATATTTTCACCGTTGCGGGCCGCTATCGTGGGCAGATACAAAGTTGGGACGTGGCTAACGAAATCATCAATCCCGCCGACGGACAACCCGGCGGATGGCGCAACAGTTTCTGGTATCAGCGGCTTGGTACGCGTTATATGGATATTGCCTGCGAGGCGCTGCATCAGGCCGATCCCCATGCGGTAATCTGCTACAACGATTACGGGCTTGAAAGCGACGATGCCAATGGGCAGCGAAAACGGGCGGCGGTACTGGCGATGCTGCGCGACTTACAGTCCAGACATATTCCGATTGGCGCGCTCGGTATCCAGTCTCATCTCAAAGCCGGTCCCCATCCCGCTTTTGGGCCGGGGCTGGCGGCATTTATTCGCGACGTGAAATCGCTTGGCCTGAAGGTGTACATCACCGAACTGGACGTGGATGACAGCAGCGTGCCGATGGAGCGCCGACCGATGGCGGTTGCCGGTCTGTATAAACGCTATCTTTCACTGGTTCTGGAGGCGGGCGTTGCCGCTATTTTAACCTGGGGCGTTTGGGACACGCCGCACCGCACGGCTGCGACACCGAAGGCGGGGGACGCGCTGGCGACCGGGCCACTGCTGTTTGGTAAAGACGGCAGCATTAAAGAGGCCAGTTGGGCGGCGCTTCATGTGCTGCGCGAATCATTTCAACACGGATGACGCGCGTGCGGCTATCCACTGACGATAACGCAGCGGCGTCATCTCCATCATCTGATGAGAGGCTTAACCGCAGAGCGGAACCTTGCTCTGTGGTTAAGCAATCAGAAGGACTGCCAGTTTTCTGCTGACAGGCCAGCGCTAGTGCTCTCCGCTAAAGGCTTCTTCAGCGATGGCTTACGCAGCACATTCTGACCTGCGGCCGGGGTTCTGCCTGTGTTAAACACCGCAACCGACTGGCGTAACTGCGTTGCCTGATCCTCTAGCGAGGCAGCGGCACTGGCCGACTCTTCAACCAGCGCGGCGTTTTGCTGCGTGACGCCATCCATTTCAGACACCGCTTTACTCACCTGCTCAATGCCGCGCGTTTGCTCGGCCGAGGCGGAGGCAATCTCTGCCATGAGCTGCGTAACGCTGTTAACGGAATTCACAATACTGCCCATCACATCGCCTGCTTCTGAGGCGTGCGTCGAACCACTGTTTACGCGCTGCGTGGACTGGTCAATCAGCGTGCGTATTTCCTGGGCCGCACTGGCGCTGCGACCGGCCAGAGAACGCACTTCACCGGCCACCACAGCAAAACCACGTCCCTGTTCGCCCGCACGCGCGGCTTCCACTGCGGCGTTAAGCGCCAGGATATTGGTCTGGAAGGCGATGCTGTCAATAATGCCAATAATGCTGGCGATCTGTTTTGAGCTTTCACTTATCTGTTCAATGTTGGCAATCACCTTCGCGACGATTTGCCCACCCTGCGAGGCCATTACGGAGGCATCTTTCGCCATGGTGGTTGCCTGCTGAGCATTTTCCGCGTTCAGTTTTACCGTTGAGGTGAGCTGCTCCATGCTGGCTGCGGTTTCCTCAAGGGCTGCCGCCTGTTGTTCGGTGCGCGAGGAGAGATCGGTACTGCCGGCAGAAACTTCGGCCGCGCCGGTAAAAATGGACTGCGTGGCATCATCCACAGAGCGGATGGTGACAACCAGCGCACTGCGCATCTCTTCGAGCTGGCGAAGCAGTCTGCCGGTTTCGTTTTGACTCTCACTGGCGATCTCCTGGGTCAGATCACCGGCAGAGATAGCACGCATGTAATCAGTGGCCATGCTCAGCGGTTTCAGCAGCAGGGTTCTCAGACCGGCCCAAACAGTGGCAACGGTGACAAGGGCAATGATCGCGATAATCAGCAACGTCCACAGCATATTGCTGTAGTTGCTATCGTTTTCAGCGGCGATCTGCTTCATTAACTGGTAGTTCGCACTGCGCCATGTCTGATAAGCCTTATCCAGATTATCCTGAGCTTCCTGCGCATCAAGATTCCCGTAACCCTGATAATTATTATTTTTCAGAAAGTCTACTGAGGCGAGCATTGTCTCGTGCATCTTGTTGTAAGCCGCCTCGACATTTTTTGTCACCTCAGCATGCTGACCCGGTAATGCGGGTGCGGTCTTATAAGCCTGGAAATACTCATCAGCTTTATCGGCGGACTGCTTCGCCACCTCCAGCAACTTGGCAATAGACGCCAGTGATGCGGGATCTTTCTGGTTTTTAAGAAAGCGGATCGCCACGCGACTGATCGTCACGCGCGTCTTGATCAGCGTCTGAACGCTGTCGCTGAGTTGTTGTTGTTGCAGCGTAAGTTGTTCCGTGTGCGAAAAATTGCGACCAGCCTGGCTGACAGAGGAATAGAAAAGAAAGCCCGTAATGGTCAATAGCGCACTAAAAAGAAATAACACGGCAACAATACCCGTCGTGATTTTAAGGTTTTTAAGCATTGCAGTAATCCCGGTAAAAGGTGATACAGGTTTATCGGTATTAAAATGATTAGCTTAATAGTGACGCGGTAAATAATGTGATCTATGACAGTAACTAAGAAATAAAAACGGCTTTTCTGAAGAGAGAAGATGTTCGCGAGCCCTTGGGGGACATCGCCTCAATGATAAAAGGTAGCGCGGCTAAAATGTACCATCAGATACATTGTTGTGATCTGACAATAATAAAAAGGTCCACGGGCTGCGCCCATGCGTCGTTATTGTTGCACAACAGAGGCATTTATTTTCATGCGAATATAATAACGCTTTGAAATAATAAGAATGAAAACATGATGCCCGGCGCTTTTCTCTCACTGGCGTTATTCGTGCAAGCGATGCAGAGGTTAGCGGATGTCAGACTTTATGGCGCAGTGGAGGGCGAAAAATATTCTGCAAGGCTGCCGAGAGGGCGAATGCAGTTTATGACAGGCATTAAAAAACCCGCACAAGGCGGGTTTTTTTCACAACGACTTAACTGCTCAGGCTGTTGCCATCATCGCTATCGTAAGCGGTCGTGAGGGCGTCAGTTGTTACAGTGCAACAACATTGCCAGCTGAAGGACCTTTAGGGCCGTTCTCGATTGAGAACTCCACTTTCTGGCCTTCATCTAAAGTTTTAAAATCGCTGCTCTGGATAGCAGAGAAATGTACGAATACATCTTTGCTTCCGTCCTGAGGAGAAATAAAGCCGAAACCTTTATCAGCGTTAAACCATTTTACTAAACCAGTCATTTTAGTCGACATAGAGGTGTCCTTTTCATTTTTGAGCCACACAAGGTGACGAAGATGGCCTGTTTTGCAGATTTTACTTATTGGGCACTTAGGAGGAGGCTCATGAAGAAGGGCATCTGGGAATGACGCTTGAACTGAGGACTGCTTTACTAAAACTGCTTTCATAAGGTCTGTGTTCCAAACCGATGTCGCTACACTATAGAGGTTGAACTTATTAAGCAAGGTTTAATTTTATTTAAGTCATAAAGGCCAGACAGCCGGTTCGAAACCCCGGACAGCTGTTTATCCCGGCGGCGGCCGGTCAGGGGTTTTTCCTTGAGGTGAGTCGTTACAACCCTTTCTCCGTTTCCTTGCGTTTCTCCCCATCCAGATCAAGAAACAAGAATAGTTATCATTTGTATAATTTGCGTTCTGTTGTTACTGGATCGAATAAGGCTATGCAAATAAAACCACGCACGACCTATCGTATTGGGGGATACCAACATTCCATTCATCCCGCCTGGCGGCAAAAGCTGCTAACCATGGGAATGCTGCCCGGCACGTTGATTGAGGTGGTTCGCGTAGCGCCGTTGGGCGATCCGGTGCAAATCCGTACGCGCCGCGTCAACCTTGCGGTAAGGCAGCGGGATCTGGCTGCCGTGATGCTTGAAGAAATAGACTGATGAAAACCTTGACCCTTGGCCTGATTGGTAATCCCAATACGGGCAAAACCACCTTGTTTAACCAGCTTACCGGCGCGCGTCAGCGAGTAGGGAACTGGGCTGGCGTCACTGTCGAACGTAAAGAAGGGCAGTTTTTTACGGCAACGGCGGATGTGCGGCTGGTTGATCTGCCCGGCACCCGTTCGCTCACCACGCTGTCGGCGGATGGCTCTATTGATGAGAGCATTGCCTGTCGCTACCTGTTCGACGATCGTGCCGACCTGATTGTGAATGTGGTCGACAGCTCGAACCTGGAGAGCCATCTTTTCCTGACGTTTCAACTGCTGGAGCTGGGTGTTCCCTGCATTGTGGCGCTGAATATGCAGGATATTGCGGCCAGCCGGCACATCCACATCGATGTCGCCGCGCTCTCAGCCCGGCTGGGCTGCCCGGTCGTTACGCTGACGTCCACGCGTGCCGAAGGACTCGCTCATCTCAAAGCCGCCATTGATGGCTGGCACAAAGCGATAGCGCCACTGCCGGTGGTTTATCCGCCCGCTATTGAGGCAGCGATTTTACGTCTGCGCGCCATGATGCCTGATGATATCCATGTGCAAAAACAGCGCTGGCTGGCGTTACAGCTGCTGGAAGGCGATATCAACAGCCGCCAGGTTTGTCCCGCAGTCGTGCCACATTTGGCCGAGATTGCCCAGGAAGCCGGTGGTGATCCGGCAATGGTCATCGCCGACTGCCGTTATCAGGCTATCAGCGCCCTCTGTGCCACCGTCAGTAATATTCAGCAGTCAATGCCAGGCGCGCTGACCGAAAGGCTGGACAACATCGTGCTCAACCGATGGGCAGGTGTGCCGGTTTTTCTGGGCGTCATGTACCTGATGTTCGTACTGTCGATTAATATCGGTGCCGCACTACAACCGATATTTGACGGCGGCTCGGTGGCGCTGTTTATCCATGGAACGCAATGGCTCGGCTATACCTTTCATTTTCCCGACTGGCTGACCGTGTTTCTGGCGCAGGGAATCGGTGCTGGCATCAATACGGTGCTGCCGATTCTGCCTCAGATAGGGCTGATGTATCTGTTCCTGTCGTTTCTGGAGGACTCCGGTTATATGGCGCGTGCGGCGTTTGTTATCGATCGCCTGATGCAGTCGCTGGGCTTACCCGGTAAATCCTTTGTTCCCTTAATCGTCGGCTTTGGCTGCAATGTCCCCTCTGTGATGGGCGCCCGTACCCTGGATACACCCCGTGAGCGCTTACTCACCGTGCTGATTGCGCCCTTTATGTCCTGCGGCGCTCGCCTGGCGATTTTCGCCGTGTTCGCGGCGACGTTCTTTGGGGCTTACAGCGCCAGCCTGGTCTTTTCCCTGTATGTACTGGGCATTGTTGTTGCCATTGTCACCGGGCTCATCCTGAAAAACACGCTGCTACGCGGCGAGGCTTCTCCGTTTATTATGGAGCTGCCCGTCTACCACCGGCCTCATCTGAAAAGTCTGCTGATCCAGACCTGGCAGCGGTTGAAAATGTTTATCATACGGGCCGGGCGGGTCATTATTCTGGTCAGCATGGTTATCGGGCTGCTGAGCAGCTTTTCGTTTAACGGCTCGACGGTGGACAATATCAACGCGTCTGCGTTGGCTTCTGCCAGCAAGATCGTGACGCCTGCGCTGCGGCCAATCGGTGTCACCCCGGACAACTGGCAGGCTACCGTGGGGCTGGTCACCGGCATTATGGCAAAGGAAGTGGTGGTCGGAACCCTGAACAGTCTCTATGTCGGTGAAGATGTGCAAAGCGGTGACTTCGACCCGCAGCACTTTGATCTGCTGGGCGAACTGGGTGATGCGCTGACCGCAACCGGCGACAGCCTGAAAGCGGCCTTTAGCCTCACCGCGCTGGCAAACCCCATTGAAGCCAGCAAAGGAGACAGCGAGATCAGCGCCAGCCAGATGGGCGTGATGAGTGCGAAGTTTGGCAATGGCTTTGCCGCTTACAGCTACCTCATCTTTGTGCTGCTCTATGTCCCTTGCGTGTCGGTTATGGGTGCGATTGCCCGCGAGGCAGGAAGGAACTGGATGCTCTTTTCGTTTTTCTGGGGCTTAAACGTGGCGTATTCCGTTGCCACGCTGTTTTATCAGAGCGTCAGTTTTCACCATCATCCGGGGTTGAGTTCGCTCTGTCTTATCAGCGTGGTGATGGTGAACAGCGTGGTGTTTGTTCTGCTGCGACGGTTTAGCGGGCGCGTAAAGACGATGCCTTTTACTGGCACGACAACGGCGCGGGGATGTGGCAGCTGCCACACATGCACCGGGCAACGGCATCGACGCTAGATTCTTGCTATCCGATACCGCCGGATGCCCTGAACCCGCATCGCTGGCGGTTGACCTTATTGACAGGATGACGCGAGGCGATGCGCGCGGGCAAACGCCGGGCGAATATCGCTATGAACTAAAAACACGCTGAGCGCTTACCGGCCAGCAAAGCCATGTTGGGTCGGCAATCTGCCTGTATTCACCACAGAGGTAAAATCCGCATTGTTTCCTGCGTGATTTTGGGAACACAGGGCACTGAGCCAGATGCGCGTGGCGAGAAAAATGCTTTCATCATTGTGCGGCTTATGCAGAAAAGCGTATTCCTTATATCAATATCAGGAATCGTTAATACGGAAAGATATCCATAAACTTCGACGCAATAAACTTAAACGTAAATTAAACACAATGGCTTCTTCTGGTTTATATATTTCTTTTTAGTAGACTTTGCGTGTTTTTAGGTAAAGGTATTTTGTAGCCATGAAATCCTTATTATAAGGATATTCTTATTAATGGGCCTGCACTGCGGCATTCCCGCCTTGTGATGATGATAAATACTGCCTGGCGTTCGCGTTTCAACGCTGTTTGCAGAGCCTGCTTATTGCGAAAGCGATCCGCATCTGAGTAGAGTATTCCCCCTGTTTTCTGTTTATTTTTAAAGGCCATTTTAGCGGCAATGCAAATTACAGAATACTCTTAGTTTATCGATTAATTCATTGTTTTTATTTAATTTTTACTCGCGATAAGACAGGGTAAACATTTTGATACAAAAATTGACGATGTGCATACATACGACTGATTTAGAGTAGCGAAAAATTTGTACAAATAAAAATTTTTGGGACTAACTGGCACTCTCTTTTGTATTTCACTTTAATGAATATGTCACACCAGAGGTTATATGAATAACGATCAACAAGTCCCTTTAGTGTCATTTATTGTGCCTGTTTATAACGGTGCGGCATTTATTGAACGTTGTGTTGAGAGTATTCTTAAGCAGCCTCAGGCTGAGCGCTGCCAGGTGATTCTGGTGAATGATGGGTCCAGCGATAATTCACTTGAGCTGATGAATAAATACCAGAATTATCCTGGGGTATTGATTATCAATAAGCCCAATGGCGGTGTTTCTTCGGCGCGTAACTGCGGACTGGACGCCGCACGCGGTACATTCATTTCTTTTGTTGACGCTGACGACTTCCTGCCTCCTGCGGTTCTTGATACCTGGCTTACGCTTATGAAGGATGATGTGGTTCTGGCTGTAGGCGAATCACGTACCTTTTCTCATGACGGAAAGCCGCTTTCTGAGGTAACAGAAGCCGATTCTCAGCGCAGTATGTCTGCCGATAAGGCGATAAGTGAACTGTTGTATCACACGCCGAAGCACGGTATCTGTGACAAATTTTTCCGCCGGGAAATCGTGCAACAGCAGCAATTGCACTTTCGTGAAGATATCTTTAACTTTGAAGACCTGCTGTTTGTGATCGGCTATCTGTCCGCCGCGAACCCCGGGCAGGTGGTGTTTAGTCGCCGTGTGGTTTACCACTATGTCGAGTCCAGAAATTCCGCCACACGTTCCGAGCTTAAAGAAAAACACTTTACCTATGTACGTGCTTTTGCCGGGATAAAAATGTTGCTGCTGCCCCCACAGGAACGCTTTTACTACTTTTTATTCCTCAAAGTGACCGCTTCGCATATCTACAAGGCGTTGCACAGTGAGGCGTTCAGCGCTGCGTTTGTTAAGCAGTACATCGATCTCTATCGTCAGAACTATCGTGCCTATTGTGCTGCCGGCATCATTCCAAATGCATGGAGCCTGTATTTCACCTTCTTCTTTCTGTCGCCGCGGCTGGTATCCGGGTTGCGCCACGTCGCACAGAATGTGTTGAGGGGCCGGTCGTGAAACAGAAGCTGCAAAACTCGTTGTGGATGATCATTGAGAAACTGGTTGCCGTCTTTGGGCTGATGTTCGTCACGTCCTTCGTGGCGAAATACGTGGGGCCTGTCACCTTTGGCGTCATCGCGATTTCAATGCTGATCTTTCAGTTTATCCAGTCGGTTGCCATGATGGGCTGCGATGTGATTTTGCTGAAGCGTATCGCCCAGAATCACCGCTCGGGCATCCGGCTTATGGTGCCTGCAGTCATATTAGTCTTTGCCATTTACTGTGTGCTGTCGGCGATAGGCATCATCGTGATGCGCGAGGAGATGAATGCCCAGGCCTTTATCTTTATCTGTGCTGCTGCCTTAGCCTGCCTGTTTTCAGCTATCGACCTGATTAACATCTATAACGAGGCAGTTTTAAATGCGAAGCTGAACGTGATCGCTAACCTGACCGGGCTGCTCATCAGTTTAGGCATTCGCTATGGGATTTCTTATTACCAGCTAGCTCCAGAGTTGCTGGCGATTCCCATTGTGCTGGCCACCTTTATTCCTTTCCTGATTAAGATCTGCGTGTTTGGCTGGTATCACCGACGATCTCAGGTGCGGCCGCCGCTTCCTAAGCTGAGCCATATCCGGCGTTACAGCCGCTATATTCTTCAGGCCGGACGGTCACTGGTGCTGTCGGTGATTGCGATTACCATCTATACCCGACTTAACCAGCTCAGCGTGTCATGGTTTTTAGGCCTCAAAGAGGCGGGCATTTTTTCGGTGGCGATGACGCTGTCGGTTGCCTGGGTATTTTTACCCAATGCGCTGTTGGCGTCTTTCTACCCGGCCCTGTTTGCCGAGCGCGATCCTGAGGTGGCTGTGATACGCGCCCAGAAACTGCAGTTACTGGTCATTGCCGTATCCGTAGGAGTTATCCTTGGCATCGCACTGGTGGGGCCCTGGTTTATTGAGCATTTCTACGGTGCCGCTTACACCGAAGCGATAGCCCCGATGGTGTTGTTGAGTATCGGTGCCATGTTTGGTGTGTTAAGCAGCGTGATGGATCGCTTTATCATCAAATACAACGGCTACCGTTATCTGATCAAAAAAACGTTCTGCGTATTGGCGGTTTGCCTGGTAACGACGGTGACGTTGGTGCCCATGTTCGGCATCACTGGCGGGGCAATAAGCGTGGTAATCACGGAGTTTATGGCTTTTACCGTCCTTAATTACTTTTTCCGCGGTCAGCCAATGATGAAGATTCATAAAATCTTCATCCAGCCGGGGAAATTATGGTTTCTGATTAACCGTACCCTGTTTTCTGGCCGGTAAGTTAAGTTTTTATGAAAGGTATTATTATTTTTTGAGAAATAATACCTTTCATCATATTGAAATATATTCATTGAGATTTATTTTCCCCGTCGATTATCTGTAGGCTTCAGATAAATATTATTTTTTATAATCCTGCAAACCTGCGGGAGGCGGACGCATGCCTTTATTATTTCATTCATTATTTTATCTACAGTATTTAATTAAGGATAATGACTGATCTTCGTTGCCGGAATTATACCTGTTTACAGTCAGTTTAATTTAGCGCTTTTATACTGTGATCGTGGATTTATAAATAATTAAAAAGCTCATTTTCTCCGGGGTGAAAAGGAATGAAGGCGACTTTATAACGCCGATTTTCCTCTGCCTGATAATGCCATGATGTATGCTGGTTACGAGGTTTTGAAATGAATGATAAATATTTATTCAGTATAATAATACCGGTTTATAATGCCGAGAAGACGATTATGCGTACCCTGCAGAGCCTTTTCCTTCAGACATTTAAAAATTATGAAATTATTGCAGTTAATGATGGCAGTAAAGATAACTGCGCTGCGATCCTTGATGAGTTCAAACAGTACAATAATTTTAAAGTAATCACGCAGAGTAATGCAGGCGTCAGCGTCGCGCGTAATAGCGGACTGGAAGCGGCATCGGGCGACTATGTCATTTTTATTGATGCCGATGACTGGGTTGACGATGATTTTCTTGCCATATTTCATCAGCATCTTTCCTCCGGCATTCCACAACCTCTTGATTTGATGGTAGGGAACCTCAAGTGCGATCGCGTGGGCGATCTGTCGACCTACGGCTATTTTGATCAGCAGGGTATTCCCGACGTTCTGGGTGAAATCGAGTTGAGTGATAATATTGGTTATCTTCATAACAAGTGTTACAGAAGAAAAATTATCGATGATTGCGGTATTCGCTTCACGAAAGGCATTTCGATGAGTGAAGATCTCCTGTTTAATCTTAACTATTTCTACTATATCGATAACCTGTTTGTTTTTGACAGTGCCTCCTATCACTATGATGATGTAGAGAACTCGCTTTCAAAGAAACGCGTACTTTATGAAGAGCTGCTGGACCGTAAACGCTACCTTACCGACCTCTATGAAAGGCTGCTGGTGAAGTATAAAAACGGCGATATGACCCGTTTTTCTACAGGAATAACCAAACGCAAGCTGACGCTGGATATGCAAATCGTAACCGCAATGTACTACACTACGCTGAATATTAATGAGGTTCGTAATAGCATCAAACGTATCAAAGAGAAGCGTTATCCTGAGAATGTCCTGGGGCTGTTAAACAGGAGCGAGAAAGTGAAATATCATGTGATGAACGTGAATGCCAGAGCGGCCTATCTGGTGCTGTATATGCTTTTCAGATTGCGTTTTTTTTAAGATTTAGACTGTAGCCTTTTTATTATTACATGTCCGGCCTCCTGGTGGAGGACGGAGCACATTGTCCTTTAATTTTTTCGTCACTTTTGAGCTCTCCGGCTCTCCAGACATCGGGCGCTGTTTTCCGGCATCAGTTTTGTCAGGACATGCATAAGACCGCTAGCTGTTGAATGCTGTCAGCCAGCGCTCTGTGATTTTCACGGGGCCAGACAGTGTTCTTGACCGATATAAAAAACTGTCTTGCAGTTCGTAATGTCAGGTTGAAACGCGTAATAAAAGCACCCTGTGTAGGTTGTATCGGTTTGACAAACACCAGCATCGGGCGACGACTACATGAAGTTTTAGGATTATGATACTCAAAAATAATTTATCCCTTCTTCATTAAGGGATAAACGTCATTAAGGGCATCATAATAAGTGGTTTCAGACTCGCGTTCTTTCCAGATGTCGTAAGCTGAACGATAGACGGATTCCAAAATAGCCGCGATAGTTTGTGACCTGATGTCTTTTAAAGGAACGATACCCATTTTGTGTGAATCGCTACGGTTTTAACAGACATCTCTGAATCATTTTAAATGACTTAAAGAGAGGTGCCCATGAGCGGTAATTGTTATCCCGAAGCGTTTAAAATTGAAGCAGTGAAACAGGCTGTTGATCGCGGCCATTCTGTTTCCGTGTGGCATCACGTCTCGATAGCATGACCCACAGTCTTTACGCCTGGATAAAGAGGTACGGTCGGGATTCTTCCGCTAATAATGAGCAGTCAGAATTTAAATTAATAATTCTAAATTTAATGCATGAAGAGAGTGTTTGACAGGTTGGAATGAATTTCGGAAGTATAAAACAATCCCTTTAATTATTATTCAATGAAAAAATATCAAAAAAAACAAAGAAGTGCCTGCATTGGCAATCATTCAGATTAAAATTAATAGCATGCTATGTAATTTTTTGTAAGTTTTTCGCTTGCATTAACCCTAAAAAAAGCATAAAAAGGTTACAATTTAGCAACATTCGATAAGGTTTTAAATTTACACACGTGATCGCTTTCACTTCTGTCTGGAGAGGGAAATGAAAAGACTTTCTGTGTTGTTAACCATAAAATCTCTAAGTGGATGTGCAGGATCGCCCCTTGGTAATTTAATTATGAATCAACGATACCAGATAAGTTCGGATATCGCTGCATCATGGGTAGGGGCATCGGCAGATGACCTTGTTATGTCATGGGGGCCACCACAAAACAGCGGAACCCTGAGTAACGGTAGCAGCATACTGGCTTACCTGTACAGGTGGCTATTAAATGGCAGCGACTCAACCACATGGAATTATATTCCTGAATATGCAACCTGCGTTCAGCGTTTTCTTGTTGAAAATGGCCTAATAACCAGATGGTGTTCTTCTGGCTATTGTCCGAAAAAACCTGAAGGTGCGGAGTTGAGTCCAAACACATCGGTGACTAGATCAACGCTTTAAAGCTACCTGATAATAAAATTGATATCAAATAAATTTGTCATGCCAGATTTAGTTGATATTAACTTTCATTGAAGTTTTATGGTAAAAATACTTGAAGGTTAAAATGAAAAAAAACATAAAAAACATTCAATTATGCTTTATAAAAAAGTCACCGAAAACTGTTTCCAACAAAAGCATAACGGTCTTCCTTTCAGCGCTAATCGCTTTTAATTTTTGGTTTTTTTCTGGCGGTAGTGCTTACGCCCAGTCTGCTGCAATATCTTCTGCCACAGATAATCAAGAAGATTATAAAGAAAACAGTGACAAAGCTTCTAATTCAGATAGTAGTGCCCTGGCGCTCCCTACAATGCATGTGGTACTTGAATGGGAGTGGTTGCCAAATGGTGAAAATCTTGCACGTAAGAATTATCAAGTGAAACTCGATGCCTGCAAGGGTTCCGGCATGCCTTTCAAAGCGCTTTCATCACAGGATGAGGCCCGACTGGGTAAGGGAGAGGTAGAGATATTCATTGATGGACATCGTCAGGTTGCTAAGGAAGTAAACTGGACGATGAGCGCTGAAGGCGAGGATGCTCAACATGCCTGTATGATTACACTCGCAGAACACACAGACCAAAACGAAGTTAAAGACGCTGCAGATGAAGGAATGTATCAGGCTATCGACAGCGACAGTCGTATTCAAAATCATCAGAATGCCCAGTCTGTCGGCTGGAAAATAGCGGGAGAAAAGCAATACAAAGGTGTTCCCTGTACTGCCTGGCGTAATGGTAAACAGGACGTCTGTATGTGGTCAGGTGGATTAAAATGGGGTTTTGATGATTCACCAATGAATACAGAGGGGTGTTCTGTAAGCACTGCCGGTGATTTTCTTACTTCTATACCTGTTGACGCGAAGCCTTTAAACGGTGCAAGCGGATGTTTATTCAAACTCAAGACATTTGACCTTAACAAAAGCTAACTCACCTTTTTATCGATTCATTAAAGCGGTCAGTTATTCACAACTCATGGAGAAAAAAATGAAAAGCATCATGGTTCTTTTCACAATAATGTTCGTATTGACAGGATGTAGCACATCGGGTGGAGAGGATAAATTTAGCCGCACTTATGTTTCATCCCATATCATAGCCAACAAAACTACACAGGCTGAAGTCAAGGCGCTTTATGGCGTACCTGACGATCAAAGTTCATCCTCAGATGGTTCGGTCAACTGGCGTTATAGAAAGGGTGGAAACTTAAGTACTGCGTCAAGCGTCTTAGGATATATTCCGGGCGTGAGTGCCCTCTCAAGCGCCGTTGGAATGGCTTCGAGTGCGCAAGGTGCCTCTGATTCAATGACAAAAGCATCCGGCAAACTGAGTGGTAATACAGAACAGCATAGTGATTACTTATCGGTATGGTTTGATAAAAACAACGTTGTAACGAATTGGTATTTGTAAAATTTGCAGTTAAGGAGCGGGGGGATTTAATCTCCCCCTCTTTTTTAAGTTTTTATTGCCGATGCGTTGTTAATAGCTTTCTTGTTCTGTGAGTGATTGAGTCAGAATGGATTAAGCCATTAGCGCTATGGCACTGCGCCACTTCTGTCAGATTTAATCTTATCAATATATCTTTAACGTCTGATCCTGATCCCCAGTTTATCTTTTATATCCAAGACTAACCGGTTTCTATCTGGCTGCATTAAATGTATCTGGCAGGGAATAAATACCATGTACTCCCGTCCATCTTCAGTAATGCGTCCGGACCACGTTCAAATACATGTCAGACTCTTTTCTTTAAATGGCTGAAATTACGCTTCCAGAAATGTCCGTTGTGAATAAATAGACCAAAACGGTGATGGGAATAGCTTCCCGCCAGAAAAAACAGAGCTGGAAAACCAGCAACTCACTGTACTGCACTGCGCGCAGGGTTTCTCTCTGCTAATCAACAAACAGAGTACGGTCAAATCATCTCCTGTACGGTTTTGCGAGGCGGATTCGAAATTAGCGTCTCGCCTCGCTAACTCTCATAAAACTGCTTGCGGCTCCTTACCGATAGCAGTATCTTCCCCTCGCACCTGCAAAATCAGGTGCCGGGATTGGAACCCTGAAACATAACCATACTGGCGACACGTGACGCGCTTGCGTCTTTTTTTATGTCGCGCGCTTAGCTATACCAAAATTATGGTGGGCTGGGCGGGGGCACCGTAAGGTGCGCCGGTTCCAGTATGGCCGGTAGTTCCAACCCCGTTCAGTCCACCACCCAAGAGATTGGAACCTCAGGTGGTGGTATGTAAAACCACATACTGGAGGCTGTTACTATGGCTACGATCCTCACCCAAACACATCAGTTACTTATTGTTCCCTTCAATACCGCCACTGATTTCACCGTTCTTGCCGACCACTGCGAAAACTTTGCCGAAACCCTGGTTGAAAACGACGATCCCACGCTGAGAATGGCACTCTGCGGCAGACTCAATGCCTGTTTAACACTGCTCCAGCCCACGCTGTTAGAACCCGTTCCGTCCCATCTTGTTGAAAGCCTGACCGTGGATACGCTCCCTGCAAATTCCCCTCAGTTTGAACCTGAATGCACGGAGCTTTGTCGCTACTGTGTAGCACTGACACAAACGCTGGCGGGGCAGGGATTGTCCTCTGAAACGGAGAAACAGTTGAGTTATTTGCTGTATGACTTGATTAACTACTTTGCCGCGGAAATGAAAGCGCCTCGCTGGTTGCGAACGGCCGACGGCGTGAAGCTTATCGACGAGATGGCGGCATGAGTATGAGGCACCGGACTGATATCGCGTCGACTTTATCAGGGTGCTGAGTATGCTGTGGGCTCACGCCCAGCCACTCGCCTAACGGTCAGATCAGCACTCAACGTCCGCTTCATCTTGTTGTCGCCAATGAGTATATACGTTGCCTACAGCACTGTTCGTTGAATAATGATGCCCTGCAGCTTGTCAGGTTTATCGAGCAGCTTTGTGTTGCGAATAGCGGTATTGATGGGGGTTCCAGCATTTATCGAACCCACTGGCTTGCAGTTAAGCCGTCAAAACCCAGATATAAAAAAACCCGTTGATATTCAATGATATCATCGGGTTTATTTAACGTACTGATTTTTATGTCTCCGGACTTATTGAGATATCCCAAGACACTAATATGGTGCCCGAACCCGGAATCGAACCAGGGACACGGGGATTTTCAATCCCCGTGTTTCTGAAACGCAGTGAAGTACGCATTTGCTTGCACTTGAATAACGCATAGTTATCAGGTGATTAAATGCATCCAAAAACTAAAGTCATACCCGTTGTTTCTACCAAAGGTGGAGAGGGTAAATCAACTCAAACCGCTAATCTTGGTGGATTTCTGGCTGATGCCGGCCTGAAGGTTCTCATCATTGATGGCGATCACGCCCAGCCAACGGCCAGCAGTATATTTCCTCTGACTTATGAAGCCCCTTGCGGATTGTATGAACTGCTTATGCAGAATGCAGACCTGTCAGTGGCTGATAACATCATCTCCCGCACCGCCATCGTTAACCTTCATCTCATTGCATCGAACGATCCCCGTAATCTTCTCCCGACCCACATGCTTAATGTTCCCGATGGTCGTGTACGTCTGCGCAATGCGCTCTCAGCTCCTTTGTTTAAAAGCTATGACGTGATCCTGATTGATTCACAGGGTGCCAAATCCGTAATGCTGGAGCTGATTATACTGGCTTCGACGGGTGAAATGATCGGCATGGTCAAGCCTGTGCTGCCAGATGTTAGGGAGTTTTTACGCGGAACGGTCGCGCTGATGGAGGACCTTCGTTCCTACTCTGCATTCGGGATCAGACTGCCGGCTGTGCGCATGCTCGTTAACTGCATGAAATATACAGCTCTTGCAAAAACAACCTTTGAGCAGGCCGAAGCCATCATTAACAGCAGAGAGTACAGCGCTCATGCTGATGAGATAGCCATATCCATGCTGCAGACGCGTATTTACGATCTCACCGTCTATGAGCAGGGCCATGCCAGCGGACTCCCCGTTCACCGGCTTGAGAACAAAACGTCCCGCGTCAGCGATTCAGCATTTGACTCTATGCACAAGCTTGCGAGTGAACTGTTCCCCGAGTTCAAAGAGCGTTTTGACTCCTTTGCTGTCAGCGGAGGGTGTCATGTCTGATAACCGCCGAAATATTCCGGGCCTCTATGCACTGGACGCGGAACAGAGCGTCATTGGCGGCCTGATGCTGGACAATGACTGCTGGGATGAGGTTGTCATGCGTCTTGGGCCTGATGATTTCTTTCAAAAGGCTCACCGGGAAATATTCAATGCCATGTCGCATCTTGTGGCGGCAGGCAGGCCGATTGACCTGCTAACGCTTACCGAGAGCATTGAAAGCCGGGGCAAGAACCTGCTTGAGCAACTTGGGGGTTTTGCCTATCTGGCAGAGCTCGCCAAAAACACCCCCAGCGTGGCTAACATCACGCACTACTGCGACATCGTGGCCCGCTACAGTCGCGGGCGCCAGCTGGCAGCCATCGGTAGTGAGATACATGCGTCAGCCACCGCGCCGGGCGCTGACATCGCGGCAGCGATGGAAACGGCCGAGCGGAAAATCACACAGCTTGCAGAGCGGGCCGAACCACAGCAGGGCGTGACCATCGTTGACGGACTGGAAAAGCTGGCGGCCGAACTTGAACGACGCTGTCAGACTCCTGACGGCATCACGGGCACGCCAACAGGGTTTGACGACCTGGATGCTTTCACAAGCGGACTTCAGCCGGGTGACCTTGTTCTCGTCGCGGCACGCCCCTCCATGGGAAAAACTGCACTCCTCATTAATATCATCATGAATTCTCTGATGAAAAACGTGGCCTCAATCAGTCAGTTTTACAGCCTGGAGCAGCCTGAAGAGCAAATTCTGATGCGCGTGGTCTCATCGCTTGGCAATGTTGACCTGACCCGTATGAAAAGCGGAATGATGGACGAAGAGGACTGGGCCCGCGTATCGAATGTCTTTAAGTTACTCACAGAGGATATTAAAGAGCGTCTGCTCATTGATGACACCAGTGATCTGACGCCAGCCATGCTTCGCGTTCGTGCGCGACGTAATGCCCGCCGCTACGGTAAACCTGACATCATTTGTCTGGACTACCTTCAGCTCATGCGCTGTCCGGACCAGGAAAACCGCACCCAGGAAATCGCAGAGATATCACGTTCGCTGAAGGCGCTGGCCAAAGAGATGGGCTGTCCGGTGGTGGCACTTTCACAGCTCAATCGTGCACTGGAAGGCCGGGCCGATAAGCGGCCCAACAATGGCGACCTGCGTGACTCGGGTTCCCTTGAGCAGGATGCTGACGTCATTATTTTTGTTTACCGTGACGAGGTTTACAACGCAAATTCCCCGGATAAAGGCCTGGCTGAACTCATTATCGGCAAACAGCGTCAGGGACCAACCGGCACCCTGCGGCTGCGCTTTGAGGGGCGCTACACCCGCTTTGAGAATCTCCAGATCGATGCCAGGAGGTCCGCATGAATAACGTACGCAACCTGAACCTGGGCACTGCGATGCTGCAGCGGGGGAAATCACCAGCGCAGTTGAGTGATAATGTCACAGCGGCCCCCTTGCCGGTCAGTGAGATGGCCATGGTGTTGACTCTGGACCAACTTCGTCCCAATCCTGATAACCCGCGTAAAAGCAAAAACCCACGTTATGAGGAAATCAAGGCATCAGTATTGGCCATCGGACTCAATAACGTACCTAAAGTCACCCGCGACCCCGACGGAGAGGACGTTTACATCTTCAGCGACGGTGGTAACACCCGTTATCAGATCCTCAGTGAACTGTGGCAGGAGACGGGTGATGAACGTTTTTATCGCATTCTGACTGTCTTTAAGCCCTGGCCGGGCCGTCTTAAATGTCTTGTTGGCCACCTCGCGGAAAATGAAGTCAGGGGAGACCTGACATATATTGATAAAGCATTTGGAGTGCATAATGCCCGTTGCATCCAGGAAGAAATTCTGGGTCGTTCGGTGACATTGCGGGAGCTTTCGGAACTGCTGAACCAAGAGGGACTACCAGTAGATAACTCCACTATCAGCAGAATGGAAGACACGATTAAATACCTCTGGCCATGCTTGCCTACGTTACTGAACAGCGGATTCCCCCGTCTGCAGGCCCTATCTCTTCTCCGTATACGCTCCCAGGCAGGAAAAGTCTGGGCGCAGTTTGCTCATGAGTCAGCCCCCTCCATCACTTTCGATGAAGTCTTCTCAACAAGTTGCCACCCCTTTGATCACCCTGACAGTTATGCTTTTGAGACCTTCAGGGATGAGTTTATCGGGCAATTGGTAAAAGCTCTGCCACACCCTAGTCTCAACTATGACCGCTGGATGATTGAGCTGGACCCTAAGGAACAGAAGCGCCGCGAGCAGTTTGGGGAGCCGCCGGCCATGCCCTCACTTACCCTCAGCCCGGTCCCGGAGCGTTCCGGCGGGCACACTTCTCCCCTTACCGTTCTGCCGGATGACACGACTTCCAGCACGCCCTTCACCGGCCTGCGCTCAGGCACTCTCACTGGCTCAACCCGCCCCGAACCTGCTCCTGAGCAAGCTGGTCATACCGTTCTGCCCAACAGCTCCGGCATCAGCGCCGGCAGCCTTCCGCGCAGAGAAATCCAGAATGACCTGTTTGGTGGCCGTCCCGTTATTACCGGTGATGGTGTCAACAATAACGCTGAACACGGCACGGGGCTGATTTCTCCGGGGAGTCTTTCCCTGGCCTCGGCGTTTGGTGAGCAGGACGATGCGGAGTCAATGTCAGCCGGGTCCGTGAGCTTTGCTGAAACCGGCCTTGAACCCGTCAGTGACATCTGGCTGATCCCGGCTATGCAGGATGATGTTGAGCATCTCCAGGACATGGCCTACCGACTTGTCTACGAAATTGCCGAAGGTATGGGGTGTGTAAGCGACATCAGTGAGGACAAAAGCCCTGAGTCTGCCGGTTTTTCCGTATCCGGCGGCAGCAGAGAATTCAGCTTATTCCTGGCAGGCCTTTCCGGTCGTCTGCCTAATCAGCAGTGCAACATGTTCATGTTCTGTCTGAATTTTTTTGGTTCACAGGAACCGGCCGACACGCCGGTATTTGACGACGTCATGGTGGTCAAAATGATGCGCCTTATTCGCATCATTCGCCGCCTGCGTGAGCTGCAGCGCCTCGCCGCAAAAGGGGGAGAAAATGTCTGATGATTTGAACGACGAAATGGCACAGGCCAGTACGGCTTTATTCATTCAGCGCGGCATTGACGCCGTCCGGTCCCAGCTCCGTACTAATGAGCCGTCAAACGAGTTCTGTGAGTGCTGCGGTGCTGACATTCCAGTTGGCCGCCAGCGTGCGATGCCGGGTGTGAAACTCTGCGCCGGCTGCCAGGACGTCAAGGAGAAAAAGGCTCTACACATGGCTGGCAGTTACCGGGGGGCGCGTCATGCCTGAAAATTCAAAGCTCACCCGGCGCATCCGTCGCCTGATGGCGCTGGGGACGCAGAACAGCAACGATCATGAAGCCGCCCGGGCGGTTGCGCTGGCCCAGCGGCTTATGCGCCGTCACGGCCTGACTGACGATCAGATTACGCTGAGTGAGATAGGTGAATCGGTCTGCGAACAGCTGACCAGTAACGCTGAGAAAGTACCCGCCTGGATGCACTCTCTGGCCACAGTGGTATGCATGGCTACAGGCTGCCGGTGCTGGTTCGGCTGGTACGGTTACGTGAGCACGGGCGGGTTGCGCCTGGTCCGTCGCTCACTCCACTTCTACGGCTTCGGGGAACGTCCCGAACTGGCCCTCTATATCTATACCGTGCTGCAGCGCAAAGTGCGTGCGGCAACAGATGCGCACATGTCGAGTTACCGCAGGCAGCGTATTAAGAAGAGTACGCTTCGCGGCCGCGCCGACCAGTTCCGTGAAGGCTGGGTCTCCGGCGTCTGGCAGGTTCTGCAGTCTTTCAGTACGCCTGACGGTGAGAATCAGTTGCTGCAGCGCTGGCTTGCGCAGCGGCATTCGGGGCAGACGTTATCCGATGTTGTAACGCGCCAGGCGAAAAGCTGTCGCGGTGATTTGCTGGCAAGGAACGCCGGATGGTTCGCAGGCCGTCAGGCCGAACTCAGTCACGGCCTGGCAGGGGCGCAGGCTAATAAGCAGCTTACGGCGGGAGACACACGCAATGATTAACACATTCTTACTGGGGGCCTGCCTGTCAGGCTGGCTTTTTGATGCAATACAGCTGACCAGCCAGGTCTGCCCGGGAGGTGGTCTGTGAACCAGCAAAATCTTTCCGGCGCGACAGCCAGCATTCTGAACTCGCTGCTGATGGACATCAAAAGCGGCAACATACGTCGCTGTGAATCGATGGGCCTGTCCGTTGAGGAAATTCGTGCGCTCAGCGGCCTCAGCCTCGACGAGCTGCACTACATAGGTCAGTCGAAGGTGTCCGTCCTGGACGTCAAATTCAACCATGAGAACTTCTGGCTGATACTCAACCAGGCACGTAACGAGCAGGCCCGCATGCTGATGATCGACCGCGCCCTTGAGCTCGGCGGCTCTATGGAGCTGATGGACAAATACTTTGGCATGTCACCTTCAGACGTGAGCAGCCGTCGCCGGCTGATGGGTATTGAGAGCCGCCAGGGCCGGACGCAGTCTCTGACCGAGGAGCAGGATGCGCTTCTGTGGAACGAGTGGAAAAACACCGGTATTGAGTCGCCGGAATCACACAAGGCGCTGGAGGCGATGATGCTGGCGGCTGAGCTTCACGGCCTGTCGCTGACCGCCGTGTGGACGAAGGTCTGCCAGTGGTGCCGTGAGGTATCAAAACGGGTTCCCTCAGTACCTGCGCTGCGTAAGGAGGCCTGATGCGGTTAAGCGACTTTACACGGCGTCAGCAAGTTTCGCCAGCAGTGCGCCGCCGGGCTCAGCAGCTGTTCCTTGCGCTCAGCAGCGGTAAAAAGGTGTTCCGGCGGCTCGCCCTCAACGGCTACCTCAAAATTGATGTCGGCCCATACTGGCGAATGCTCAGCAAGGACGGTGGCCGGCAGTGGTGGCTGATGGACCATGAGACATATAACCGTGAAATACGCCGGTAACGGACGACCAGCGATGACCAGACAGTGCCGGGTTTATCCCGGCACTGTGCTGTCTCAGGTAAAAAAGGGGCACAAAAAAATGAACATACCCGCCGACAGCATCGTGGCGCACACGCTGTCACGCATGGAAAAAAGCCTTGAGCGCAGGGCTGTGAGTGGCGACGCTGGCCAGGAACGGAGCGGCCTGCTGTTTATGGGCAACGTCCACGATGCGTTTCCCCGCCAGCTGTTTCTCGACACGCGCCTGTCGCCGCTCGATAAAACCGCCTGGGTGATGATACGCCTTTACGCTCAGCAGAATGAGGGGGCGGTGTTTCCGACCTATGACGAGCTGCAGGCGCAGCTGGCCTCGGCGCATTCTGACAAAGCCTCGCGGGAAACCGTGAGCCGTACGCTGCTGATGCTGCGACTTACGGGCTGGATTAGCCTGTGCAAAAAGGTCCGCGACGAGGGCGGACGGGTGCGTGGCAACATCTATGCCCAGCACGATGAGCCGCTGGGCTACCGTGATGCGGAGACCTTCGACCCGGGCTGGCTGACGCTGGTTGAGCAGAGCTGCCTGAGTAAGAACAAATCCGTGCGCATGACGGCGCTGGCCATTGTTAACGACATTCTGCAGGACACGGGGATGCGCCACCGTCACAACCGCCTGGCGCTGATTGAAAGTCGCCTCAATGCTCCGTCAACGCCGCTGGCCATGATGCGTAAAAGCGGCACGGCACGACCGGGTTCGAAAAACGAACTCAGTCAGAGAGCTGCTGAAAAATCCCCTGAAACACTGAGTTCGGAATCCGAACTCAGTCATGCGCAGGGTCTAAAATCACTGAATACGGAATCCGAACTCAGACTGAAATCAGGCACTTATAACAGAGTTCGAAATTCGAACCGTAACGTACGTTCTTTCACACAGAGTGTGATTAAAGAAACGTACGTTGCTGACCAGCCGGTTTTGCCTGACAGTTTTCTGGCCATGCTGAGCAGCGAAGACCGCCAGATGGTGAGCCAGCAGTTCGGTGCGCTGCCGGTGCCGGTTGCTGAAGGGCTGAGCGGCCTGCTGGAGGCGCAGTTGCGCAAAGGCCGCCTGGCGAACCCTGCCGGCTGGATGTTTGCCATGCTTAAACGCGCCAGACAGGGCGAATTCCGGGCGTCTGAAGCCCCTTTGAAACCCTCTGCCCAGGGGACTACAACTCATACCAACAATGCCGCAGATGGGTCTAGATCGGTCGCCGTTTCAAAGAATTTTGCTCCCGTCCTGCCAGAGAACCGAGCGTCCGCTGAGCAGGTCAGCGCAGCTATTGCCGCTATAAAGCAGCAGTTTGTTAAAAAATCGCAATCAAACGGTTAAAAAATAGCCTTGCTGCCAGTGGCAGCAAGCATAAAAAATAACCACCGAGGTCATATTAACTGATTGTTCTATCTACTATGACCAATAGCTATACTTTCTTTTGGTTAAAAAATGCACTTGCTGCCACTGGCAGCAAGGTCAAAAAAACAACACTTTAAAATACAGATTTCGGGTTATTAGTTTCACGCTATTGTAAGCCCCGGAATTTCATGAAGATGTCGCCTCATCTTAACTGACAGCAGGTGACAATAATGGCAGAGAAAACAGACAAAAGGACCGGCGCGTTACAGTCAGAAATGACGATAGCGCTTCATACTAATTATGCAATTGGTCTCTGGCAGGGACGCAAGCCGGAAAAGAATGAGTCTGATAAGCCCGGGCGACACGGGATCATCGGTATGCCTCAGTTTTTCCAGAGAGCGGGCCAGATAAATCAGGATTCGCTCAGGAATAACCCCTGGGCAGATCAGGCGATGTTCCAGCTTGAAGAAAAAATAAGGTCTGCTTCTGAAGCCATGACTTCTCTGCTGGAACAGATTGATAAAGACATGAGCATGCTGCCTAAAGGTGTGTCGGTCAGCGACGTTGAAGCAGCTGAGCCACTCGACATTAATGTCTTTACCCGAACCCCTCTGGGTTATCGCTGTGTATTCCTGCTCATGGGCTTCGATCAGTTTGCCAAAAAGGTTTTGCAGGCATCACATTATGGTCTGATAACACGTTCTAAAAGAGATCAGTATCTGAGCGAAGGTGGTCGTCTTCTACGACAGATTTACGGTACGGTACTTTCATACCGCCATGTTGACGCCACTCGTATCGATGCCGCTGAAGATAATGAAACCTGGCGGAAAGCGTGCGAAGCAGCCGGTGAACCCGACCGTGCCGTTCTGCTTGGTGAAAAGCGCTCGGCGTTCTCCCCGCCGGTTAATGAAGCCAGCGTGAACCTTCTGCGCCTGCGTTATAAAGCCGGTCAATAGCGGGGCCGGTGATGCGGTTATTTTTGTGCGAAAAGCCTTCTCAGGGGCGTGACCTTGCCGCCGTACTGGGCGCGACCCGGCGTGGTGAGGGCTTTCTGACGGGTAATGGCGTGACGGTCACCTGGGCGGTCGGTCATCTGCTGGAGACCGCGCCCCCGGAGGTCTATGGCCAGCAGTACGGCAAGCCCTGGTCGCTGTCTGTGCTGCCAATTCTTCCTTCAAGATGGCAGGTTGTCGTTAAAAAGGACACGCAGGATCAGTTTAAGGTCATTGAGAAACTGCTCAGGCAGGCAGATGAGGTGGTCATTGCGACCGACGCCGATCGCGAAGGTGAAGTCATCGCCCGCGAACTGCTGGACTACTGCGGCTGGGAGGGGAGGATTTTGCGCCTGTGGTTCTCGGCACTGGACGAGCTCAGCGTCCGGGCTGCTCTGAGCGACCTGCGTCCGGGACAGGCTTCGGTTGGGATGTACCATGCCGGGCTGGGACGCTCACGCGCGGACTGGCTGGTCGGCATGAACCTGTCCCGGCTGTATACCCTCCGGGCAGCCGAAGCAGGTTTTGAGGGTGTGGTCTCAGTCGGGCGGGTACAGACGCCCACGCTGGCACTGGTTGTTCGGCGCGACCGCGAAATTGCTGCCTTTGTACCGAAGCCCTTCTGGCAGGTTAAGGCTGTGCTCAGTGCTTCAGGTGTCAGTTTTCAGGCATCGTGGGTCCCGGCCGCCGTCTATACGGATGAGGAAAAGCGCTGTATTCACCAGAATATTGCACAGCAGGTGGCGCAGCTCTGCCGCCAGGCGGGTGTTGCCACGGTGACGGAGTACGAAACTAAACGCGAGAAAGAGGCCGCCCCGCTGGTCTTTTCACTGGGAACGCTGCAGCGGGCCTGCGGCAGGATGTGGAATATGTCGCCACAGCAGGTGCTGGACACCGCCCAGAGCCTGTATGAAACGCACAAGGCCACGACCTATCCCCGCACAGACTGCGGCTGGCTGCCTGAGTCGATGCGGGAAGAAATCCCGGCCGTGTTTGATGCCATGGCGCGGACTGACCCCTCACCTGAATTCGCATCCCTGCTTTCACAATTAGACAGAGGGTTTGTTTCCCGCATCTGGAACGATAAAAAAATCACGGCGCACCATGGCATTATCCCCACGCGCAACGCCGTTCAGCTGTCCGGCCTGACTGAGACAGAGCGCCAGGTCTACCTGCTCATCCGTCGCAACTACCTGGCCCAGTTTCTGCCGCTGTGCGAGTCGGATGCGACGCGCATTTCCTTTGATATTGGTGGCCAGCTGTTCCGCACGACCGGCCGCACCGAAGTCCTGAAGGGCTGGAAAGTGCTGTTTACAAAGGACGAGGAGAATAAGAACGCTGCTGATGATGAAAACGCAGGTGCCCTGCCACCACTCAGAAAAGGTGCACAGTGCGGCGTTACCGGCGCAGAGGTTAAGCAGCTGATGACCCAGCCGCCTGCACACTACACCTTTGACACGCTGATTGGTGCCATGATGAACGCCGCTGCGTACGTCACCGACCTTCAGCTGCGTAAAATCCTCAAAGAAAGTGCCGGGCTCGGCACTGAAGCAACACGGGCCGGCATTATCGAGCAGCTGCTGAGCCGCCGGTTCATCACGCTCAAAGGCAGTAAACTTCTGGCAACAGACCTGGGGGCGGACGTCATCGATGCCCTGCCAGCGCAGCTGACCGACCCGGGTATGACTGCACTCTGGGAGCAGGCGCTTGACGAAGTAGCTGCCGGCCGTATGAACCTGAACGACTTTCTGCAGCGTCAGACCGCCTGGACCGCGACGTTAGTCAGCCAGGGGATGCAGCAGCGCATCAGCATCCGGGTGCCGCCTTCTCCTCCTTGCCCGCTCTGCGGCAGCAAAACCGCCCTACGCAGGAGCCCTAAAGGAGAATTCCGCAGCTGTACGCGCTACCCGGAATGCAAAGGCATCATCAGTCTGGATAAGGCAAAGCGCAAAAGCCCGGTCCGTGCTAAGTCGACAAAAACAAAAAAGAATTAACCCGTCTTATCCGATTGCGGGCGGGTGGCGCCTTTGTTATTGTGACGCCGGCTCTGAAGCCGCACCCCGTGACTGCGGGCTCCGTCAGCATCTAATGCATGTGCTGCCGGAGTACAGTCTGACCGCCCATGCCCACACCTGAGCGTGAGACGGTAAGGCACGAAAACTCCGTGAAACCCGTGCCGGGCGCTGAACGCGCCAGCGGGGCAACTGCCTCAGGCAGGTTAACAAAAGGTCGATGGTGCAGACCCCGATGGCGGTGCCGGGAGGTGCCGCTTTTTATTATCCGCGCACTGATGAATTTTTATACGCCGCCAGATTGACAAGCGCCGCGTGTACGTGAAAGATAAAGAGGCTAAACGTTGTCCTTCCGACAACTGCCAATGTTCCGGTGATTTGAGAGGAACGCCTTCGGGTAATCACATGCCAATGCCATCACAACCTGAGAGATGGCGCTTTCGGGCGGTTTAAACCTGTTTAACCTTTGCAAACAGGTGCCTTTAAGGTCAAGGTCCACTTCACTAATACAGCCTGTCGGCAGTTATCTGCTGACCCCCTGCGGGAAACTCTCTCCCGCACGGGACTGATGTTTCTCCGCGCCCTGTTTCGTTTTACTCCGGAGATAACATCATGACTGTAACTGCAAACACCCCTGCTTCAAACAACACCGCTTCTGCTGGCGCTGCCACTACCGGCAAAAGCCAGAAAGAGTATTTCAACCTGAACGTCAGTGGTATCGGCTACCTCAGTTCGATTCGTCGACTGCAGGGCTCTAATGGTGAGTTTACCTGTGCCGTCATCAATGCCCTGACAGGTCCGACTGACAATGCTTCCTATACCCGCTTCGACATTACCGTTGCAGGTAAAGAGCAGACATCCCTCATCAACCGTTGTCAGAAAGCCGTTGATGAAGAGGAAAAAGTCCTGATTGGATTTGTACTCAGTGGCCTGAAAGCCGACGTGTTTACCCTGCAAAGTGGTGAGCATGCCGGTGAATCCCGCCCCTCACTGAAGGCCCGCCTGATAAAGGTCGAGTTCATCAAAAAGGGTCAGGACGTTGTTTACCAGGCTCCTAACGCTTCCCAGACGCCAGAAACCGGTCCGGCCGCTCAAAAAGCTTACGATCCGGAATCTTTCTAAGCGTCACGGACACACCGCCGGAACACATCCCGGCGGGTGTGTTCCTCTCAACCCCATTTCCAAGAGGAATTCATTATGTCCGCACGCGGCGTCAACAAAGTTATCCTGGTCGGCAATCTCGGTCAGGACCCCGAAGTTCGTTACATGCCAAACGGTACTGCAGTGACCAGCCTTTCAGTGGCCACTTCAGAAACCTGGCGTGACAAACAGACCGGTGAAAACCGGGAAAAAACCGAATGGCATCGCGTCGTTCTGTTTGGAAAGCTGGCTGAAATAGCCGGTGAATACCTGCGTAAGGGTTCACAGGCCTATATCGAAGGCAAACTGAGAACACGGGAATGGCAGGATAGCGAAGGTACTAAACGCTATACGACCGAAATCGTGGTTGATGTAAACGGAACGATGCAGATGCTGGGCGGGGCTAAAAACAGCACCAACACCAGTGGAAACAATAAGCCGACAGGCCAGCAGGACGGATGGGGTAAGCCACAACAGCCTCAGCCTTCTCAGGCACAACAGTCGGCTCCGAGTAATCCGGCGAACGAGCCGCCAATGGACTTTGACGATGACATACCGTTCCTCGGACACGGCTATGGCGTCTGTCGTAAGGCTATTTACGCAATTTCGTAAAGGATTCATTAGGTTACACCCCACGGCGCCAGTTTTTCTGGCGCTTTTTTTTAATCATCTGCACTCCCTCACTGAGGGTGGCATATTTACCTTACCTGCCAGTTTTGACTGGCTGATTTTTCTCTGACAGACTTCATAACTGTATAATGTCGTCTGCTCTGCACGGAGGTTCATACATGACAGTACATACGCCTTATGAAAAGGATGTGGTGGCCTGGTCTTCAGAGCAGGCTTCCCTGCTGCGCTCCGGCAAGTTTTCAGAGATAGACTTTGAAAAAATTGCTGAGGAGATAGAAGACGTGGGTAAAAGTGAGCAGCGTGAGCTGGCAAGCCGCATGAGTTTACTGATTGCTCATCTTCTGAAGTGGAAATACCAGCCTTCACATCGTGGCACATCCTGGGAGAAAACCATTAAGGCTCAGAGAAAAGAGATTCTCTATGCTCTGAAGGAGTCACCCAGTCTTAAAACAAAGTTCAGCGATCCGGACTGGATCGAGGTTATCTGGGCAAAAGGTGTGGCTGTTGCATCAACTGAAACCGGCCTCGCTGTTTTTCCTGATCAGCCTGAATGGTCGATCAGTCAGATACTCGACAGCGATTTCTGGCCACTGGCCTGCTGAAAGAAGTTACTGATATAACGAACAGGCGGCACAGTGGAGAAATTCACTGTGCCGTTTTTTTTTGAGGAGAAAAGCAATGACAATCACCCCTGTGAAGGTGGTATTTGACGATAATCTGATGTGGGTGAGTTTAAATGATGGCCGGGTTATTGGCGTGCCGCTGACCTGGTTTCCTTCGCTGGTTAATGCCCCTGCACATGAGCTGAATGCATTTGAACTGAGTCAACGTGGCATACACTGGGATGCTCTTGATGAGGATATCTCTGTTGATGGTCTGCTCACAGTTAACTACACAACCCAGTACCGTCCTTAGCGGGCAACGCCGTCAGGCTGTAAAACTTGCTTTTATGGCCTGACGGCGTTTAAGGGCAGTTATACGGTTAGTCTGCTGATGCAAAGAAAAAGTCTGTCGTACTCAATCAGATTTCCCGGTTTTTATAACTTTTAGTCCGTCGCAAACTCCCCTTCTGGCACAACATGCACACAGGATGACTGACGGATGAAACTCTTACTACGTTTTCTCAGCTGGCTTTACGACGTCACGTTTCTGCGACACGGGGACTTCTTTGTCATTTTTTTAGTGCTGTTCATGATGACTTTTGTGCCGACACTCAGCCTTATGGGGGATGCGCTCAGGGCCTTTTGTGTTACTGCCTTTATTTTCTTTATTTACAGCGCCCTGTTCCGTGACCGACTGAGTGAAGATATTTTTTACACCATCCCATGTGTCTGGTGTTCAGTGCTGCTGTATGTAGTTTTGATGAATCAATTTGCCAGTGGTTTTCGGACTTTGTTTTCTTCTCACGGTTAACTGAGTGGCCTGATGTAACGGGCCTCTTATGTTTTTCTTTAAATCCTCTCACCTTTCATATGAAGGCAATCTGAAATCTTTGCCTAAAGAACCTGAGTTTATTGTTTTATTCAGTGCAACAAGGACGCAGCTTAACAGGCATGAATTTATCTAAACAGGCACAATCAACATGCTTCTCAGGCGTATAGGTGCTGGAACGAGGGCTGTTTTCAGATTTTTGAGCGGGTATCATGTGGTTCCTCGCCTCACGTTCACTGTCACAATCGTTATCTTCGCCGTGTTCCTTTTGTGCATGATTCTGTGTGCATTGTTAAAGGACCAGAGGACCTGCCCGGTGTTACCGTCATCCGTGGGGCAGTCTGCTTCTGAAAAGAAAATAAATACACTCTGCAACAGGCATCGAAATAAAAAGAACAGCCATATATCCCAGAAAGAGTAAGAGCCAGTTGAGTTCAAAAAATAGACATCTCACTTCTCTGTCGATCAGGAACATCAGCGTTATAGAATGAAACACACAGACAAAGGATTTTTGTAAACTGATGACCTTACCATTGATCATTGAATATATTTTTTCCACATGTGAAGGGGGATGAGGTTCAGCATCAGTAACAATAAGCTCACTGGCTGTGAGACTAGCCGCCAGAATTTTTATGTTCCCTTTATGACGAGAAACATACTCATCGTTCAGTTCGGCCATAAACGAGGCTCCGGTCAGCAGCGAGTACCAGCTCCTTCGTTTCATGTGAAACAATCCGAGGGCATTTTCTGTAAACACAATCCTTGCTGGGCCACCTGATTCAGTTTTCTGTGTTTTTCTGCACTTCCTGCTGGTTCCGCGATTACGGTATTTCTCATTTGCTGTTGTAAATATGACCCCGTGATTTCCCCCCGTAATGACCTTCATACCGGCAATGGATTCAAGGCGTTTGCGGGTGGTGTAATGATAAAGCGATGTCAGATTCAGATTTTGGCGGTTTTTAAACACACATATGGCGTGCAGCGAGAAAATGGCCGCACTTGCTGCAGTAAAAATAAATAGTCCGCCATCCCTGTAAATCAGGCCCCAGAACTGTATCTGATCGATTAAGTTGCTCATGCATTACTCCAGTACACCGGTTTTGTAATGTCATCGGCGCGGTCTGTTTTTTCTTCATGCCGGGCTAAGAGTTTCACGTTGTCCGTTTTTACCCCACAGCCAGAATAGCAGTCCTGATTAAGACTATTCCTGGGGTGGAACCTGATGGCAGTACCTTCCGGACAGGCCGCTAAACGTGCCGGCATTATTGCCTGCACTGTGATGCTGGCAGGCTGTGTGAATGCAGCCGCGACAGACACCGCGTCGGTGTATTCCCGCAGCCGCACGCCGGCCCGGTTTGATGATATCTACCGCAACCGCTCACCTGAGGTCGTGCGCTACGATCGCTATACTCTTGTCAGCACCCGCCCTGCCGATGCGCAGCTGGACCCGCTGAACCAGGTGGTCGATATCACCATGCCCGCGCAGCTGGTCAGCACGGTCGGCGAGGGATTCCGCTATCTGCTGCTGGAGTCAGGTTATTCACTGTGTTCAGCAACGAGCGCTGCGTTTTCCGAACTCCTGAGCCGCCCGCTGCCCGCCGTTCAGCGCACCATCGGCCCGCTGAAACTCAGCGAAGCGCTTCAGGTTGTCGCAGGTCCCGCCTGGCGTCTTAAGGTGGACGAGGTGAACCGCGAGGTCTGCTTCGGGCTGCGCGACCAGTACCGCAGTTTTTCAGCGCCGGCTGTCAGCCTCCCGGCCATTCGCCCGGCGATCAGCGCCCCGGTCACCAGGCCATATGCAGCTCCGGTTGTGCAGACTAAAGCCGTATCAGTTCAGACACCTGCATCCGGGCTTGCCAGGAACCCCTTCACCGGCGATGTGGTCACGCCCTCAGGGCTAAAACCGCAGAGCCTCAGCATACCCTCGCCGGTACTGCAGCAGAGTCAGTCGTCAGTAACCTCAGGCAATTTACTGGCCTCTTCACAAAAGCCGGCCCCTTTAGCTTCAGTGGGAACCGCAGCTGCTGCGCACACCACGGCGAAGCAGAATCACGTCGTCATTACGCCGACAGCCGTCAAAACCAAAACTGCCCCCCTGACTACAGTGAATGCCGCACCGAAAGCGTCTTCAGTCGTGCATCAGCAGCCGTCCACGGCTGTCACACCGGCCCCCGCAGCGGACAGCCGTATCGTACCCACTTTTTCGACGGGTACGCCGGTAACGCCGCCTGCCACGGGTCAGACCTGGCGGGCTGAGCCGGGCACCACCCTCAAAGAAGCGCTCACCGCCTGGACGGCAAAAGCGCCCTGCGCCAATGGCGGCAACTGGGTCCTTATCTGGCCCGTTGCGCTGGATTACCGCATCGATGCTCCCCTGGTGTTTCACGGCAATTTCGAGTCGGTTCTGGTGCAGGTATTTGACCTGTACCGGCACGCTGAAAAGCCGTTGTTTGCCGAAGCCAACCGCATCCAGTGCCTGGTGTCCGTCAGCGACACCCCCACGCCCGGAGGGCGCTGAAATGGGTTTAGCCATGCCGGTTATCGCGCTGGCCATGTTCTTCTGGCTGATGGCCAGTGACGCCCAGCGCCGTAATTCAGACGTTGTCACGCAGTCAGTGACCGTGGCCGCGCCCTCGCGGCTTGCCACCGACATGCTGCGTACGGCTGATGCGGTGAACGACTGGCGGCATGGCCGCTCAGTGGGTGACGGCCCCGTTTCGCCAGCGGCGACCGGCATGATGCCGCCCCCTGATGAGCGGATTCAGAGTGTCATCCACAACGGCAGGCTGTGGGTCTGGGTCTCGGATACGCCGGGGGTTTATGCCGCACTCCGTAATCAGTCGACATCCTCTGCGCTGGCGCTGACCGTTGCCGGGGGCCGGCTGCGCATGTTCGACGGCACAGACATGAATCTTTCCCTTCCGTCCGGCGTGACGGAGGGAAGCATTGTTTACCTTAACTGAGGAGCAGCGGATGTCGCGCACCCCACTAAAACTGACGCTGCTGGCCATGGCCGTGCTGCTTTCTGCGTGCTCGGTCAGAGACGTGGCCACCATTGAAAAAGACAACAATACGCAGGGCGATACGGCACAGCGGATACTGCAAAGTCGCCTGGATATGACGCAGCCGGCTGTCGTGTGGGCGGACAAGCCCTGGGTTAACCTGAAACCCATTCAGTCGGCCATTGCGGCGCCGGACGACGTCAGAATGCCGCCCTGTCCGGTGTTTTTTAACAGTCCCGAGGGGCTGACGCTGCCGCAGATAGCCAGCCGCATTAATGCCCTCTGTGGCTTCCGGGTTTACATCTCGCCGGAGATTTCAGCAGCACTTCTGCAGTCCGCAGGTGGCAGCGTTGTCACGTCACAGATGAGCGGCCGCCTTCCGGCACCGGACGACAATGGTCGGGTGCCGCTGGCACAGATGGGTATGCAGGCGCAGCCCGCTGTCATGTCGACGTCTGAACCCGTCCTGTTCCAGGGAACGCGGTTTCAGGGCGATGCGCAGGAAGCCCTGAACATTGCCGCCAGTACGCTGGGTCTCTCAGTCCGCCGCACAACGGGGCGTGTGGATTTCTTTATTCAGGACACGCGCACCTTTCAGCTCGCCATCCTCAATACCAAAGTCGACAGCTCCGCGTCCATTACCTCCGGGGCGGGTGCTCAGCTGGGCAACCAGAGCGGAACAGGCGGCACCAAAGGCGACGTCAGTTCGAATCAGAAAACCAACTACGGCATGAACAGCGACCTCTATAACGATATCCGCAAAACGGTCGAGCAGATACTCACGCCAAAAAGCGGCCGCTACTGGCTGTCTGATGCCACCGGCACGCTCAGCGTGACCGACACGCCTGACGTGCTGGACAGGGTCGGCCGGTATATCGATTACCAGAATAAAGTACTGAAACGTCAGGTACAGCTGACACTGCAGATTGTTCGCGTCACCCAGACCAAAAACGTCGACCGGGGTCTGGACTGGGGCCTGATTGCCAAAACGGTGTCAGGGCTGGGTGCGAGCGTCGGCAGCACCTTTACCGGGGCCCCGTCCAATGCGGGGAGTTTTGGTCTGTCCATCCTGAACAGTGCAACCGGCGGGGCTGAGAAGTTTTCCGGCTCACAACTCATGCTCAGGGCGCTTGAGCAGCAGGGTACGGTCACGATGGCGCTGAACCAGACTGACCCGACGGCCAACCTGACGCCAATAGCCTACCAGCTGTCCAACAATACCGGGATGCTCAACAGCTCAAGCTCCACGGCGGTGGCCAACGTGGGGGTGACGTCCAGCCAGACCGTAACAAGCATTACCACCGGCCTGTTCATCACCATGCTGCCTTTTGTGCAGGAAAATGGCGATATCCAGCTTCAGTTTGCCTTCAGCTATACCACGCCGCCAAACATTCAGAGCTTTATCAGCAAAGACGGGAATACCCGTAACGACGTGGCTAACACCGCGACCGAAGGCCTTGCCCGCAAGGTCAACCTGCGCGCGGGGCAGACGCTGGTGCTCACCGGTTCAGAACAGCAGAACGCCTCCTCCAACAAGCAGGGAACGTTTACGCCTGAGAACTTCCTTCTGGGCGGCGGTCAGAGCGGCGCGAAGAGCCGTTCAACGCTCGTCATCATGGTTACACCGGTTTTGCTGGGGCAATAACGATGAAAATCTCTAAAAAAGCGTCACACCTGCTCAGCTCCGGCGTAACGGTCAGGGACAGAAAAAACCGCCGCGAATGGGTGGCCGGCATGGAGTGGGAGGAAGCTCAGTCCGGTATTCAGTGGCTACGCCACGGCACCCGGGCAGCGGACACGCACTACCGGATTCAGGGGGCTCGCCCGCATGCTCTGGTGGGGAATGTTTCTCCGGGCCGGACCCGCAGCGGCCTGTATTCACTGGCTCTGGCCTTTCAGCTCAAAGAAAGCGGCAATGCCTGGGGCATCTACCGGCTGAGCCGTGAGCATGACAGCTGGGTGTTTCTTGCCATAAGCAACGGACACCTCTCGGTCATGGGCGACTTCACCGGCACCCGGGCTGATGCAGAGTCCGCCGCCAGAAATTTCCTACATTTCAACGAATACGAATCGGGTGAATTCCGCTGTGTTGCTGCAGCGGAAGAGAACATCGACGTTCTTTCTGTTACCTCAGGCCTCACAGGCGCTCAGCTCAAACGCTGCCGTCTCCGCCGTCGCCTGAGCCCCTCGGAAGTCGCACTCCCTTCACTGGTGCTGATGGTATTGCTGTATGCCGGCTGGTATGCCAAAGACACCCTCAGCGAACGGGCGAGACTGGCCGCCGATGAAGCCGCGTTCCGCGCAAGGATGGCCATGACGCCGGCAAAACCTGTACTGCCTGCCTCAGCGCCGCATCCCTGGGCGCATCAGCTGCCGGTGCCTGTGATGCTCAGCTTCTGCTGGCTGACGCGTGAACCGCTGTACGCCTCTGTTGCCGGCTGGCGCGTTTCAGATGCGGAATGCATTCCGAAGGGCATCCGCCTGCGCTACACCGCCACGCCGGGCGCGACGGTGAGTGATTTTGCCAGACGCGTCAAAGAGTTGTTTGGCCTCGATGCAGTCTTCAATCTTCAGGAAGGCGACAAAAACGGGGATGTGTTTATCCCTGCCCGGGTTAACACGGGGATGTTTGAAGATGAAAAGCTGCCCGGTACTGATGCGCTTCTGATGCGCTTTATCTCTCATCTGCAGCGGCGAAACATTGATGTGAAGTTTGACGAAGTCAAGCCGCCTGTTCTTGCCCCCGGGCAGGAAATGAAAACAGCACCGCAGGACTGGCGGGAATTCACCTTCATCATCAATTCCCGCCTGCAACCTGAGCTGCTGTTTCAGGGGCTCGATGCGACGGGGATTCGACTGACGAGCGTGGCCATCACCATGAACGAGCAGGCGAAGTTCAATTACACCATTAAGGGGAGCGTTTATGCGCAGAAATAGCCCTGCAGTTATCGGTCTGCTGCTGTCATGGACGCTGATGCATCACGTTCAGGCAGCAGACAGCGGCGCTCTTCCGCCCAACGTCACCCTGGGCGAGCTGGAATCTGCTCAGGCACAAAACCTGTTGCTTGAGCAGAGGGTACAGACGGCGCGACTGCAGCAGCAGCTGCGGGAGAGTCAGACGCCCGTCGCGTCTGCGCCAGCGCTGTCAGCCGTCGTTCCGCCGCTCTCCTCTTACCCGCAGGCCGGGCAGATGCCGCCATCATCTGCACAGGTGAAAGAGAGCAGCTCATCGAACGCTAAGTCTGCCGGCATCCGGCTGGTCGAGATTTACGGTAAGCCCGGCCAGCTCCGCGCACGCCTCCTGTTGCCGAGCGGCGGTATCGCCGAGGTGGTGAAAGGTGACCAGATCCCCGGTACGGCAAAGCGCGTGACGGCCGTGACCGAAACGCTCGTGCGTCTCAGCGACGACACCGAACTTTCATTCTGAGGTGACCATGAAACCGGCTAAAGAAATTGCTGACTTTGTGTTTGCAGAACAACACCCGACCCAGGGCGTCACGCTGCTGATTGATAAAAACCGCCGTCAGGACCCGGCCATACAGCGCTGGGCCATGGATATGGCGAAACAGCACCCCGGCGCAAGGACGGAATTCGTTACGCTCAGTGAACTCAGCCAGCGCCGTGAAAGCGCTGTTGCTCAGGGGCTGGTTGTCACGGAAAACGACCTCGACAAAAAAGACGTCAGCCGCTCTCAGGATAAGGTGCTGAGTTATTTCAGCCTCGCGTATGAGCTTCATTCCTCAGATATTCATTTTGAGATTAGCGCAGACCGCAAACTCACCATTATCAGGATGCGCATCCACGGTGAGCTTGAGGTGATTGATGAGCTCACCGATGAGGAAGGTATTACCCTCGTCTCAACGGTTTACATCTCCATGTGCGATGTCCGCGAACAGTCTTTCTACATGGGGCGTGAGCAGTCGGGCCGTGTTGACGCGAAGTTTGCCCGTCAGGCCGGATTATACGGGGCACGTTACGAGCATCGCGCCACGCCTGACGGGCTGTTTGTCGTTATGCGCATGATCCCCGATGACAGCAAAAATATGCCAACGCTGCCTCAGCTTGGCTTCCTGCCCGAACAAATCGGGCTTGTGATGCAGCTGCTCCGGCTGCCCTCGGGTATGGTTCTTCTGACGGGGCCAACCGGCTCAGGCAAGAGTGCCAGTATGCGTTCGTTCTGCGAGCTTTGGATGAAACTGACGGGCGGCAAAAAGCTGCTGCTGACGCTGGAGAACCCGACCGAAGGCCTGATGCCCGGAGCCATTCAGACTCAGGTTATGCCGGATGATAATACTCCCGAAGCCATCAGCCGGGCGTGGAACAACGGCAATGCCTCCTCGCTGCGACTCGATCCGGATGCGCTGGGAACGGGGGAAATGCGTGACCTCTATTCCATTCTTGCGGCTATTTATGCCTGCGAAACAGGGCACCTTTTTTTCTCAACCCTGCATACCAAAACCCCAATCGGCGCCCTCCGGCGCATGGAACTCTTCGGCATTGACCGCCGCCTTCTGGCTGACCCTTCTCTCATCGTCGGGCTGATAGGCCAGCGACTGGTGCCCCTGCTCTGCGAGAGTTGCAAAATTCCCTGGTCCGGTAAAATGACTGAACTCGATACGGAGACCCGCGAACGACTGGAGAAATACTGCAACGTTGAAGGCGTCTGCACGCCACAGCAGCTTTTCTTCCGAAACCCTGAAGGTTGTGAATGCTGCAGAAAGGTCGTTCCGTTCAATGGCCGGATGGTCAGTAAAGGTGTTACAGGGCGTGCCGCAGTGGCAGAGGTCATGCGTACGGATGCCCGAATGATGAAAATCTGGCTGTCAGACGGGCCTGATGCCGCGCGTCTGGACTGGATCAAACGGGGCGGTATCTCACGCCTGATGCACCTCATGCGCTATCTTGCCGAGGGCAGGGTCGATCCGCTGGAAGCTGACCTGATTTGCCCGCTGGATGAAGACGAACACCTGCACAGTGAGGCATCCCATGTCGCGTAATCTGCGTTTCAGGACAGAGCGGGACATGTCCCTTTTTGAACGATGCCGCTATCACGCCGTGAGACTGACCTTCACCGGCGCACACCGTCAGGTCTTTTACGAGAACATGCGTTTTCTGCTGGAAAACCGCAAGCCGCTGGACATTACCCTGAAAATGATTGCCGATGTGCACACCAGTTTTGGTGAGAAGTGGCATCCCTACCGGGAACTGACCGAAGACTGTCTTGAAGGGCTCAGCGATAACACCCCGGGGCGGACGCTCAGCGACGTGCTGGCCATATGGGTGCCTTACGAAGAAGCCGCGCTCATCAGTGCGGGAATGCGGACAGGGAGAATTCCTGTCTCCCTGGTACAGGCAGACAAACTCATCAGAGCCCGCCAGCGCATCCTTAATCAGGTGGTTTTTGCTTCTGTCTATCCGCTGGTACTGGTTGTACTGGGTGGCGGTCTGCTGGGCGTCAATAACCTCGCGCTTGTTCCGATGCTGAGTAACATTTCCGACCCGGCAGGCTGGACGGGGGCGCTGGGCTTCATGAAAGATCTTTCGGACTGGACGGCTCAGTGGGGCCCTGCAGCGGCATTTACGGGTGCAGCTCTGACTATGGCCAGCCTGTGGTCCCTTCCCCGGTGGCGCGGCCGCCTGCGCCGCATCGCCGATAACTTTCTGCCCTGGTCTTTATACAAGGACCTGCAGGGTGCGGTGTTTCTGATGAATACCGGTGCGCTTCTGGGCGCCGGCGTACCTGAGCTGGATGCACTGGAGCTTCTGAACAGTTTTGCTCCCCCCTGGCTGCAGGAACGCATTGAGGCCGCCATGGACGCCATGAGCGAGGGGAATTCTCTCGGCATGGCGCTGCGTGAGTGCGGCTATGACTTCCCCAGTCGTGAGGCTGTTAACTACCTGTCACTGCTTGATGACGGCAAGGGTTCAGCCGAAATGATCAGCAACTATGCCGACCGCTGGCTTGAACAGACACTGAAACGCGTGGCCCGCAGGGCCAATACGACCAAATTTTTTTCAATGCTCATGATTCTGGGGTTCTTTGCACTCATCATTCTGATGGTCATGCAACTTCAGGATACAGGCTCATTTAACCTTCGCTGAGGACATGCCATGTCTGTTTCAAACAATGCCGTAAAAATTAACCCTGACCGGGGCTGGGGTTTTAGTGAACAGGGCTATATCGCCCTGGGTTATCTCCTTGTTATTACCATTGTGGTAATAGCCGGCTGGAAACTTTTGCACAAAAAAGACACCGCCGTTGAGGTCACCAGCCTGCAAACCATGCTGAGCAACGGCGTGGCCCTTAAAGGACGTAACGGATACGATTATTCCAGCGGTGCCTCCATGACTGGCACCCTTATTAAAAGAGATCTCGCACCGTCCGGTTATACCGTTCACGGCACCCCATCTTCTGGTACTGCCACCCTGACAAACAGTTACGGTGGTCAGGTCGTCATCTCCCCGGTTGCGGTCAATGGCTACAACAATGCGTTTTCAGTAACAACCCAGAGCCTCCCGCAGTCAGCCTGTATTGATGTTGCATCCGGTATGAACTCATCGGGCACGTCTAATACGCTGACCATCAACAGCACGGATTTCAGCGATGGTGCCAGCTCTGAGACAATCTCACAGGCCTGTACCGCAGACAGCGGGCGCACCGGCAACAACACGATTGTCGTGACCCATAACGGCTGATGTTATGTCTCGCCCGGTACTGGTTGTGATGATGTTTATGACGCTGTTTTGTGCCCGCGCGCAGGCATTCTGCTTTGACGCGGCGGGCGCTAAATACCATATCGATCCGCTTCTGATTAAGGCGATCGCGACGGGTGAGAGCGGCCTGCGTCCGGGCGTTACCCACATCAATCGTGACCCGAAAACCGGGCGGGCCGTCAGCACGGATTACGGACTGATGCAGGTGAATTCTTCGCATATTCCGTCGCTTGTGGCGCAGGGGTTAATCAAAAGCCCGCAGGATCTGCTGACGAAACCCTGCCTCAACGTACAGACAGGCACCTGGATTCTGGCCTCGCATTTTCAGGTCTGTGGCGTCAGCTGGAACTGCCTGGGGTCGTACAACGCCGGATTTCGAAAAGACCGGCACGAAACCCGCGAGTCCTACGCCAACCGCGTTTATGCCATTTATAAAAAACTGCTGTTAAAAGAGCGGGGAATAAAACTGTGACACTGCTGACCCTGAGTATGCCCTGGCAGTTTACTGCCGCGCTGTTTCCTGTGTTTCTCTCATTGCTGAGCCTTATCGCCAGACACGTCCGTAAAAGCATCGGCCTGTATTACCTCCCCCTTAACCGGGGTGAAAATGAGGTCACCGCCGCTGCCGTCTGCTGGCTGTTTGCTGCTGCCGCCACGGCGGTCATGCTCTCTCCGCTGTCACAGCGACTGCCCGCCTTTTTTTTCATCCTGTTTCTTTTCAGGCTGACGCTGACCGATGCCCTGACGGGGTTGCTGCCGCGACACATGACCGTCAGTTGTCTGCTGGCCGGTCTGGCGGCTTCACTCTGGATGCCCGTCAGTGACGGTTCCGGCACCGCGTTGTCTGCCCTGGCGGGTCACGCAGTTGCCTGCCTGGTCGTCCTCGTCATGGTCGGTGCCTTAAGGCAGTTCAGTATTATGCGCGACGGCAGAGAAAACCCGGCGCTGGGCGACGTGTGGCTGGCTGGCGCTGTCACGGCCTGGCTTGGCTTTTCAGACGGCTGCTGGGCGATCGGAACAGGCGTTGTCATGTTTACACTCTGGCAGGCGCCGAAACGCCATACGGGCGAAGGCGGCCCGCTGGGACCATGGCTGTCTGCGGGCGCCGTGACAGTGACCCTGATTCAGCTCTATCAACCCATTGTGATCTGGTGAATAACATGCCTGCTCAAAAATCTCACGATCGTGGCTGGGCCCTAGTCAGCACCGGGATTGCGCTCATGGTTATGCTATATATGTCCGTCTGGGGCGGTTCGCTGGTACGCGACTGGAATGACAGACAAAACTGGCTCAGGAGCGCCACGCAGGCATCCCGGTTCACGCAGGCCGTGAAAAGCTACACGGGCCGTTACTACGATACGCTGTTGTCGACCGCACCCGTCACGGTGACGCCGGCCATGCTGAAAAATACGGGTTTTCTGGAGCCGGGATTTACCGAAAACAACGATTATGGTCAGCAGTATCTGGCCACGGTGGTGCGTAATCCGTCCCAGAATAACCAGCTGCAGGCGCTGGTTTACACGCAGAATGGCAGTCCTTTGCCTTTTGTGGCCATGGATCAGATAGCCGTCAGCATCAACGCGGGGATGGGCGGCTACATCGATACAGCAGGCACGGTTACCGGCGCCCGGGGTGGCTGGTCGGCTCCTCTTCAGACCTTTAACGCAAACACCACGCCCGGCCATATTGCGGCACTTCTGACCACAGACGACCTGGGCGCCTCCCGTGCAGAGAGTGACCGGTTATACCGCTTTGCGGTGAACGGCAAACCCGACCTCAACACCATGCATACCAGTATCGATATGGGCGGAAATGACCTGAACAATACGGGCAATGTGAACGCGGCAAACGGCAATTTCAGCAGCAACGTCACGGCGAACGGCACCGTAACGGGTCAGGATGTGAACGCACGCGGCAACATGTCTGCCGGCAACAACATCACGGCGAACGGCGATATTCGCAGTAACAGTGGCTGGCTCATCACCCGCGACGGTAAAGGGTGGCTGGATGAAGCGCACGGTGGCGGTTTTTACATGTCGGATAACGACTGGGTTCGCGCCGTTAACGATAAGAGCATTTATACCGGTGGCCAGCTTCAGGGCGGAACTGTCAGGTCAAACGGCCGGCTCTCCACGGGGGATGTCCTTCAGCTTGACGGGGTAAGCAGTCCCGGTGCGGGATGCGGGCCAAACGGTCTGGTCAGCCGCGACTGGAGTGGCGGCATACTCTCCTGCAAAGATGGTAAATGGGTGGGTATGAAATCAACCGGCCAGTACGCTGACCTGGGTTATATCACGGGGCAGTATAATGGCTATAACGGTCAGCCTTATACCATTACCGTTTATGCTACAGGCGGCTCCCCGACTGTCCACAGAGAAGTGGGGGATGGTGGTGACTGCACTAACACTTACGATCTTACTGGCTACTCCGGAGGTAAGTATGTTGCGCAGGCGCACGATAATAATCCGGGCTGGGCAAAAATGGGGTTTATCAGTTTTGAGGTGCCGGCTAATACCAGCTTCAGCATCGTTTCCAACCCCTTACCTGAATACGGATGTTCACCGGGCGCCTTCAGCGGCTTCATTTACCAGTGATATCTGTATACAGAACGGGCGTGCAATAAAAGACCGCCCTCTGGCGGTCTGAGTTTCATACTGCTGACCGGGATACCCGGGGTTGCTCTTCTCTGATGTGTTCTTCGGGTGTTTCTGCCGTGTCGGCTATCCCCGGATGGCCGTTATAGCCGCTGCGGTGCCAGGGCAGCGGCCTGACATGCGGAATGTCTCTGGCCATTGCGGTAAAGGTGACGAACATACACAGAGCTGCAAAACGGAATCCCGCTTTCATGTGCTTTCCTCCTCGCTGTTGAACAACCGGAGCTATCCTGCAAAAAATTCCGTAAAGCTGCGTCAGTCAGATTTAAAGCTCCTGAGTAGCCTGTAACGGAGTCATAAATCTTTGAAAGCGGCTGATGAGTTAATCATCGCCAGTGCTGCGTTAATTTTGCACCTTATGGCCGTTCTGCTGTGCAGCCATAAGGAATTCACCGATGTCACTTTCCCATGCCTCACCTGATGAACTGGTTGCGCCCGTTTCGGGGGCCAGCGTCACAACAGATGAGCCCGTTGTTTCTTCGCCAGCAACTGAAAAACGCCAGCCCGACATACGGCGACTGTTGCGTCAGGGTGGCGCGGCCTTTGTGATTATCGCTCTCCTCAGCACCCTGACGGCTTCTGCCGTCCTGCTTGTTCGCGTGTCGAACCTGACAATCCGGGTTAACACCCTGGATGCCGCTTTCCGCAGCGGCGAGATTGGCCAGCTGTCTTCGAACGTTACCATCATGCAGGAAAAGCTGAAAACGCTGGAAAAACAGGTCTCAGCGCTTTCGCCGTTGCAGGACAAAGTCACCTCGATGTCGACTGAACAGCTGAAACTCAGCACCCGTGTGAATCAGCTCAGCGATGCCAGCCTTTCCGATCAGCAGTCTGTTGAGCAGTTACAGCAACAGTTAGGACAGCTTCGTCAGGAGGTTCAGACGTCGGCCTCAGCCATCGAGACTCTGAAACAACAGGCAGTGGCCACGCCAAAAGCCTCTGAGCCGGAAAAGGCTAAGCCGCAGTTGTCTCAGAAGGCTGTTTCCTCACCAAAAAAGGCTAAACGGTCAGTCCGGCACGCGGTGATGCCGGCTGCACCGTTTGAGCTGACCGGCATCGAACGACGCGGCGGCCAGACCTTTGCCGTCGTCATTCCCCGTGGCGTCACCGTGATTTCCTCAATGCGCCTGCTCTCACCCGGTGACGGCTTTATGGGCTGGACCCTGCGTGCGCTTGAGGGCAACGCCGCGCTGTTCAGCGTTAACGGCAGTGCCGTTCGTCTTCAGGTTCAGTAAAAGGAAAACCCATGAAAAAAACACTGACTGTACTTCTCATATTACTGCCGCTCTGGGCGCTGGCATCCACAGCGCAGACGCCGGCAGTTAACAGCCGTGTGGCACCGCTTCAGGAAAACACCTCTTCCAGTCTGAGCACTCAGCAGCAGGCCCAGCAGTGGGGGTTATCTGACAGCGACTGGAGCCGTTATCAGACGCTGATGAAGGGCGAGCGCGGGATCATGTCACCGGGTCTGGACCCGCTCACGGCGCTCGGCGTGGAAACCGACAACAGCGCGGAACGTCGCCGCTTGGCTGAGTTGTGGGTCAAACACGAATATCAGCGAACCGAGAAGGAGCTCGCTTTTCAGCGTGACGTCAACGCGGCCTGGCTTCGCCTCTATCCGGAAACGCTGGCGGTAAACATGGGCACTAACGCGGCCGGCATTGCGCACGACACGCAGGGTCGCCTGGCGCTGTTCCTGAAGGAGAACTGCTCACGCTGCGATGCGCGTCTTGCCGCCGTGCTGGCTGATAACCGCCCCGTCGACCTGTATCTGGTCGGCATCGACAGCGATGACGGCCTGCGTGCCTGGGCCGTTAAGCACAACATCCCGGTGGAAAAAGTCCGCAGCCGTCAGATAACGCTTAATCACGATAATGGCCTGTGGTTCAGGTACGGCATGGGTCAGATGCCGGTCATTCTGCAGCAGGAGGAGACCGGATGGCAGGTCGCGGCGTACTGAAGAAGGTGGCTGTCATGATCTGCTTTGTCAGTTGCGTCTGCAGTGCGGCTGAAAAGCGCCAGGTCATTCCGGATGCCTACCGGCAGATAGCGGCAGCAGAGCGCGTGCCGGCAGAGTCGCTTTATTCGCTGGCCATGGCGGAGAGCACCCGCAAAACCGCATGGGGTGCAAAACCCTGGCCGTGGACCATCAACGTAGCCGGCCGGGGTTATCACTATGAAACGCGTGAAGCGGCCTTCACCGCGCTGCTCGGGTTCATGCAGCGCTGGCCACTGAAGAACATCGATGTCGGCGTGGCTCAGGTCAACCTGGGCTGGAACGGGCATTTTTTCCCGACCTACCGCGACGCCTTTGACCCGTATCTCAACCTCCGTGCCGCCGCCCGCATACTTCGCGCCTGTTACGAAGCACGCCCCGGCAGCTGGTTAAACGCGGCTGGCTGTTATCACCATCCGGCCGGCGGTAAAGAGGCGCAGACCTACATCGCCATCGTCCGCCGCAAGCTTGGCCAGATTGCCCCGGTGTCATTGGGTGCACAGTCTGTCACGCCGGTCGAGCTCGCCAGTAACTCCCTTACCTGGATCGAACCGAAATGATGAAACGCAACTGCTTTATCCGTAACGCTCTGTTCAGCGCGTGTCTGCTCTCCGTCGTCACGGGGGCCAGCGCGGCGCTGGTTGTGGTCGGTGACCTGGGTGGTGAGCCCACAGCGCCGTACTTTGATGCCATTAACGCTGACAAAGATGCTGTTGCCGGTTCACCCTCCGTGCCTGCAGCACCGCCTGAATCGCTGTCCATATCCGACATGCTGCCCGTCAGCACGCCGGAAATGAGCCCGGGCCCGGTCACTCCTCAGCCGCTTGAGCTTTCAGGCATGCCGCCGGTGTTTGTGGTGGGTGACGACAGCCTGTCAAAACAGTGGCTTTCACAGCATGCGGCAGCGCTCAGTCAGATGCATGCCACGGGTATGGTTGTGAGCGTGAAAGACGCGGCTGCTCTGAGCGCGCTTCGTGCGCTGGTGCCGTCCACAGAGATGGTGCCGGTGAGCGGCGGTGATCTTGCCCGCCGCCTGCACCTGGTCCATTACCCCGTGCTGATTACCGAAAAGGGGCTGTCCCAGTGATACCGGTGTCTGTTATTGCGGAGCTGGTAAGGGGACATCCGGTAAAGGTAGCGGTTGCTGTGGCGCTGGCCCTTGTTCTGGTGTGCCTGCTTTCTCCTTTCTGTCTCAGGAGCGCCAGTGCGAGGCGCCATCGCCTTTATCAGAAACGCGCCGCATCAGCACTCTCCCGCCTGCCGCAGCTGCCTGATGACGCAGCCCGCATGGTCTGGCTGCGCAAAATGAACCCGTATGTGTTTGAGGAGATGCTGCTGACGGCACTATCCCGCCAGGGGTTTCGTATCAAACGTAATGCCAGCTACAGCGGAGACGGCGGCATGGACGGTCAGGTCTGGATAGCCGGCCAGCGCTGGCTGATTCAGGCGAAGCGCTACGGTGCCACGATCAACGCACAACACGTTGTTGCATTCGGAGAGCTGGCCCTTAAGGAAGCGTGCGGTGGGCTCTTCATCCATACCGGGCGCACGGGTGAAGTCAGTCGTGAAGCCTTCAGACGCTGGCCAAATGTCACGCTCATCAGCGGCAATCGTCTGCTTCAGCTGCTTGCCGGCGATCGGCGCTGGCTGGATTTCAGCGACAAAGTCCGACAGCTGTCGTCACTGGCCCGTTCTTCATCCACCTCAACACACCCGTAAGGAACCCGTCATGCGCATATTCCTGAAAACCGTGCCAGCCGCTGTCAGTAATCTACTTCAGTCTGTGGGGATAAATAACGCACTCTCATTCATCATGAGCCCTGTACTCTGGCTGCTGGCATCGTTGGCCTTTCTCTTCCTTTACCTGCTCAAAATCGTGATTCTGTGGCCCCTGATGTGTTTTACAGCAATGACGGCAGTCATCACTACCCTCATTCCGGTTCTCATGCTGACAAATCCGCTGTTTACACCTGATATTGTGACTCACGGGATAATGAGGGTATTTCATCAGTTACCTTATATCTGGCTGGCATTCATCCTGCTGAGCTTTATGACCGACGTGCTGCTGTGTTTACGCCGGGAATATAACCGGGAGTTTGGGAGAGCATGTGGCTTTATATATAAAAGTGGCAGAGGCCAGGCATCCGGTAGTGCCTTACCCTTTAAACAGAGGGCGGAGCCATGAGCGAATTTCTGTCGAAAATTAACGCAAACCCGCCACACTGGGCAGGCGAGCTTATCGAAGCCTGGGATGACACACTGCTTTATCAGTACGCTGGTTTTCTCAAACGGCATCACTGGACGGAATCCGGCACGATCAACGTCTTCTGCATCAAAGGCACATCGCATCCGGATTATCAGGGCCTCAGCTGGTCTGAGTTTCTGCAACAGGGCAAACACATGGCCAGTAACCTTGCCCTCATTGAGAGCAATCAGGCTTACTATGAGTGCTACACGTCTTACTATTCTGAGATAGCAGCCAAACAGCCCGCTATGTGTTTTAACAGCTACAACGGCATTGACTGGTATGTTGGCGCAGACGGTAATCACCGTGCTGCCCTGGCACGATTTCTGTTTGACTACCTGGGAAGGTCTTATCTGCACGGAGTGCAACTGAATCATTATGAGTTCAATGTGCCGCTTCTTGACGTGTTTCTCGCCCTCAGGGAAGAGCTGAGTCTGCACACGGCGCAGGGTTTTTTCATGGACCTGAGCGTTAATCGCGTTCACCGCTGCAGAGAGAGTAATCCTGGCTGGAAAACAGACATTTATTCCACCTCTCTTTATTTCAGCACCGGCTCGTGGAGCCGGCGTTATGAGCAAAATCCGGCTGTCAGAGCTGTCAGCGAAGCCCGTGAAATTACTGCTCCGGCTGAGGGCATTGAGCTGCTGGTTGCGCTCAGGCTCTGGCGTGAACGACGCATGGCTAAGCGTAATGGTGTTTTCAGCTGGCTGTCTGGCAGGAGAGATTTATGAGCGATCGCTATGTCATGGAGTCGCTGCTCCGGCCCGCCGTCGAGCTGTATTCAGCAACCGTTGCCGGCAGCGCCACGTTTATCTGCCTGACGGCGCCCTGGTCTGTTGCGCTGGCGCCCTCGGTAAGCTGGGTGACTGCTGCGGGCTTTGGCGTGCTGGCGCTGAAGCGCACTTCTCAGGGATTAAAAATACTGCGCTACCGCCGCAATATACGTCGCCTTTCCCGCTATGCGCTGACCAGTGACCAGATACCGGTCAGCCGCCGGCACCTGTTCCTCGGCAAAGGTTTTCAGTGGTCGCCCCGGCACACCCAGCGGCTGATGGAGGCCCGCCGTCCTGAATGCGAAATTTACGTTCAGCCTTCGGTCATGTACCGCCTGGCCCGCGAGCTGGAAAAAAAGATGGAGTACAGCCTGCCGTGGCTGTGCCGGATGACGTCGGCAGACTCTGCCTTAAACCCGTTCCGGCCGCTGCCCCCGGTCGGCGGCAGTTCCGTTTATCATGGCGTTGAGCCTGACGAGGTTAACGTCATGTCTGACCTGGGCGAACGCGTAGGCCATATGCTGGTCATGGGTACCACCCGCGTCGGCAAAACCCGCCTGGCAGAGCTGATGATTACCCAGGATATCCGACGCCGTAACGCCGCCGGCGAATTTGAGGTGGTTATTGTTTTTGACCCCAAAGGTGACGCAGACCTGCTGCGGCGTATGTATGCCGAATCGCACCGCGCCGGACGTCAGGACAACTTCTGGGTTTTCCATCTGGGCTGGCCGGACATCAGCGCCCGCTATAACGCCGTGGGTCGTTTCAGCCGTATCTCCGAGGTTGCGTCGCGCGTCGCGGGTCAGCTCTCCGGCGAGGGAAACTCTGCCGCCTTCCGTGAGTTTGCCTGGCGGTTCGTTAACATTATCACCCGTGCGCTGGTCGCCCTTGGCCAGCGTCCGGATTACAGCCTCATCCTGCGTTACGTCACCAACATTGGCGAGCTGTATGAGACCTATGTCGATAACCTGCTGAGCGAGAAGGCTCCACAGCTGGTCGCTTCGATGCAGGCTATGATGGCGCTCCAGGTAGCAGACAGAGATTTGCCCCGACACCTCCAGGGGCGGGAGAACGGTAAGAAAATCTGGGCGTCTGAGCAGGTGCTAGGCAGTCCTGAGGGTAAAAAGCTCTGGGACCCGGTCCTGGATGGCCTTCGCAGTGCGGTGCAGTATGACCGGACGTATTTCGACAAAATTGTGGCCTCGCTGCTGCCGCTGCTGGAAAAACTCACTACCGGAAAGACGGCCGCGCTGCTGGCGCCCGATTACACCGACCTCAGCGATCCGCGACCGATACTCGACTGGCACAATATCATCAAGTCTCGCGGTGTGGTTTATGTCGGCCTCGATGCACTGTCTGACCCGGTAGTGGCCGCCGCCGTGGGTAACAGCATGTTTGCCGACCTGGTCTCTGAAGGTGGCCATATCTATAAGTTTGGTCTGGGCGATGAGGGCGACAAAAAAGCCGGTAAGGCCGTCATCAACCTGCACTGCGACGAGTTTAACGAGCTGATGGGCGATGAGTTTATCCCGCTCATCAACAAGGGGGGCGGTGCCGGCTTTCAGGTTACGGCCTACACGCAGACGCTGTCCGACATTGAGGCCCGCATCGGGAATGCGGCCAAAGCCAGCCAGGTCATCGGTAACTTTAACTCTCTGGTCATGCTCCGTGTTCGCGAAAAAAACACGGCCATGCTGATGACCGACCAGTTACCTGAAGTGGGGGTGTATCAGAAAACCCTGACATCAGGTGTGACCGATGTCTCCCGCCCGGGGGAAGGCACGGACTTTAACAGTAACGTTAACGATCAGGTGACGCTGGTTAAGGTGCCAATGATAAGTCCCTCTGACATCATCAATCTGCCGAAAGGTCAGGCCTTTGCCCTGCTGGAAGGCGGAAGGCTGTGGAAAATCCGAATGCCGCTGCCGGTCAGCGACGACAGTGACCGCTTTATGCCGGCGAGCCTGAAACAGCTGGCTGACACGATGGAGAAAAACTACCACAGCGGCGAATCCTGGTGGACGGGTGGCGACGCCGGTATTCCGGGAGGCCTTCATGTCCCAGAGTGACGGCGGAAATACCCGGCAGAGCGCTCCCGCGAAACACAGACACCCGGGCCCTTTTACGCTGCTGCTGTGGGACATGCCGCTGAGCCTCATCGGCATCCTGATTGGTTCGCTGTTCGTCAGCCTTGGTGTTGAATATGCGTGCATGACGTTCCTCTGGCCAGACGAGGGTGCCACGCACAGCTATCAGGTGATGCTGGCTGAAAGTCACTGGCTTTCATCGGGATATACCCGAAGCCTGCTGATGGCCACGCCGGTGGAAACCATCACCCGCTGGGTTCAGGCCGCCTGGCACTGGCTGTTTGTGGACAGCGGATTCAGTCACTGGCTGGCCTCTTTCAGGGAAACGGGTCAGAAAGGTAGCGGTCTCATTCCGTCCCTGAACGGCTTCAGCGCATCCCTCATCAGCAGGCTGGGAGAATACCTGCAGGCCACGCTGTGGGTGACGCTGATTTTCTTTATCCGCGTGATGATCCTGTTTCTCAGCATCCCGCTGTTCGGGCTGGTCATCATCACCGGCATCGTTGAGGGACTGGTCAGGCGTGACCTGCGTCGCTACGGGGCAGGCTACGAATCAAGTTTTGTCTATCACCACGCCAAACGCTTCGTTAAGCCTGCGCTTTACGGGCCCTGCATGCTGTATCTGGCCTGGCCGACCGCAGTCTGGCCAAATCTGTTTTTGCTGCCCTCTGCGCTGCTGGTTGGTGGCGTCCTGGCTGTTGTGACGGCGTCGTTCAAAAAGTATATATGAGCGCCTCCCGTTTGCCAGGCTTTGTACTTCATGACGGACAGGACGATTGCGGCTATATATCCGGTCTTTATGCAGCTGCGAAAGCGGCTGCTGACCCTAATGAAATCCGCTGACCCACGCCTCAATTATCTCTGCGAACCCGGAGTTCGGTACTTCTTTCAGGCTTGGTGAGTCCCGGTCTGACCTGTTCTGTCATTACATACACTGCCTGTGCAACCTGTTGACGTTCTGCTTATACATTGTGATTTCGTAATGAAAGTACTCAGTTATGAGCAGCTTCCTTTCGATAGGGCCTGCCGTGCGCCAGCACAGCCCATATAATTCGTGCCATTTTGTTGGCCAGCGCTACGGAGACGACGTTTATCGGACGCCGCTTCAGCAGGTCTGTGACCCAAGGACCCGGCTCACGGGCATTCTGTATGACGCTGTGAGCGCCGTTGACCAGCAGTTTTCGCAGGTACTTGTCGCCTCGCTTACTAATCCCCAGTAACTGGATCTTCCCGCCCGTTCCGGTCTGTCTCGGAACGAGCCCCACCCAGGAAGCAAACTCCCGGCCTGAACGAAAGGTGTCCGCATCCCCCATTGAGGCAACCGCAGCGGTGGCGGTCAGTAGCCCTACTCCGGGGATTTCGCTTATAGCTTTTACGCCGGGATCGTTTTTGCTCAGTTCGCGTATCCGTCTTTCGACGTCCGTAATACGAGTGTCAGTTCGTTTCACTTCACCCAGCTGTTCGCGCAGACTGTCTATGAGCACAGCCGGTAACCGTCCAGACAGGCGGGCAAGTATCTCGGGGACGTTTCTGACGAGGCTGGCATGTCCCTTTCGCATCACTTCACCGTATTCCGCGAGTAAACCATGCAGGGCATTGGTCTGCATCAACCGGAACTTCATCAGCTGTGAGCGTATCCGGTGCAGTGCCAGCATGGCCTGCTGCTGCTCGGTTTTTATCGCCACCGCTTTGCCGGGTTGTTGCACCGCCCGCCAGATAGCCTGCGCGTCAGCAGTATCATTCTTGTTACGGATATTGAAGGCCTTGACGAACTCGCCCGGCATAAGCTTGACCGTATGACCGAGACTGGTTAACTTCCTTGCCCAGTGATGTGCACCACCGCAGGCTTCCATTCCGATAATACAGGACGGACGATTGGTGAAAAATTCGAGAAATTTCTCTCTCTTGATGGCTTTATTAAATATCTCACCTGTGTTTTTATCCACGTAATGGACCTGCATCACGTTCTTGGCAATATCGATACCAACTGACATAGGTTTCATTTTTGATTACTCCATATGATTTAGTTGACGGGTTGATTTTACAGGCAGAACCATCTCGTGGACTAGCAGCACTGTCCTGTCATGTTGGAGTCATGGACTTATCAAATTTTTTGAGTGAGGGCTTTAATGGCATATTTTCGCTCCGTAATGAACGTTATATGTTCGGCTTTAATGTTCGCTCTGGCTGGGGTAATAGTTAAATTCGTATCAGCTGATATGGATACTCTGTCACTGGTATTCTGGCGAAATCTTTTTAGCTTTATATGTGTAGCGATGGTGGGGATTTTCTCAGGTAAATTCAGTTTTAAATCTGAGAGAAAAGGCACGCACGCGTTAAGGTCACTTTTTACATTTTTCGCACTGCTAACTTATTTTTTTGCTGTTAAAAATACTGAATTAAGCACCGCAGTCTTACTTCAGCAGACCTCACCTGTATTTGTTCCGATTATAGCGCTTCTGGTACTCAGGAAATTTCCAGATCGCTTCGTTTGGATAGGGACAATCGTTGGTTTCATCGGGGTAGCGTTGACGAGTGGCGTGGGCACACATAGTCTCAATACAGGTGATCTGGCTGGGATCATTTCAGGCATAATGGGTGGGGCAGCCACGATCACTATCTGGCTAATGTCAGAAACGGAATCTCCATATCGACAAATGCTTTTTTTCTCACTATTCACTCTTCTTTTTTCGTTGGTGTTAATTCCTTGGGTATGGCATTCATTCGATTTATCAACAATTCCATATTTAATGTTGCTGGGTATTGTTACAACTTTAGCGCAATATTTTCTTTCAGTTGCATGTTCTTATGCGCCTACCGATAAAATAGTGTCCTGGACTTACCTGTCAGTAGTGTTCGCCGCGTTTTTTGGATATTTTGGATGGAATGAGAAATTAACCGTGAGCATGATTTTTGGAATGATAATGATAGTTATTGGCGCACAGATAACGCTAAAACGAGCCTGACTAACTGGACTCGTTAACTGTTCTGCTACGCGCAGACTAAGTCTGTAGTCAATAACCGAGACAGAACCCTCCCGGATCGATGCGCACTAATACCTGGCCCGAGATGTGGCAGTAGGCCTTCATCGCAACGCTACCGCCCCACCAATTTGGGGAGGGAGGCGCTCATTACATTATCTGTGATGTGTGTGGTTACGGGAATATGCCCGAAGGGCCTGCGCTGCTGCAGGCTTTTTTTTTAAGGCCTGTAAGGGGATTCAGAGTTTCTTGCCCAGAACATGCACCGTGACATTTTGGGTGGCAGTGTTATAGAAATTATCCCTGATAAACGTCATACCCTGTCTTTCATAAAATCTACGTGCACGGGTATTTTCTTTAAGCACCTCAAGCCAAAGATAGTTACTCCCTCTTTCTTTGGCCATCTCAGCCACTTCATCAAATATGAGTTGACCGTAGTTTTTCCCGGTTGCGCCTTCTGATAGATAGAGTTTTTTCAGAAGAGTGCCTTGTAAGGGTGTCCCGGGAATACTGCATCGCCACATGACTTTAACAAATCCGATCGGAGCCGACGTCTCGATTACATACCAGCCTGCTGAAGGGTCAGCAAGGCTGCTTTCGATGACCTGTGCCGAATACTCCTGCTTAAGGAACTCGTCCAGCTCCTCGCTGTGGGTCCAGTACTGCTTAAAATGATGGGTGTATGTACTGACACCCAGCTCACTCAGGAGCGAAACATCACACTGTCTTGCTTCGCGCAGAATTAATGTCATTCATTTATCCCGGACTTAAATGTCATCGTTTCGTTCAGGGGAAAAGCCAGCAGCCGGCTTCAGCAGACTCAATCAGCATTCTGACGGTCAGAGGTGCAGGTTCATGATGGTCGGTACGCATGAATTTAGGCAGGATTGCATTAGGCATAAAGCGTATCCCCTCGTTAGGAAAGTATTTCCTGAACTCAAAATGGGTCATGTCGACGCCAAACTTCTCTGCATACTCTTCGATGAAATCAGCGGCCTCTTCAGGGAGTACCATCTGATTCCCTGTGCTCAGTGAGACATCATCTGCCATTTCCCAGAAGTATTTCTTAAGCAGGTTTCTGACCTGAACTGAAGTTTCCATGCGCTTAGTCCTTTTCACCCGTTATCAGTCGGTAGCGATGTATGACGTTATTCGTAATGATGTAGATGTCACGGGCCGTAATAACGGCACCTACCCACGGCACCCAGCGTCCAATGTAGGCGCCCACACTCGTCGTGTAAGCCCATTTGCCCCGCATCATGCTACTGAGCGTCAGCGTTCGGCGGCGTTTAGCGAATCGTTTTTTGATGAGTTTGCGCATTACCATCGAGAGAGGACTGGTGCCGGTCGTGGCCGTTTTCGTATCCAGTTTTCCTGAGACAGGAATAAATGGCAGGCTGGCCAGCATTGAGGCAACGGCCAGAATATCCGTTATGCCACTGAAGGTTTTGGTGAATTCGTCAAGAATCAGCCACATCAGCAACTCTTCTTTATCCACACTCATGCCGTCAAAGTAATACTTTCCGTCCAGCTGTTCGGTCGTGTCCATGTGACATCAGCTCCGTCTGTAAATGCATTGTGTATTTAATCATCGCCCAACCGGCGCGGTTTCTGCCAGAAACAATCTGCTTTTATTTTCAGAAATCCATAAAGATTTTACTGCTGTCCGGCGGGCGCGGTTGCGTCACTCTCATTGTCAACTGTTACCCGGGAGAGCCGTACATGCGCTGTTTACCCCCTTTCATTGCATTCCTTGCTTGCGTCATGCCCGCCATGGCGTGTCATGCCTCCGAAAAGGATGAGCTCGCGCTCGTTATGCGCCAGCTGGATCAGGTTCAGGCGGGCCTTGACCGCGCCCGCGTGGTGGCGAACCAGAATCAGGATGCACGCTTTTATTTCGATTATCAGCAGGCGACCCGCGATATCGCCACCATGAAACAGGGTATTTCCACCTACCTCGAACCGTCCCGGGCGCAGCCCAACACCGGCTCAGCGTCGGTGACCGGACAGTACCGGGCACAGGAGCCAGCGTGGCGATGAACGGCGCACAGACCTCCGGCTGGGCGGCAGGCACCGGCGGCAGCCTCACCCCCTCACAGCTGAATATCCTTATCCTGAGCACGCTCGCCATCGTCATCCTTCTCTTCTCGGCCTGGGCCATCGTGCAGGGCTACCGGGGATGGGCGTCAAGAGCTATCACACTCAGGCAATTCAATGAGCTGGTTATCCGTCTGGTTCTCCTGTACCTGCTGACCCTGTTTTTCTTCTTTAACTGAAAGGACACCACCATGAAACTCCGATTTATCAGGCTCTGTCGTGCCGCACGGGTACGCGTCACGCTGCTGACTCTTACACTGGCTGCCGGTCATGCCCGGGCAGGCCTGCCTCCCGTTGTGCAGCCGAACGGTGGAGGTGGCGGTGGCGGAACCTATAACACCGTCATGGCCTACGTAAAAATGGCGGCGCTTGGTCTGGGTCTTCTGGTGTGCGTTGGCGCCTTTCTGGCTGTCGCACACGCCGTCATTACTTCGTTTCACGATGTCCGTAAAGGCAAAGGCACCTGGACCGAATTTGTTCTTTACTGCGTCGTGGGCATCATCCTCATCCTCGTGGTGATTTATCTCGCAACCCAGGCAGCAGACATTCTCTGAGGAGCAGTGATGGCCGTTATCGACTTTCTCCCCGACCGGCTCAATTACCCGCCCGTGGTGTACCGGGGATTTACCGCCGGCGAGTTTCTGCTGGCGGCAGGTACGGGCAGCCTGGTGGGCATTCCACTGGGCGTACCGCTGTGCCTGGTGCCCCACGTCGGCTGGCTGGCGTTCCCGACATGCATGTTGCTGATGCCGATTCTGACTGTGTTTTTCGGCGGGAGCTGGATTGCTGCCTACAAGCGCGGCAAGCCTGAGAACTATATCTGGCAAAGGCTGGAGCAAATCCGCTGCCAGTTGGGCCTGTCGCGCTCGATGATTCTGGCCAGCCGCGCCTGGGAACTGCAGCGCACGTCAGTACGCACTATCAGGAGGTCCGCATGAGCCGGTTTCGTAACGGTATCACGGCGCGTGATAACCACATCTTTTCCCTGCGGATTGCCTGCGTGCTGCTGTTTGCGGGCATGCTGGTCACCTCAGTCGGCTGGATGCGTTCGCCCTCGGACATGACCATCCATATTCCCCCCGACCTGCGCTCGGGCAGCACGCAGAAATGGTGGGTGATTCCGCCCTCAACGGTGTACGCCTTTGCGTTCTATATCTTCCAGCAGCTCAACGCCTGGCCGACCAACGGTGAGGTGGATTATGCGGCGAAGATTGCCCAGCTCAGCCCTTACCTGACGCCGTCATGCCAGGATTTTCTGAACAGGGACTATGAGTTTCGTAAAAACAGCGGCGAGCTCAAGGACCGCGTGCGAGTGGTGTATGAAATTCCCCGTCGCGGCTACAGCGACAGCAGCGTTGACATCCTGAGTGACGATCGCTGGGTGGTCCGGCTCGACCTGATAGCTGACGAGTATTACCACGCCGAGAAGGTCAAGCGGGCGCTTGTCCGCTATCCCCTCAAGGTCGTGCGCTGGGAAGGTGATCCTGCGCGCAACCCGTTTGGCATGGCGCTTGACTGCTATGCCTCCACGCCGCAGCAGCTCGAAGCCATGCCGCAGGTGGAGCCAGAGAAAAAAACAGGAGTCTTCCAGTGATGAAACGTCCACTGATACTGCTGTGTCTGATGCTGGTCTCAGGCCTGACGCAGGCGGTTGAGCTCATGAAGTGGGAGCGAATTCCGCTGCAGATACCGCTCACCGTCGGTCAGGAGCGCATCGTGTTTGTGAATAAAAACGTGCGCGTGGGCTTCCCGCCGTCGCTCAACGGCAAGGTGCGCATCCAGAGCACCGGCGGCGCAGTGTACTTCGATGCCAGAGAGGCTTTTCCGGTGACGCGCATTGAGCTGCAGAGCAAGGAAAACGGCGAAGTCATCCTCCTTGATGTCAGCGCCGTGCCCGGCAAGGTGACCCGTGAACCCGTAAAGCTGGTTTATGACGGTGAAGTGGCCACAGCAACGGCCAGTGACAGACAGTCGGTGAGCGGCGATGCCGGCAGCGGCAGTAAAGGTACATCTCCGGCGCCTGAAAGTAACACTGCGCCTGCCCGCAAAGCACCAAAACTCAGCGCACCGCTGCCGGTGGTGCTGACCCGCTATGCCGCACAGAGCCTTTACGGGCCGGTCCGCACAGTAGAGCCGGTGCCGGGCATCAGCCCCGTATCGCTGAAGCTGCCCTCGTCCATTACCACGCTGATGCCCGGCGAGCCCGTGTCGGTCACGCCTATGGCGGCCTGGAGCCTGCTGGGCGACAGCGTGGTGGCGCTGCAGGTGCGTAACCGCTCAGCAGACAAAGTCGTCCTCGATCCTCGTGAGCTGCAGGGCCAGTTCGAGACGGCAACCTTTCAGCACCGCTGGCTGGGCCGTGCCGGCACGCCGGAGGACACAACGGTCGTGTACCTGGTGATACAGGGACGCCCTGAAGGTGCGTTTATCGCTGAACCCGTCTCCGTCATACCCAAACCGGCGCGGAGGGCGATGAAATGAGCCAGCCCGGCACAAACCTGATAGTCAAAATTGCGGTGCCGGTGGTGCTGACCGTCGCCATCGTCGTGGGCGTCAAATCCTGCTCGGATTCAAAGAACAAAACGACGTCGACGCAAAAATCCACCAATGCAGCGCTTAAAGACCTGTCGCCTGATGATCTCAAGGCGCTGGGCGTTGAAGGCGACACGCCGCAGGACACCCTGCGCACGATAGTGGGCAACTTTCGCCGCGTTCAGGACCGCCTCGATACGCTCGCCGGCGATAACAAGAAGCTGAATGAGGAAAACGCGGAGCTGAAAAAGACCAACAGCAACGTGGATGCACAAATTAACGAGGCAGTGGCCAACGCCCGGGCTGACGAGGCTGACAAGCGTGCAAAGCTCAGCGCACAGGTCTCCGACCTCAGTTCGCAGGTCGGTCAGATGCTTGAGCAGCTTAAAAACAAAAATGCCGCAACGCCTGACAAAAGCAGCTCACCCGGCAGCGACATTCCGATTGGTCTGGGCTATGACAACGGCACCAGTGGCAGCGTCACGATGTCATCCCCCGCCTCAGACGGTCTGCAGTGGGTCGAACCCAAAGACGGTATCCCGGTGGATGCCAGCGGCAAACCCGTAAATGACAGCAATAAAAACAGCGCGACCGGCTTCTCGTTTGCCTCGTCATTCGGTGAAGCGGGTGACGCCGGTAAGCAGGCCGGCGCAGCGGTTTCCACAGCCGTAAGTCAGGCCGTGCCGGATGCGGTGAAACCCGTCGATCCGGTGTTTACTCTGCCGGAGAACTCCACGCTGGTCGGCAGCCGCGCCATGACGGCACTGCTTGGCCGCATTCCCATAGACGGCAAAGTGACCGATCCGTACCCGTTCAAGGTTATGTTAGGCAAAGACAACCTGACGGCCAACGGCATCGAGCTGCCGGACGTTCAGGGCGCCATCGTGTCCGGTACGGCGACCGGTGACTGGACGCTATCCTGCGTGCGCGGGTCCATTACCAGCATCACGTTTGTGTTCGCGGACGGCACGGTGCGCACGCTGCCGTCGCCGGACAGTCAGAACGCCAGCGGTAACAATCAGAATTCACAGAACAGCAGCGGAAACGGCAATAACAGTATCGGCTGGCTGTCGGATGACAACGGCATTCCCTGCATCTCAGGCACCCGTAAAAGCAACGCCTCTACCTATCTGCCGACTATCAGCCTGCTGGCCGGCGCTGCCGCTGCCGGCGATGCCCTTTCACAGAACCAGATGACGGGCCAGACCAACGCCATGGGCGGCGTGACGCAGACCCTGACCGGTGATGCGGGACAGGCCGTGCTGGGTAAATCGCTGTCCGGAAGCATGAAAGAAACCGTGGACTGGGTAAAACAGCGTTATGGCCAGACGTTTGACGCGATATACGTGCCGCCGGGTCAGACCGTGGCGCTGCACATTACCCGCCAGCTGGCGATCGACTATGAAGAAAAAGGCCGCAGGGTGAAGTATGACTTCAGCCTTGCAGGCTCAGGCACGGGGATGGATTGATGAAAAATGAATTAACAACCAGTAATTTAAGTGATTATGTGCGGGCCTGTGAGGTCGGGCATCTGGCTGAAAGTGCTGGTCCCGTGGGCAATCCGGCGGCGGTGATGCAAAGGCTGATGAGGCTTGAGTGTGAAACAGTCGTGCGAACTGCAGACGGTAAATTCCGGCGTCTCGCCTCCCTTTATCATGAACAGTCAGCCCCGGAGGTGCCGGATGCGTCAGTGTAAACATCTGGCGGCGCTGGCACTGGCTGGTTTGACCGCGCTGATGCTCAGCGGCTGCAGCACTTCCAAAGATGAAATGCTGCCCCCCGGTGACAGCACCATGCTGGAGCTCTGGAACAACGGCGCATCCACCACACACGCCACCGCTGAAAGCCGCACCACGCTGCGCCGGCCCGTCTCCGACAGTGAGCGCACGATCGGCCAGCAGACCCGGGACAGCTACAGTCGCACCCAGGAAAATGAAATTCAGCAGACGTTTCCGCGCCTGCCCAATCCCGACATGGTGATGTATGTGTTCCCGCATCTGGCCGACGGCAATACGCCGGTGCCGGGCTACAGCACTGTGTTCCCGTTTTACAGCCAGGTACAGTACGCGCTGCCCGGCGAACGCACGGAGGCGCTGTAAATGGTCTTTCGTCTTTTTCGCCGCAGCGGTGAAGCGCAGACTGAACATCAGCACGGTCACGGGCCGTTCTCGGTTGAGGGCCATGAGCCGATCACCCGTGACGGCCGGCTGACGCATGCCGATGAATCAGGTCTGTATGCCACCGGTCCCTCCATTATCGACCACGTTCCCTGGGGGGAATACCTTCCCGAACACCAGTGCATCCTGCTCGATGATGGCGTTTCCGTCGGAGCAGTTTATGAGATCAATCCGGTCGGCACCGAAGGCCGTCCCGAATCGCGCCTGGAAGAAATCCGTGACGTGGTTGAAAATGCGTTGCAGGACAGCATTCCTGAACTGGACTCACACCAGTGGGTGGTACAGTTCTTCTGTCAGGACGATTCGGATCTGTCGGCGTATATGGATTCCATCCGGGGCTACGTCAGACCCCGGGCACAGGGAACGGCTTTCACCGAGGCCTGGCTGAACGAACAGGAGCGGCATCTGAAGAACGTGGCCGCTGAAAAAGGCCTGTTTGTGGATGAAACCGTGACCGGTGCACCCTGGCGCGGGCAGATCCGTCGCACGCGTATGGTGGTTTACCGCTGGGTGGAAAAGCCTTACCGCGACCCGATGGCGCCGGAAGTTTTACTGAATCAGGTCTGCGACCGTCTGACCTCGGCAATGAGCGGTGCCGGCATTCGTTCCGTGCGCCAGAACGGTGAGCAGATACACAGCTGGCTGCTGCGATGGTTCAATCCGGCCCCCCAGTGGACAGACAAGGCCACGCTTTACCGCTGTGCCCGACACCGCGATGACGCGCCCGGGGACCTTCCTCTGCTCAATGACTTCAGCGAAAGCCTGTGGTTCACCCGCCCCCGCAGCGATGCGGACAAGGGCATATGGTGGTTTGATAACGTCGCGCACAAAGCGGTGCCGGTCGCCCGACTTCGTAACCGCCCGCAGACAGGACACCTCACCGGCGAGGTAAAGCGCGGTGACAACATCAACGCCATTATGGATCTGCTGCCGGAAGGCACCGTGCTGGCCATGACGCTGGTTGTGCAGCCTCAGGACAAACTGGAGGCGAATTTTGCCAGCCTGAGCCGCAACTCGATGGGAGAGAACGTCGATTCGCTGCGTGCGCGTGAAGATGCCGCCACAGCCCGCACGTTCCTGGGTAACAAGCACAAGCTTTACCGGGCGGCCATTACCCTGCTCATAAAGGGTCAGGACGAGGAAGCCCTGAGCAAACGCTACCTTGACCTCAGCAGTAAGCTGCTGAACTGCGGGCTGGAGCCGGTTAATCCGGAACACGATATCGGCCCGCTCAGCACCTACATGCGGGCGCTGCCGATGTGCTTTAACCCGCAGCTTGACCGCCACAACTGGTACACGCGCCTGATGTTTGTTCAGCACTTTGCCTGCCTGTCGCCGGTTTACGGGCGTGACACCGGCACCGGCCATCACGGTCTCACCTTTTTTAACCGGGGCGGCGGTCCGCTGTCTGTCGACCCGCTGAATAAAGAGGATCGCACCCAGAACGCGCACCTGTTGCTGTTTGGCCCGACCGGTGCCGGCAAGTCAGCCACGGCGGTCGACAAGCTGTCTCAGATGGTGGCCATCTATCGATCACGTATTTTCCTGATTGAGGCGGGGAACAGCTTTGGCCTCTACGGTGACTACTGTGCGTCGCTGGGCCTCAGCGTACATCGCGTCAGCATCAAGCCCGGCAAGGTCGTGTCGCTGGCACCCTTTGGTGACTCGCACCTGTTACTGGATGTGAAGCCCGAAGCGTTGATCATCAGTGAGGAAGATCTGCCGGATACTGATGCAGACGATGAGGATGATGAAGACGGTGAGCGTGACGTTCTGGGGGAGATGGAGATTGCTGCCCGCCTGATGATTACCGGCGGTGAAGCCTCGGAAGAGTCCAGAATGACGCGTGCCGACCGTGGCATGATCCGCGAAGCCATCATGAATGCCGCCCGTAAGGCTTATGCTGAGTCCCGCCAGATGCTGCCCGAGGACCTGATGTTCTCGCTGCAGGACATTGCTCATGACATCAGCCTGGGCGAGGACGGCCGCGAGAAACGCACGCCGGCCCGTCGCGCACGCGCCGAGGAAATGTCAGAGGCGCTGCGCATGTTTACGGAAGGCTTTGAGGGCGAACTGTTCAACCGCCCGGGCACCCCCTGGCCGGAGGCCGACGTCACGATCGTGGACCTGGGGCAGCTGGCCCGCGAAGGTTACGAGGCTCAGATGGCCGTGGCGGTTATTTCCTTGCTGAACACCATCAACAATATCGCCGAGCGCGATCAGTATCTTGACCGTGACATCATCGTGCCCATTGATGAGGGGCATATTGTCACCACCAACCCACTGCTGGGACCCTATGCCACCAAAATCGCCAAAATGTGGCGAAAGCTGGGCACCTGGCTGTGGATTTTTACCCAGAACCTCGCCGACTTCCCCGACACGTCGAAAAAGATGCTGAACATGGCCGAATGGTGGATTTGTCTGGTTATGCCGCCTGAAGAGGTTGAGCAGATTGCCCGCTTCAAGACGCTTAATGATGAGCAAAAGGCGATGCTGCTCTCCGCCACTAAACTGCCGCGCAAATACACCGAGGGGGTCATTCTCTCGCGTAAGGTGCAGGCGCTGTTTCGGGCTGTACCGCCGAGCCTCTTCCTGGCGCTGGGCATGACGGAAAAAGAAGAAAAAGCAGAGCGCCGGGCCATTATGAATGAATTTAAATGCTCGGAACTTGAGGCCGTTTACCATGTTGCACGTCGCCTTGACGAGAGCCGTGGTCTTATTCACTGACAGGGGATTGTATGAAAAAACTGACCATGGCGCCGCCACAGGTTGTCCAGGACAAGGCTTTGCTCGCCACTGTCATTTTTACCGTCCCGCCGCAGGGGCAGGCATCGGTCGGTGAGACGGATAACCGTGCCATCGTGCAGCTCCGGGAGGAGATAGGTCAGCGCCTTGAGCATCCCCTGCTGGTATCGGTCTATCCGCATCGCGTCGGGCGCCGCAGCTGCACGGCCGTGCATCTTTCCGGTGCCAATAACAGGGCGCTGGACATTCTCATCACCGTCACGGGTAATACGTTATGGCCAACCGAGGGGGATTACAGAACCGGCATCCGCTGGAATATCTGTGTGCCAGATGCGACCGATATGCTGTGGGTGCTGAAGGAGATAGACCGGGCGACAGAAGCTGAGATGTGTCATTAAACCGGCCCTCCGTTATCGCCCGGCACCGGTGTGTGGTGTCGGGCGGGAACGGAGGCTGCGGGTGCGGGCGGCATAGAGCCCGCGTGTATTACTATTCTGAAAAGTACTCACGGGCTTTGAGTATTTTAATTTGAGCTAAAGCACGTCTGCGTTATGCCAGAAACGGAAATTCAGAACGGACTACTTTAAACTGTCTTCCCGTCCTGTTAACAATGACGCATGGTAAGAATCCTTTAATACAACTACATACGTTTGTTGAATTGAGGTTGTATCCACTTTAGTGGATAAGTCCACCTGCTGAAAATTAATGTATGCGGTCAGTAAGAGGTATCATGGACTTTCCTTACTTTTTATGAGAAAAATACATTTTTCACAACGGCACGTACATTGAAACTACCTGGAGTATGAAAAATGCCATTAGTTACACGGAACGTATTTATCGATACGGAGTTTTTTGTAAAAGCCAACCTGAATTTTCACTCAAGGACTATTAAATCTTTTGAAGACTTGTGCGGCGATAATGAGTTAAAGCATGTGACAAGTACAATTGTTGTCAGAGAGGTTAGAAGAAAGATAGTTGAACATATTAAAGAAGCGTTGAAAGGCGTTAATAATTTTAGGAGAAAAGCTGCTGTCCTTAAAGAATACAACGACGAATCTATCAAGGGGCTCTTCGTAGAAATTAACGAAACTGATTTACAAGCAAAAGCACTAGCTGCTTTTGATGATTTTATTAATGCTTCGAATACCTCGATTATTGATATGGGATCTGTAGATGGCAACGAAATCATCGACATGTTTTTCAATCAGCAAACACCTTTCAGTGCAAAAAAGCCGAATGAATTTCGTGATGCTTTTTCACTTCTTGCTATTCGTTCTACTTTAAGGGCGCAAGAAAAAATTTATGTGGTATCTGCCGACCCAGACCATAAAGCTTTTTGTGAGAAAAATGAGAGTTTTGTTAGTGTTGACACTCTGAGTGCTTTTTTGGATATCTACAACAAACATAACGATCAAAGGTCACAATTTGTAGAAGAGTTCCTGCTCAGCAAGAGAGATGATATAAAAAAAGAAATTAAAGAGCAATTAGAGCAGCTTAGTGCGTACAATTCTTCTACTTGGGAAGATGCAGAGCTTGATTCTTTTAAAGTGATTGAGATCGGTGATTTTGAGCCAGAAATAATCCATCTGGATGACGAAAGTTGCCAGATAAGATTCGACATCAATGTAAAATTTTTAGCAGATGTAATTGGTCCTGATTATGTTAATGGCCATTATGACAAAGAAGACGGTGTCATTTACACATTTGATACTACTGCGCGTCAGGAGGAAGAAGAGCAAATTTTTTCAGTTGAATTGGATCTTTCTTTTGAAGCTGACGCTCAGGGATTTATAAACGACGAATTCGAACTAAACATTCAAGGTGTTGCGGGTGGTATAGAGTTTTCCGTGGAAGAGATGCCTTGGGAAGACCCACGTATGTAACTTTTTATGCAATACTATTTTAATAGGAGTTAAGGTTTATGGCGTTAGACATATCTGTGGCAGATCTAGCAATTTTTGATCCATTAGTACACGGTACTGATAAGAAACTGAAAATGTATTATGATGAAACCAATAACGTCAGAAAACTAATATTGACTGAAAATGGATTTAACGTTTCTCGGTATGATAATTTTGTGTTGGGCGGGGTTGCAGTTGACCTCGATGCAGATGTGACTTGCTTAACCGAACTCCGCAACATACTGAAAATTCAACCATCTGCTACTGAAATAAAGTTCGAACTTATCGCAAAAGGAGATTTTGAGAAAATACTGGGGTCGAGGAAGTTAACTAATTTTCTGAGCTGGCTTTTACTCAATAACATTAAAATTCATTACACAAACATGAATATTCTCAATTGGGTGTTACTTGATATTATTGACTCCATTATTTCAAATAAAGAGTTTGCAATGTATTTTCAGGTTCACCGGGAATTAAAAAACGAACTTTATAGAGTGGTTTCAAATGATGTACCCGGTTTTCTTACACTGCTGAATTCATATGGTTATCCAAATATTGAACGTGTTGCAACCTCTGGGTTTATAAAAGATGTAAGGTATTTTGTGATAAAACACGCCCCAATAAACAATTACCATGCAACTTTAATACTAAAGAATCTTCTCTTAGAGGCTCAGTCTCTCCCTGAACTTGCATTTCTCGTAGATGAAACACCAAATCAGGTAATAAAAGGATTTCAAAGTATATTCTTAAATCGTATCGCAAGATATAAAAACTCCATTCACGTATTTGATGAAGAACCTACGATCCAAAAAGCAATTGAAGGGATTAGAATCATGGATGGTGCTAATCAAGTTGCTTTTAGTTTTGCAGATTCCAAATGCTCTCCGGGTATTCAATTGTCAGATGTTGTCACTGGTTTTCTCGGGAAATATTTCACGTTCATTGAACGAACTCCGCCCAAATTATTGATGCAGATAAAGAATCATTTGACATCAGTTCAAATTGAGAATTTGAAGCTGTTCCGACACCTGACTATTGAGTCGGATAAGTTCAGTAATGGCTTGCTATTTAAGATAACAACCCAGGATAGTGAGTGGAAAGCAGACTACTTTTTATTTGGAAGTGAATTACCTGCCCACATCAAGCCAAACTAATTGATTATAAGTCTCCGCAATATAGGGGTTGTAATCAGTTACTCATGTCCGCTTTGAGCTCAGAGTTCATTGTGTCGATGTCCCGCTATTCTGAATCAAAAATGATTCTGCCATGCTGTCTAAAAGTTTCATTATGCCTGTCAGCCTTTTAAATATTGTTTGACCGCAACAGTTATTTTTTCAGACTCCCATTATGACTTCTTCATTTAACCCTAACTCTGCATCAGGAAAATGGCACTGAAACTACTACAGGAGCAGTCTGATGCGACATCCCTTCGAACTCGACCCCGAAATCATTCACCACATCATCTACAGCCAGGCCGGCTCTGTGGCCAAAGCAATTATCGAACTCATCATGAACAGCGTCGATGCCGGCGCGGGTGCGGTCATTCTGGAGATTACCCCGGAGGGCTTCACCTGCCGTGACGACGGTCATGGTTTTGCTTCACATGATGATGTGAGGCGCTATTTTGGCCGGTTCGGTACGCCACACCGTGAAGGCGATGCCACTTATGGCCGTTTTCGTCTGGGCCGTGGCCAGATTATGGCGCATGCAAGGACCGTCTGGCGCTCGCAGCGCTGGCAGATGGAGGTCGACACGCGGGTAATGGGTTATGAATATGAACTGACAGAGCCCGGAGAAATTCAGGAGGGGTGTGCCATCAGCGGTGACTGGTATGAGCCGATGTCCACTCAGGAGCGTATGTCATGCATGCAGGAAATTCGGGACCTGGTGCGTTACACGCCTGTCACGGTAAGCCTCAACGGCAACGTGATTACTCGCAAACCGGAGCTGGAAAAATGGGATGCTGAGGATGACACAGCCTGGTATCGGTTGCGGGAAGACGGCGCCGTATCCATTTATAACCAGGGCGTACTTGTCAGGCATGACCCGGGGCATAACTGGGGCGTTGGCGGCCTTATCGTGAGTAAAAAAGCCATAGCGCTAAACGTGTCGCGCACTGAGATTCTGCGCAAGAGCTGCATGGTCTGGAAGCAGATAGCAGCAAAATTCAGCGGGCTGGCGCAGGCCTTTTCTGACAACACCGGCAGCCACCGCAAAACAGAGGCCCGGCGTGAAAAAACCGCCCGCGCGCTGCTTGCCGGCGAGGGAGACCTGCAGACGCTGGTTAACGGCGAAGAGGTGATTACGCTGCTCCCGGGCAAACAGCACGTCACCCTGGAGCACTTCCTGCGTAAATGCCGCTACTATCCCTCTGCCGTCGATAAAAACTGTTTTACTGTGGCTGAGTATGCACGGGACGTCCCGCGCGGGGAGCTCATTGCGCGTGCCGGCATCGCGCCGGTCATTCACCCGGTGACGCTGACGCGTTTTAACTGCGACGGCACGGATGATTTTATGGACTGCATGCGTCGCGTGCGCGACAACCTCATTGCGTTCCGCGAACAGCTTTCGTCTTCCGGCCGCTGGGGAATGCCGTTCAGCTCAGAGCTGCAGCTTATTGATTTTGACACGCTCAGCGCGAACTTTGTCGACCGCACGCAGATGGTGAGTGAAAAGACGCTGGATAAGGAAACCCGCAGGGCCTGGACCGCGCTGCGCTACTGCCTGGCCCAGTATGCACGGGTGTGCTCAGGCGGCGAACGCCATAGCACCTCCCGGGCTCACGGCGGTGTGCGATTCCAGATTCTGCTGGGCGAGTCGACGTCGGCCGACGCCTGGACGGACGGTGAGACGTACATCGCCTACAACACTGATATCGTGCGCCAGCTTAAAACCGACGCGCTCAGAACGGCCAGTCGCCTCTTCAGCCTGACGGAGCACGAGGTGGCACATGAAGGTGACAGCATGGACTGCGGCCACGATGAGGGATTTTATCAGCGGTTTCACGATATCAGCACAGGGTGTGCGGCTGATCGTCAGCATTTTATGCACGTCTGGCTGATGAAATACACGACCAGCCTTGAAGGTGCCGGTAAACGCGCGAAAGGCCAGGCGTGGAGTGAGCGTTACCTGGCTGAACGCGCCAGCACCGGTCGGGAAAGGAACGGCCTGCCCGGGATTATCATTGCTGACAGCCTGGCTGATGACGTCGGGGCGGCTGTCGAGCCGGAGGACGGTAACCTTCTGACCTTTCTTAATCAGCAGCTCGGAGTAGCGGGTACGCAGTCACCTGAATCCGGCGACTGGGCTGACGTCGTGGCTGCGGGGATCGAGGAGGCCGGCGTCGCCCGCGAACGCAGAGCTGAGGAGAGAAGAATTCACCAGGAGGAGATGGAAGCTTACAAAGCATCGCCCGAATACCTGCAGCTTATAAAAGACCAGGCCGAGTATTTTGCTGCCTCTGAGCAGGAAGAGCGAGAGTTCATGGCGTCCAGCCGTCTTCGTTTACTTGAGTCCCTTCCCGGCGCAACCCCTGAAAACCTCACGCAGGAAATTTTAGAATACCTTGTCTACTGTACAGATACAGATGAAGAGGAGCTGGATGCCTGGCAGCGAAAAACATGGGAACAGCCCGGTGGATACCGGCCTCTGCCCACAGCAGACGACAGCGCTTCAGCTGTTCAGAAGACTGATCCCCGACCAAAAGACAGCATCCCGGAATCCTGGCTGCCGTACGTTTATGAGGGTGAGACGCGTGCGATGATAGAGCGCAATGCGGACGCTGCGGGATTTTACTGGGAACTTGATTATCTTGAATGGCGGCATTCAAATCAGAATGACGGCTTGAAATAATAAAAAAAGGGGCCAAAAAGGCCCTTGAACGAGTATGTCTAAGTCATCTGATTTTATATTTATGGGTAATGCTTAAGGTTTATGTCATCTGTTAAATAAAGGATGAACGATGAAATTTCTCTTCATATCTGTTATGTCTAAGTCTGGCTTGTCATATGAAGAGTAAATAGTTATGGAAGTACTCCGTTTGATGCCTATTACACCTATAGTAAACCAAATCTTAATCAATTCATCGAAATTCAACACCGCGTTCGAATGGATAGGATCATCTTCAGCTGAACCGGCCCCTCTGTCTAAGACATAGGTTGAGATTTCATTTTTTTTGTTATCTCCGATGGACTCGATAGAAAACTCCTTCTCATCTAATAAAGAAATAGCATCTAAATAGCATGATATATTCTTATAAATGCTGCCCCACTCCGTGACAAGAGCTCTTTTTCTGGATGAGAAATACTTTTCTTCAGCAACAAGAACAATATCTTTGTTAATTTGAACGCTTCCATTGCACTCTTTTAAACAGTAATTAACAAAGCTTATTGCATCACGCGGCCTTAACATCGTTCTGTCTAAAATGTAATCATCGGCTCTAATCCCATCAACGTCAAAATGGAATATATCTTTCATAGTGACACTTTTTGAACCTTGGTATTTATTTTTTACTAAGTGATTTATCCTTGTGTCAATAATCTCTCTTATTTCTTCTTTGTTCCATGATACAGCATATATCAAAGACTGGTCTTTTTCATCTTGCCGAAGAGTTTTATTGTATATTCCCATTAAAATATCAGTTCTAATAGAAATTAGTATTTTGACGGATTTTATATCTAACAACTCTCTAAAAGCTTCCAGTAAAGCGTTGATGAAATCGTAACGAATATCGCTTGAACTCAACCAAGATTTGTCTAAATCATCTATGCTTATTACAATTCTAAACTGGGCAGCTTCGGAAAATTCATCATTTAAAATCTTAATTAACTCTTTTTGTTTTCTTATCAGCTCTCTGCTTACATAGCTGGAAGTTTCTGACTGAATTCTTTGTGCATCTTCCTTGCGGAATTTCCCCCCAAGTTCCAGGCCCTTCAGCGCAAGTTTAGGCGATAATTCGCGCTCCATTTTGTTGCTTATTTCTACTAAAGCCTTATCATTAAAGAAGACATCTTTGAATTGTTCTAAGTATTCATTTGCAAGCTCGGGGTTATAAGATTTCTTTTTGCCACCAACAAGATCTTGCACTCTCTCAAAAAAGCTTTGCAGGCTCGATTTATGAAGTGCAGGAATTACCTTTATCAAAAGAGCGTGAAGCCATAAAGACTTAAAAAAAACCCTCAGATCGATACCTTTATCATTGAGACTGGATATGAAAACATTGTTTTTTATATGTTCAAATATTGTATTTTCAGCCTCAATCTTATCATGCGTCTTTATGGATTCTGCTGCCATAATTTTTCTTAAAAGAGCAGACTTACCACTTCCTGTTCTACCGACAATTATTCTTCGAGTAAAGTCAGGATTGTTTACTGAATGGTCGAAATTCAATAAACCATTAAATATATTACTTTCATAAAAACATGAATCAAGAAAGGAATCTGTTTCCGCTTCCAACTTTCCTATCTCATCATTATTTCTAAAAATATGGACGGTCATGATTTTTATTCCCAGAGTTAAATGTTATTAAAACACTAAAAGCATCTTTTTTGACTTTGATTAATCTATACATAAATTTTACTCATGTAAAGATCATGAGTTGAGGTAATTACATTGAAAATTCAGCAAATTTGATTTGTACGTTAAATTTAGCCTCCCTTGCGAGAGGTAATATGTGACCTGCTCCACGGTAATCATAAAAGAGTGTTTCTAGCTACTTCCGCTAATGGCACAGAGCAGACATGCTCGAGTGGCAAGGTCCGCTATGAGCGAAGAGCAGAAGTTAGCGTTAGAGCAAACAGCGGATCCAGTGACTGCAAACCTGCTATGAACACGTCCGAACTTATAAATTGCAATTTGCAACTATCCTAGGCTAGTGGCATAGTTATGAGCAGTGGGAAATGATTTTTTCTCAGAAGAAAAATTAGATAATTATGCCATAATAACTCATAAATGATAGAGTCAAACTATTAAGTAGGAAATCAATGGAAAAATAAGTAAAGGTGGGAATAGGTTTTGAGAAAATTAATATTGAATGAGTTTATTTGTCGTTATTATTTTTCCTGATAGAAGAAGTATAGGGTGGGACTATCCCACCCTATTGAACTACTTACCACACACTGGGCACCCAGCAACTGATGGAGCAAAGTTGATGGTTTGCGATTTTCTAAAACTTTCAGTTACTGGAAACGATTCCAATCCCTCGTGAAGAGGTAAGTTTTTTGTGTCAAAATAGTATTGTTTGATGAATTTTAACAGAGCTACTCTTTCTTCATATCCTGCATTCAGGAAATTTTTTATCAGTGTATCATTATTCATTTTTTAGCCTTATTTGCTCTTGTATAGTTTGTAGTTACCACAGCCATCACAATTATCAGGCGTCATACTTTTTGGTATTTTTTGACATACATGGCAATGTACTTTGTAATATAAGTTTCTTGCTCTCGTTGCATATCTTTTTTCTGCATCAGAAATACTATAATCAAGGTCTAATCTTTCTCTATTTTCTGATTTTAATTGAAGCTCTTTCAGTTTTAAGGCAGAATCTTTTTTGTTTTGCTCATTTGCATCTTCCTTTGCTTTTCTTGCTTCATTGTAGATTGATGTATTTTCTTTTTGGGACTCGTTATAAAAAATATACTTATCATCCCACTTAGATATGATAGACCACAGTGCAGTTATTATCTGTATCGTTGATACAAAACCTAGTAAAGACAGTAGGTAAGGAAAAACTTTGGAGTCTAAGCCAAAAGACAATGCTGTACTTCCCACTGTCAACGGAACTGCAATGCCAAAAAAAGTCAGAAGCATTCTTGGCAATCCTAAGACATTTTTTCTACGTTCAAAAATTTTTGCAGTACCGAAGGCCTCCGCTTCAATATTCAACAATTTCCTCTGTATCTCAGCAATATCAGACATCGCTAATAACCTTTCTTATTATGTAATGATCAAGATTGCAGTATATTACGCACCTGAGACAAAACAAGACCATACCAGACAAGAAGTTAATACTCAACATGTAACTTTCACATGCCACAAAGTTTTATCAAATAAATCAAATAATTAGGATGGGTGAAAAATGCTTATCCTAACCAGCTAATGCCAAGTCCGGTAGCCTTCTTCTAGGCTATTCGGCCGCTTTACCTTTTCTCAGTAACTTGCACTAATCGGACAGGCTGAAGGGTCATCAGCTCTTTAGTGAGTGAATAGCGCAAGTTCAGAATTCATTCTTATTTCTAGATGTATTAATCGACGGCGCTGGTCAGGCCAACTTCTGCTCCTGGCACAGAGCGGACATTTGTGAATTGCGGAGTTTATTGTGAGTGGTGAGTTGGTAAAGAATTATGATTTCCGGTTTAAGAGTTAACTGCTGAACCTTACGCGCTAAAACCGCACCCTGAGGGCATCATTCACTCAGGGAGTGCCCCTCATGAAAATCCCCCTCTGCTGCCTTACCACTCTGTTTCTTACAACCGGAGCCCACGCCGGCACCGTGATTTATACCGACCATGCGCACCCCGTTACCGGCGAACTGAGTCCCGACGTCACCCTCACTGAGCTGGACGCGCCCGACCGTTTCCAGGCACAGTTATTCGGTCCGCTCTCCGCTAACCCGGCGCAGGCTGAGCAGCAGGCCCGTGCAGTCATCGCCTCCCCGGCGTTCCGTCAGGATCAGCAGGCCTTAGCGGCGAGCTATGCCGGCGTTGCACACGCCTGGTCACTGGGGCTGGAAAAGTACCCTGCCGTGGTGTTCGACGATAAATGGGTGGTGTACGGCACCACCGACGTCACTGCCGCCCGGGCGAAGCTCGATGCCTGGCGGGAGAAACAGCCGTGAACATACGCCTTTCCCGTCCCCGCCGGCTGATGCTGGCCACGCTGTTTACCTGCACCGGCACGCTTGCCAGCGTGAACACCGCGAGCCTGGTCTCCAGCGCCATGAGCCCGGACTGTATCAGCTGGCGCATCAGCGGTATCTGTTACTGGCTGCTCTGCACCCCCTTTGGCTGCACGGTGAAAACCTCGGTCAAAGTCACCCACTACATTCCGGAAGCCGTGGTCTCTGCCTACCTTAACCCTGGCGACAACCCGTGGACCGAAATGTCAGCCGTGAGCGCCACGGCCGGCGGCGCTGAAAGCCTGGTGTCGGGCGGTCTCGCCGGCGTGCCTGCAGGCGGTGGCCGTCAGGAGATGAAGGCTCCGGGCATGCGTAAACAGAACCTGCATTTCTACTACGGCGATGCGTATGGCCACCCGGCGGCGTCGCTCATCGGCGGGATGGTGCCGGGCTACTCCTGCCGCTCAGCCGCCACGCCGTTCGTACCGTATTTTGTCAGCGCCATGGATGCACTGGCCTGGCGAACGGGCATTCCCGAATCGTTCTATCCGGAAGCGCTCATCCCCGGAAAGCGTGAAATCGGGAATACGTTTGCCGGCGAGATGTGGGGCAACGTTTATCCCCGCAGCGGCTTTGTGACGCAGACCGACAGCTACAAATCGGCGGCCGTCGTGGTCCAGCGCGTCGCCGACATCATCACCCGCGAGGGACAGCTGCACGTCTACACCCCACTTGTTGGCCAGCGGTCTCCGGGCTACTGGCCACCTGACCCCGTTACCGAAAACACTGGTACAAAAAATCACAAGTGGCAGCGGCTTTCGCCGCAGCTGTCGCAGAGCTGCGCAGTCTTTCCGGATACGGGGGGCCAGACGGCGGAAAGCGGCGACTACGCCTGGGCACTCTGGCAGCCTTACAGCTGCTGTAAGCGACGTGGCCAGACCTTCCTGTACAGCACCGACTTTTAATAAGGACACACAGCATGATGAATTTCAGCGTTAAAAAACTGCGCGTGGCCACGGGCACGCTACTCCTTTTCCTGGTGATGCCGGCACTGGCCATCGATACCACGCTTTCCTCCCAGGGCGCCGGCGTCAGCGGCGCCATCAACGACGGTCTGTTCTATTCCATCGGCGGCGGCTCGGTCATTTCGCCGCCCTCAACGCGCAGCAACATGTCGCGCCTCGGACTGGACGGCGGCTGGAGCAGTGACTTGATGTGCGGCAACTTTGACCTGAAAACCACGGTCGGTAACCAGCTCAACGGCATCACCAGCGGATTTAAGGACCTCATGGGCAACGTCATTCAGGGGGCGACCGGCGCGGTGATGAGCATGCCGGCGATGGCCATTCAGCGTGCCAATCCGGGCCTGTATGAAATGCTGACCAACGGCGTGCTGCAGGCGGGCCTGAACTTCGACAAGGCACAGATGAACTGTCAGAACATGTCGAAAAAGCTGGCCGACTTCACCCTGGGCAGTAAGTGGCAGCAGGCGGCCGTGTCTGAAGAGTATAAAGACATCGTGGCATCAAGCGGCGGTGATGCGGTATCGAGCGACCAGAAACTGCAGAAGGCCACCGGCGAAGAAGGTGTGACCTGGGTCGGTGGCCAGAAACGCGGCGGCAAGGGACAGCCGGCGATTCAGCCCACGCGTGACCTGGCAAAAGCCGGCTACAACATGATGAACAGCCTGCCGGTGACCAGCAACAGCAGCGTAGGCTCATCCAGTTGCAACGGTACGGTCTGCCAGCGCTACAAATCCTCCGATGAAGCCGCTGCGGCCGTTGTTAAAGTCCTCGGCGACCGCTCTATACGGACCTGCCGTGAAACCAGCGAATGCACCAGCGGCGGCGCGGATAACCAGCCGGGCAGCACCGTTGCCGGCACCGGCTTCTCGCCGGTACTGGAGGACGCCACCAAAACCAACCTGGAGCAGCTCAGCAAGCTGGTTAACGGTCAGCTGCAGCCCACGGCCGATAATCTGGCCGCGCTCAAAACCGGCAGCCTCGTTGTCACGCGCGGCGTGATTCAGGCGCTGCGTGATGACCCGGACAGGGCCGCACTGGTGCAGCGACTGGCGGGTGAGCTGGCCATGGCTGACACGGTTGAGGCGGCACTCACCATGCGACGCATGCTGACGACCGGTGAGTCTGAGCCGAATGCGGCCGAACAGCCTGAGGCTATCGCCGAGGGTGACCGTCGCGTGGATGCGCTCGACCGCGAGCTGAACGCGCTGCGTAACGAAATGGAGCTGCGCAAATCCATCAGCAGCAACAGCCTGCTCACTACGCTTGAGCGTCAGGGCGAACGTAATCAGGACAACCAGCTGCAGCAGAAAGCCGGCAATCAGGACCAGGGCTTCAGCCAGATGGGCCAGCCTCAGCCGGGAGGCAACTGACATGAAGCGCAGAATCCTGATTGGCCTCACCGGCCGCATTTTGCTGATATTCCTAAGCACCGTTGTGGCCATGGCCGCGATGTTTGGGCTGGCATCGGTGTTCATGGCGTATGACCCTGATGGCCATCTTATTCAGAAGTGGCTCTACGACAGCCGGTGGATCATGTTTGCCTGGCGACTGTGCATGTACGTGTTCATCGGGTGCATCTGGATCATGAAGCTGCGGCCGCGCCTGCTTAAGCGCTGGCCGGACGCAGCCGGAGGCCTGCCGCGCCTGGAGCGCCTTGCCATCATTTATCTTCTGGTCACGGAGTATGTGGCCTGGTCTAACGCAGTTCAGGGAGGCTGAGATGACGGCGAACAGTTACCTGGAGTACTTCCTCATCCTGTTTGGCTGGGTGCTCAACAACTCGATGTGGGGCATCCTCAGCAGCACCGGTCTGTTCGCGCTGCCGCTGATTTTTAAAGTACTCGGCGTGTGGCTGAAGGTGCGTGAGGAAGGGGCCGATGAGGGAAACAAAGGCGTTCTGGCGCTCCCGCGCATCGAGCACGCTATCTATGTCTCGTTTGTGGTCATGCTGTTCTGCTGTGTTCCGCTGCTGCCGGTGGATATCAGCACGATCAAGTTTGATGACTCGCGGGCGAAACAGTGCGGCTTCAGCGTACCCACGCCGCAGAACTCCGGCTATAAAGGGCTGGTTAACGACTTCGACGGCCGCACGGCTGAAGTGCCTGTGTGGTGGTATCTGCTGCATGCGATGTCGAAAGGCACCACGCAGGCGATGATAGCCTCCATTCCCTGCGGCACGCAGCTGCGGCAGCTGCGCTTTGACGTGCAGAACACAAAACTGCGCGACCCGGTGGTGCTGCAGGAGGTCCAGGACTTCGCAAACCAGTGCTACTCCCGTGCCTATTTTAAGCTGAAGAACAGCAACAGCCAGCTGAGCGACGCCACCATCAACTCGGTCGGCTGGATTGGCAGCGACTATTTTCTCAATACCTCGGGCTATTACGACTATTACACGGCCATGACGCCACGAAGCCAGTGGCCCTACAGCAGCAGTCGTGACAGTGGCTATCCGGATACAGGCCAGGGGGGATATCCGACGTGCAAAACATGGTGGTCAGACGGGAGCAACGGACTGCGCAAGCGTGTACTGGCCAGCTTCAGCGAATCAACCCGAAAAGAGCTCCAGCGACAGTTCCCGGGCACACAGTGGGAAGAGCCGGCGCTGCGCTGGCTGGTCAGCCCCAGCAACGCAGAAATTTCAGGGAGCGGCGTCACCTACATGTCCGGCAGAGCGGACACAACGAGTGGTATCGGAGGGAGCCTGTCACGGTTTACGTCTACGGTCGGGCTGGGCATGAAGCAGGTTGAGGCGTTGCCGGGCTTTGATGCGCTCAAGCAGGCGCTGCCGATGATACAGGCGCTGCTTCAGATGATGATCATCATTGTCATCCCCGTGCTGATGATGTTCAGTGCTTATGAGCCAAAGACAGTAGTAACGATTTCGTTTGCGCTGTTTGCGCTGCAGTTCATCACGTTCTGGTGGGCACTGGCGGGCTGGCTGGATGACAGACTTATCACCATCCTCTACTCAAACCTTGCGGCAGGCGGACTGGCTTCGGGACAGCCTATTGCGGACTTCCTCAGCTCACCGCGTGACGGATGGATCATGAACCTGGTACTGGGGATGATGTATGTGGTGTTTCCGGCGTTCTGGGTAGGGATGCTTGGATGGGCAGGAGCAAAAATTGGTTCTATGGCAAGTCATTTATCAGACGGAGCTAAAATGTCTATGGATGCAGGTGCCGAAGCAGGGAAAAAGGCTCAAGGGATAGCCACACAAGGTGTCAAAGGAGTGATAAAGTAACAAAATCGTGAAAATAAAAGCGGCGATATCATTTCGCCGCTTTGTTAAAAACCGTCTTTCTCTTTAAAAAAGCCCTCTTTTTCCCAACTGTATTTCAAAGATGACTTATATTCATCACATGGTTTAGATGCAGCTTTGGTTATGGAAGAAACCAAAGTAGTTGCAGAAAAAGCTGCTCTAACAGAATCTCTCAAATCCTCACCAAAGCTCCGACCATTCTCGTACTTATCAAGCTCATCATTCCAGTCGCTGGCCATGAAATTTGCCTCCGATACTATGGTAAACGTCCAACCTCAGAGTACTTTAAAGGCAGCTGAATTGGCAAGTTTTTGTACAACTCTCGGCACTCCGGTTTTCAAGGCTAAGCCGGTGAAAATCATCATTCTTAGAACCATGACAATTTCTCATTTGATTACAAAGTTTATCTTTCAGCAAGCAAGCTGGATAACGTATAAAAAAACTGATTCTTCATGTAAGCCAGGCTGGAGTAGAAATGAGCTCATTTAAAACCTTTAAACTGGACAGAAGCCTGATTAACTCAAAGATTCGTATAAAAAACGAAATTCTTGCTGCTTGTATTGGCTATGGAAGTAAGGTTGATCAATATAAATTCATTACTGGTTTTTGTGAAAAGAAAAGAAATGGGTATGCAATTTTACTGGGGTTCATTTCAATTTTATTTGAAAATTCTAAACTACCTATTCAAAATGACAGGATATACTCATGGTACAGGAATGATCGCAATGTTAGAGGTTTAATAGACTCGCTCAGTGAGTTACAATCAATAGAAATCATTTCTGAGCTAAATGAAGTTTACGTTAATAAACAGAGGATTTTAAATTCCGCAGGAGTTACTCATGTTAACTTAAGGCGCGAGATTGCCCCAAAAGGAATACCAAACCATATAAGTAAAAGAGTCAGGATATCGCAATTCGGAATTGACGGGATGAGCTATGGTAGCTTACTGATGCTTTATAAAGCATCAGCAAATATTCTTGGTTACGAAAAGATACCCGTACACATGGATGTGGCAAACTCCTTTACTGATACTAACGATAAAGGCGGTTACGGTTCCATATCTTTGAATTTTAATATACCAATAGAAGATATATTGTATTCTTACCTCACCCTCCCCAGCGATCAGATGGAAGGTGAAGAATGGATTGCAATTAACCGTTCCTCTACTGGTATTATTGAATTTCCCGTTTCAAATATTACCATTAATGACAAAAGAGTCGAATCATTCTATGAAGAAGCCTACAGTCATTTAAACGCTGCTTCTGCAAAGCAATTATTCGATTTAGAGTACTCAAAAACATGGGGGAACTTGCCTCATTTCCGCTCACGCTTTCTGTCTTAAAATCCCAAACCCTGAAGTCATTAGTGTAAAGGTTCGTTTTACGGTTTGTCTTCAGGGCTGTTCCCATATTTTTACCCTCATGCATCTATAATATTTATCTTGTAAATGGATCTCATAACGATCTAACATTCCCGTTGTAGTACCGTTGCTTTAGCAACACGCCAATGTCCCGGCAATCTGAGAGGGACGCCTTCGGGTGATTGCACTGCCAAAACCGTCATGACCTGAGAGACGGAGCCTTCGGGCGGTAACTTCGTTTAACCTTTGAGAACGAAGATCGCGATGCGATAAAGGTCCTTTCTTTTACAAAGCCATTTCCGGCATTTTCTGATTACGGTTTCGGCCGTATCGCTTTCACTTTTCTTTATGCACTGACGCTGAAGGGCTGCTGCGAACTTTGCAACGCGGGTATGACCATTTGGAACATTTGGGCATCTTCCACGTTTGCATTGAAAGCAGAGGAGCGCGGCGTCACTTGTGAACGAGTGAAACGAGTACCAAGTGACGCGCGCGAAAACACGTCCTGAACGCGCATTCTACGTACTTTTTCTTCCTTCACTACAACGTGAAACGAAGTGAGAAGACGAACACAATTTTATCAACCCAGTGAAAAACGCAAAATACATACGTTTTATCACATTGTTATTTAAGGAATAGTTATGTAATGAGATACCGAATCGGCGACATCATCGGAGGATGATGTCGGGGGCGACCTGGAAACAGGTACAGCGAAAGCTGCGGTCAGTGTAGAACACTGATTTGACACCTCTCAAAACCTCAACACTTTGCACTTCCCTGGTGCTCAGGTACTCATTACGACGCAGGATGCGCGAACTCAAACCGTGTCGCCAGGGTAATGCGGGTGTCGTTTTCTGCCGTTTTCACGGAACGGCAGAAAACGACATCTGCCTGTAATGCTGTTTTACGTGGCAAAACTGTTAAGGAGATACAGATGTCCAGACGTGAAAAACTGTTAAAGCAGGAACTTGTCGCTGAAATCCGTAAAAGCGGCGGGAGCTTTAAAAAGCAGGATGACTATTCCAGAATTATGCACCGGTTTGCTGAGCGTCTCGCCGCGCTCAATATTCAGATAAACTCGGTATCACAACTCAAAGTCCGGCACATTGAGTTGTATATGAACAGCCGGGCATCTGATGATGTTTCCCGGCGAACCCGTCAGAATGAAATGTCGGCAATACGCGTAATGCTCCGTAATGCCGGTAAACACAAACTGGCTGACCCTTCACATGAACGACTGAATAATAAAAGTCTGGGTATTTCAGACACGAGTCGCATGGGCACAAAAAAATCCGTTTCTGACGAGCGCTACATTGAGATTCTTCATAATATTGAGAAAAAAAATGAAGGCGTTGCCGTGGCGGTATGTCTGTCACGTTATATCGGACTGAGAAATGAAGAAGCTATTCAGTCAGCAAAATCGTTAAATACCTGGCTGAAAGCATTACAACGGGGCGATAAGACCCTGAAAGTTATTTTCGGAACCAAAGGGGGACGTGCAAGGCAGACCACCATCGTCGACAGGGATAAAGTTCTGGAGGCTGTTAACCGTGCCATTAAACACGCAGAAAAAAATAACGGTAAGATTATTGATAAGCCCGATTTAAAAACCGCGATGGACTATTACAGAAATACGCTCCGGACCGAAATGAACGGGGGGCATGAGACACCACACAGCTTACGTTACAGTTACGCGGAAGATGCTTTCAGATATCACCTTGCCAGAGGTTTTTCGAAAGACGAATCACTTGCACTTACCTCGATGGACCTCGGACATGGTGACGGACGTGGAACCTATATCAGAAATGTTTACTGCCAGTCCCTGATGGACTGATGATTAATCATGAGGTGTACTGTGAATAATTTACCCGTTATAACTTTCACCATCTTATCTGTTGAGTATATTAACGAAATAAGCTTATCTGAAATACCACCCTCAGAAATCAGTATTACGTTTAGTTGTCTTTCACCGGTTAATGAAACGGATACGTTTGCGACAGTTAACCGTTATTTTGATGACGGTATCGACTTCAGTTGCGCGACTGCCATTTCAGAAATAGGTTTTATATTTACGGGTTCATTAAAGATGTGTAGCCGCGACAGCATTGAAAACATTACGGCGGGTGAGTTTACCATTCCTCTTTCAGCTGTTTTAGCCACGTTGCTTAAAAACGGAACCTACCTGCAGCAGTGTGATCCCGATGCCATTATGGCAGACGCCTGGTTTGGGAATCGGTGCGAGACGGTGAAAGCGTCCTGGTTATCTTCATAAAATTCACTCCGGCGTTGTTGATTTGGACCGTGCGCTGGAGTACATTTTCTCTGCTAACCGTTGTCATCTCGACAACTGCCAATGTTCCGGTGATTTGAGAGGAACGCCTTCGGGTAATCACATGCCAATGTCATCATTACCTGAGAGATGACGCTTTCGGGCGGTAACAAATCTGTTTAACCTTTGAAAACAGAGACCCCTGCGGTTAAGGTCCTTTTCTACTTCGCATTACACTCCCATACACCTGTTTTACTCATCCGGCATTCTGTGCCTGATACTCACTCCTGAGGGATACTTTCCCTCCGGGACGGTTCCCTTTTTTATTAAGGGATCGTACCCATGCATTACACCAGAATGATCAACCCTATTACGTTACTGAATTGTGATTCGCCAGCTTCAGCAAAAATCCTGGTGGATTACGTCAAAACTCAGCTTAACGTTCGCCTAGATTACAGACTTATGGTCGACGCAGACTCACAGGTTCCTGCTGACGGCCTTCCTGACTACCTGACGTTTCTGAGACATGTCGCGCTCACAGTTGGTTTTGCGACTGAGCATGGCTACATCAGACATGCCTTTACCGAAGAGGCAGTGAACGAGCTTACTCTCCTTGGTACAAGTGTTCACAGTCTTCACTGGAATGCGGCTTTTCATGAAGGCGCTACCCGGTCTCGTGAGGATAAAGCGCTGGATAACGCTACAGAGGAATTGCGTGCAATGTTTTATCAGAGCGCTGATGCTTCTGACATCGTCTGACCGCCTTATTAACCAAATAGCGTCTCACCCTAACGGGACTTCTGTCCCCGTCAGGGGCAGGGTTCCTCAATTCTTTAAGGAATCCTTTATGAACGAGTTAACTCTTACCGACGATTATCAAATCAGTGCCAGCGAGCGTAACGCTTACAAAGTCGCACTGGCCAGAGCTGAAGGTGACCTGCTGATTATTGCAGCCCATCGCCGCCTTGGCCTTAACACCAGTACCGATGAAGACGGTTTTCCATACTATGTCTGGGAAATGGCTGACGTTGCCCGGGACCTGGCCGAACTTTCTGTACGCGAACTCGTGCCGGCATCCTGGCAGTCTTTCTTTGAAAGCCTCTGCCACATGGCCAGAGACATTGATGAAGCCGCCTGGACGTTTTTTTTCGGCGGTGCCGTTAAGGACGAAGAGGGGCTGATGCACGAAGAACGCGAATATCAGCGTTATGGCGAATGCTGAACATACTGATATCTGTTTTTCCCTTGCGGGGATTTTCTCCCTGCGGAGACAAATCCTCCTTTCTTCTCAAGAGGATTTGTCGATGAGCACTCAGGCTTCTGAAATATCACTGCTGGTTAAGCACAACAGCGAAGAGTGGCACCGTATGTGGAACAGGCTTGCGGAGCACCCTTTTAACCGTTCTCTCAACGCCCCCGGACAGACTTACTACGGCGGCGAAGACTGGGAGTACGTTGAAACACTGGAACCACCACCCAGCGGAGCTGAAAGATGTTATCTCCATCACTTCAGACACCGCTGTCACCCTGTGGCAGGGAATGTGAGTGTTAACATTCCTGCCAGCCGGCGTTTTACCCCGCAGGATTCGGGTAACGCTTACTACCACGATTTTGGTTAGTGATTAACCACCGGCCTGCGTCAGTTTCTGACTATGGCTTTAACCCGCGCGGGGACAACCTCCCCGCAACAGCGGCGGTGGTTTTCTCCGCGCTTAATCAGGAGAAAACCATGAGCAGTATAATGCTTTCACTTATCACCCGCCTTTCAGGCGCACTTAACCGGCTTGCCGGCCACCTGCAGCAACAGCAGGCAGAGTGGTTTACCAACCGCAGCGGCCGCTGCAGCTTTAAAGCAGACGTCGTGCCGACAGAGAACGGGTTTACGCCCGTCATCTCCCGTCGCACCGGCTTCACTCAGCGTGACTGGCATATAGACCAGTTGCCTGGGACCGGTACGTACGCAACAGCCCGCAAGGCCCTCAGGGCCGGTCGGCTGATGGCGCAGCAGATGGCGGAACTTCGCTACCGCTTTGACTGATGTTAACTGAATGACACTTCCCGGAGGGACCTTCCCTCCCGGGGAGGTCACCTCCTTTTTTAAGGAGCCACTATGATACGTTTCACCTCCACTCAGCTACGTCCGGTTCTGTCTCTCAACCGGGGCTTCAGAGGCCCGGTGATACTCGAAAAAAACAACGGTATCTGTCTCCACCGCCCAGACTTCAGAAAGCTTGTCACGCTACCGCTGGCCTGGGCTGAAGGATGTAATCCCTTGTCAGATGACGGATGGCGTAAGCTTTCCGACAGCCTGATAGCCGATGAAACCTTTTCTCATCAGTTTGACCTGAGTCAGAACGCCTGTGACGCAGTTTTGAATGAGCATCAGGACCTGGTTATCACCTTCATTTGCCAGACTCCGGGTGCCGTCAGGGTTTTTGCCGAAACAGGTGAGCCTGAGAAGATTTATCTTCCTGTCGGCATATACCGTGAGAGGATCTCATGGCTTTACGACCAGTCCTTACGTCATTTCCACTCCTGCGTCGGTAATGCGGAACGCCTCAGCTGGCGCTCACAGGCACTGAACGTGCTCGACAGGGTAATCCGGCTCGATTCAAGGCGGGCTAAACCCTCTGACCGTCAGATGCTGGCCTGCGCTGTGCAGGATGTTCGCAAGCGTATCAGCCAGATTTCATCAGACGGTTCGTTACGTTTTAACTCATAACGTTTTTCCCACTCAACGGTGGCGCACTGTCCGCCACCGGGACAGATGCGCCGTTTTTTTAGAGGCGCATCCCATGAAGAAAAAAACTACCGGCCGTAAGGCCACAACGGAACAACAGACTGACCTTTATCAGCAGGTCACCGACAAAATCATCATCGCACTGGAAAACGGCGTGCCACCCTGGCGCCGGCCATGGCGCTCTGCGCAGAAGGTCTACGGCAGCGGATTGCCGGTCAACGCCGTCACGGGCAGACACTACAGCGGCGTCAACGTGCCGCTGCTGTGGATGGCTGCAGAGGAGGCGGGTTACGGCGCCGATCGCTGGCTCACGTTTCAGCAGGCAAAGGCTGCCGGCGGACAGGTCAGAAAAGGCGAGCGCAGCTCAATGGCCATCATCTTCAAACCGTTTGAAAAGCAGCTCCGCGACGGCAATGACAGTCCTGTGTTCAGGGACGGCGTGCCGGTGATGGAAAAGCTGGCCATGATGAAACCCCTGCAGCTGTTCAACGTTGCGCAGTGTGAAGGGCTCCCCGATAAGGTGTATGCCCCCACGATGAAGCAACCGGATACTGACCCTGAGGGGTTCTCAACCGGACAGCAGCAACAGGTTCTGGAGATACTCAACGCAACCGGCGTGAAGTGCTCTTCTCACCGGCAGAACCGGGCGTATTACAGCCCGGGGGCAGATCGGATTGTGTTGCCTACAACTTCACAGTTTCGTTCACCTGAAGACTACTGGTCCACGTTGCTGCACGAGCTGGTGCACGCGACCGGCCACCGCAGCCGCCTCGATCGTGAGGGGATAACCTCCTCATCAAGAGAGTTCGGTGACCCCGTTTACGCTTTTGAGGAACTGATAGCGGAAACCGGCAGTGCGTTTCTCTGTGCGCATCTCGGCATTTTTGGTGAGGTACAGCACGAGAGCTACCTGAACGGCTGGCTCAGCGTTTTACGTAATGACAAAAAGGCGTTTTTCCGTGCCTGCCGGTTGGCCCGGGAAGCATCGGAATATCTGCTGAAGCCGCTGGGTGAAACCCGGAGTGAAGCAGCGTAATTAACCCCGGCGACGTCAGTCGCCATCATCCCCCTGAGGGCACTCTCCTCAGGGAGATGCCCTCTTTTTTAAACGTAAAAGAGGAGTACAACAATGTTTTCATGGTGCAAAAACCGTCTGGAAATCACCGGTAAGTCTGACTGCATCAATGTCATGCAGTCGTGGATAACCGGGACAGAAATACCGCTTTACCGCCACGCCATACGGCAGGCCATAAAGCTGTTTCTCGCCGGCTGTGCCGGTATGCTCAAACCCGTTAAGGCAACGGAATACCGTGCTTACCCGGAGCTGGTTTCATCAGGCACCGGCGTCAGCACATCACCCAACCAGGCGTTTCAGCATTTCCTGGAGCTGCTTGAGAAGGATGCCTGGCTTGACGGCAAAACGCTCTCGCGAATGGACAAAATCTGGGTTCAGTCCGGCATAGGCGACATTAAGTGGGAAGGTATCCCTCATGCAGCCCGCCAGACCATCACCCGGCTTATGGCCGTTCACTACGCCGACTGGTTCGGCGTCGCCTCTGCGGGCGGCCAGTTTGACCCGCAGGAGCGCTGGGAGTGGCTCAGTATTAAACCGGACACAACCTGTCCGTGCGACATGCTGATGGTGATGCCGTCACGTCTGGCCACCGAGCTCAACGGGGACAGCGGTCTGTTCAGTGGCCTCAGTACCACGTCAGAGCTCTATATCCAGCTCTACGGGACGGAGTTTCCGGCGGGGCACCGGCTGGAGTGGAGTCGTGACGATATCGGGTCGCTGAAGCTGACATTTTCTTCTCCGTGGTATCCGCCGTCGGCGGAAGTCATGGGGCAGATGTCGCAGAAGTTTGACTGTGAAATCCGCCATTACTGGCTTTCTCCGGATGCCGGCACGTCGGGTTACAACTGTTTTGACCGTGGTGACCACGTCGACAGCGGCCCTTATCCGGAGGATGAGGTGCAGTATCCGGTGAGTGAAGGGGCCCGTCTGTATCAGTTCAGTGAAGCAGGCGCATCTTCCACTCCGGCCGTTGCGCACTACGCCGGCGTTCGTGCATGACGTTACCAACCGACAGACCGGCATCTCAGGTCTGTCAGACAATGGCCACAGCATCTGCTGTGGCCGCTTTTTCACCCGAAGGGGGAGCACCGTTTCCCTTACGGGGTGTGTTCTCCCTTTTTTCTGAGGAAACATGCATGAGTGTCCGCATCGACAATGAGAAAGAATTCATCTCCCTGTTCAACTCCATCGCCCGGGACACCCGGCGTCTTCAGGTATTTACCGACTTCATCAGCTGCAGCGTCATTGCGATTCAGAATGGCCTGCAGTTCTGTGAGAAACGTGAACAGAAGTACATGGCCATCGTGGCCAGATACAAAAAAGAGGACGTTTCATCAATGGCCAGACTGCTGGCATACGTGGTGAACGGCCTGGAAGAAAAGATTTGTGACTTTCTCGGGCGCATTTACATGCTGCTGGAGCTCGGTGACAAAGACAAAGAGCAGTATTTTACTCCGTGGAGCGTGGCGCTGATGATGGCGCAGCTGCAGTTCGGCGCGCAACTCAGCAAGCCTGAAGAGGTGTTCAGAGACAAGCCGTTTATCACTTTTGCTGAACCGGCTTGCGGCGCAGGTGCCATGACGCTGGCATTTGCCAGCATGCTGAAGCAGGCAGGTTACTCGCCTCACCGGTATCTGTGGGTGTCGGTAACCGACATTGACCCTCTGGCGGCGGGCATGGCCTATATCCAGCTGTCGCTCTGCGGTATACCCGGCGAGGTTGTTATCGGAAATGCCTTATGTGACGAACGGCGGCGGGTTCTGCTTACCCCGGTACATTACTGGGAGGGATGGTCAGGACGACTACAGAAGCATGTCAAAAAGCCCGAAAAGCAGAGTGAAGCGGCTGCATGACCGGAAACAAACGCCAGTCTGGTAATCAACTGACAGGCTTTTCTTAACAGACAAAAGGGGGCATTTGCCCCCTTTTTTACTACTTGATAAAACGCTCCAGAAGCCACTTAAACAGCGAGCTTAAGGCAATTCTGCTGATCCAAACCAATGGAACAACGAACGGTTTTGCATTCCCGTTACGGTCAAAAAACAGATTCTTGATCATTATTTTGTTCCCATATGATCACTTTACATGGAGCCGAATCTGCCTCTACAATGACGTCGTCAACATTTAGTAGTGCAGTTCAGCCATGAATTCACTTCTGACAAAAAACACCTTGTGGTGTGCGAAAGGCTAAAGGCATTGCAGTGCTTTTGGCCTTTTTTATTTCCATTTTGAATCCCCTCATCCTCATCCTCAGTCTACATGTTGCGGCCCTAAGGGCAGGCAACCGCATCATATGGGCTTATTCTAGTATTTTGCTGGCGGCGGGCAACAGGAAAAAATGATGTCTGCGGGGGTTGTATTTTCTGCAGGTTTTCTTATGCCTTGCCTTGCAAGGCCGTACGTCTTGTCAACCGCTCAGAGAAAATATTGCAATTTATGATCGACCGCTGATTTTTTAAACACCCCTCATCTGTTTAAAAGTTGTTCTGTCACTTTTGTCACCGTATCGCTATTTTTTTTCATATATCAGGAGCATATAAAAATCCTACCTGAGCTTCGTTGACTGTCGACTTGTTCCTCGATAATACTGTATATATAAACAGTAAAACAGGAGGTGCCATGACATGCTCACTTTATATAAATACCCGCTATCCCCGATCTCGATAGCTGCACCACTTTTCCTCGAAACCTGTCAGGCAGGTTTCCCCAGCCCTGCTCAGGATTACATTGAGCGCGAGTTAGACCTCAACGAATATTGTGTCATGCGTCCTGCTGCCACGTTTTTTGTCCGCGCCTCCGGACAGTCTATGACAGACATTGGTCTCAACAGCGGTGATTTGATGGTGGTCGATAAGGCCGAATCTCCCCGGCACGGCGACATAGTCATTGCTGAGATTGAGGGCGAGTTTACCGTAAAACGCCTACTGCTCCGCCCCAGGCTGACGCTTCAGCCCATGAATCCTTCTTTTCCTCCCATATACCCCGATCCGGAAACGCTCCAGATTTTCGGCGTGGTCACCTCGTTTATTCATAAAACCCGGGGTGAGTGATGTTCGCCATTGTGGACGTCAACAGCTTTTATGCGAGCTGTGAAAAAGTCTTCAGGCCTGATTTGCGTAACCAGGCTGTCGTCGTTCTGAGTAACAACGACGGTTGCGTCATCGCCCGTAGTGCTGAAAGTAAAAAATATGTACGAATGGGCGAACCCTGGTTTAAGATTAAAAACGAGAGCTTCCCTTTTAAAATTCATGCATTTAGCTCTAACTATGCGTTATACGCCTCGATGTCGAACAGGGTAATGAGCGTTTTAGAGGCTCTGTCACCTCGCGTGGAACAGTATTCGATTGATGAGATGTTTCTGGACGTTCGTGGAATCGATTTTTGCACGGACTTCGAGACGTTTGGCCGCGAAGTCCGGCGCAGTGTGCGTGAACATACCGGCCTTACGGTTGGTGTGGGTATAGGCAAAACCAAAACGCTTGCAAAATCAGCCCAGTGGAGCAGCAAGGAGTGGCCCCAGTTTGGTGGTGTGCTGGCCATCACGTCTCACGTCCGGGCTGAGAAGATGCTGGCCCGCCAGCCCGTTGAGGAGGTCTGGGGAGTCGGCAGGCGCATTGCCAAAAAACTGAACAGCATGGGAATTACAACCGCACTGGAGCTTTCCCGCGCCAATCCTGCAATGATCCGTAAACACTTCAGCGTCGTTCTGGAGCGAACGGTGCGTGAGCTGAACGGCGAGAGCTGCATCAGTCTTGAAGAAGCGCCACCGGCAAAGCAACAGATCGTGTGCTCCCGTTCTTTTGGCGAAAGGGTTACCGAGTATGAACACATGAGGCAGGCAATCTGTCAGCATGCCGAACGGGCGGCCGTTAAATTGAGAGGGGAAAAGCAATACTGCAGACAGGTATGTGCATTCATCAAAACCTCACCTTTTTCGCCCGGTGAGACTTACTACGGTAATGTGGCTTCAGAGACACTGATGTCGCCCAGTCAGGATTCCAGAGACATTATTGAAGCTGCGATGAGAGCACTTGAACGGGTATGGATAAGCGGCCATCGCTATGCGAAAGCAGGCGTTATGCTGAACGACTTCACTCCTTCAGGTGTTGCCCAGCTCAACCTCTTTGACGAAGTTCAACCCAGAGCTAACAGTAAGCCTCTGATGCAGGTGATTGACCATATTAATCAGACTGGTCTGGGGAATATCTGGTTTGCCGGAAGGGGCATAGCACCGGCATGGCAGATGAAGCGCGAAATGTTGTCCCCAGCCTATACCACACGCTGGAGTGAAATACCTATAGCCAGGCTTTGAAGGAATCAAATGGAACTACATTTCTCAGATATACTCTTAATCAACTCTCCCAAATGTGGGAGTGGATAAGAGATTTTAGAGGCTTTTTATGAGTGAAATGATTTTTAGCAAGCATTTTGATAAAGCTGAAGAGTTGATGAGTGCATTGTCGCCATGGTCAACTTTTTATCGGGAAAATGAGCTAAAAAAATTTATTTTCAGGGGGCAGGAAGATTCTAATTATAAATTAACACCCTCCGCATTGAGAGACACATCTCAGAAAAACATGATACCAAAAATGAATATGTTTTTGTATGTGCATCCTAAGAATGCTGATTCTCAGTGTATCTCTCCTCAAATTGAGTATCAGCTGATAAGGGACTTTTATCGTCAGGCAGATATGCAGGGCTTACAGTTACCAGCATCCAGAACCTTACGGAATCTTTTATACGAAAAGACTGATATATTTACAATGGCTAATTGGGATGAAGATGCAATCTGGTTGCCTGATGACATGTTGGAAGCTGCTGCCCTGGCACAGCACTATGGTGTGCCAACTCGTCTGCTTGACTGGAGTTATAGTCCTTTTATAGCTGCCTTTTTTGCTACTACTCCTGCTCTTGAAGGTCTTGGAACAGGATTTAGACGGGATGGTAATTTATGTATCTGGGGGTTTAATAGAGACGTGGTAAGTAATATGCACCAGATTTACAGGAAATCAAAATCTGGTTCAACTTCTGATTTATTCCCCGAGTTTCCGTTAAAAATAATAACCCCGCCCTATAATGGGAACCCCAATTTAGCGGCACAGCAAGGTCTCTTTACTCACTGGTCAACCAAACCAGGGAGTATTAATTCGTTAATTTACAACAAGGTCGCTAAGAATTTATATGGAAATGATTTAGTAGAGCAAATTGAAAAATACAATTATTCCTTGAGGTTTACAGGGATTAGTAAAACATTCCTTAAATTGACATTGCCAAATGCAGAGGCTGAAAAAATAGCCAGTTACCTCAGACAATTAGGTTATGGTCCTTCGAAGCTTTTCCCGGGTTATCAGGGGGTTTCTTTTGAACTTAATGAACGAATTCACTTCGAGAGAAAACCCAGGGAATGACATGCTTAAACTTGTTGCTGACTGAAAACCATATCAACCCGTCACCTACAGCTCAGCAACTGGTATTTGTAAGAATGATAAAACCCCGCCTCTACGGGGTTTAGCGTTTGTCCTGTTCAGGAGCCCATTCAAGTCCGCATTTATCGCAGGACCATTTTCCGTTTGGATTTTTCCTGATGCCATAGAAATTGCAAAAGGGACATGTTTTTGGCTTATACACTATTTTCCATCCTCTTTCTGGTAAACAGGATCAGTGCCACGCGGAAACTTCAAAGCTTCGTTTCTGTAGTGCTGAAGCCTTTGTCTGAAGTATTCCTGAAGCTCTTCCGGTTGCTGTCTCTCGACTTCCGAAGGAATAACCGGCAGATTCATGCGTTCTTTATAAGCAACCCCTGATGCGGCCAGATCCACGTTGACCTTATCCCGCTCTTCTTTACTTTTTGCTGCAATGTTGTGTGACATATGAAGTCCTCCCTGACAAAAGTATATCAGGAAAGGGGCGCTATTTAGCTTAAACCTATGGCGTCACATGGGGCATGGTGGCTGAGAGTTCAATCCGGTCAAGAATACCTTCATCATAGCCTTTTTGAATAAGGCATCGCTTGACACTCACAACAGAGGTATCAAACCCCATAAGCCATATATCGCCATCTCTGGCTCTGACAAAATTACCAGTGAGCTCGAATTTGTCATCAGCGGATTCATATGGAACGCCTGAAAGTGTAATCACATTGAAATCACATGTACCTGCCTTATCTTTGCCATGTTTGAACAAAACGGTAGCGGCAAACATAACAATAAAAATTAAAAAGCTCAAAGCTATAAATACTTTAAAAAACAATCGCTCGTAATTGATAAACTTTTTAACGTCCATTTTCAACTCCTGTTCAAAGTCGTTATGAATCCTCTGAATCATTCAATGGATGAATGTATTTCATTTTGACTGAGCAATTCTGCTCAGTGTTTTTTCGCTGTACCCTTTAGCGATAAGACAGTCTTTGACATTAACAACCGAATTGTCATTTCTCCTGATTTCGATATTGCTCTCGCTTCTGAAAAAACGGCCAGTAACATTTGAGTTTTTATCTGCGGATTCGGAAGGAATGCCAGAGACAGTAATGACGTTGAAATCACACTGCTCTGTCTGTAATAATTTCTCCCTTTTAATATAGGGATACCGTAAGAAACAGATTAACAGTATTAAAGCAAAAGCAATCAATTGCATTGACCCGATCACCTTTGAAACTTCTTCAAATTCGCTTAACTCTCTTTTCATTATTTAACCTCACTGATGCTGCGTTTTAATGCACTGTACAAAAAGTCGCACTCAGCCTGTTTATTGGCTTTAAAGGGTTTTTCGGAAAGCCACTGGGCATTGCCCGGCCAGCCGAAGACTTTAAGGACCTGACGACCACGTAGATAAAGCAGTCCCCAGCCCGGGGGCAAATCTGCAACAGTAATAATGCCAGGTTCAGACAGGTAAAAGCGCCAGTCACCCAGCCCCGTTTCGGGGGCAATACGAAACGGCTTTTTCCGGTCAGCCAGAAAGTCAGCTCTGGAACACTTACACTCAATCAGGCATGAGGCACCGTTGCGAAATCCAATAGCGTCCGGCAACTCCCCAGAATTACTCCATGCTCGAAATCCGTCGCCGAGCGTAACGGGGAAACCGTTGCTGCGCAGAAACCGTTCTGCACGCCGGCACATCATTTCATGAGCATTCACTCCCGGTGAGGGCAGAGCTTTTATCTCAGTATTTACGAGTGTTTTTTTTCTTATAAAGACCATCAGGGGCCTCTTCGTATTGATTTTCTTTTTCAGTATTAATCGTGATATGGAAGCGCGTCAGGCTCATTCACAATATCCGTGTTCGATATGCTCTGGAGATACGCCAGAGCGGTCTCAAGCTGGTCGAATTCTTTTAAACTAACTCTTCTCATATAACTTTCAGTTAATATTCCGTAAAAATTTTTATGAGTGTTATATATGAATGAATAAGAACACTCCTTAGTGGGGAGATTATGAATGCTCATTAATTTTTCATTGCTCTCACCGGCTCTGATGTATTGCATGACAAATTCAACCATAGCGATATTTTTTGCCAGCTCAGCTGATGTTGTCGTTTCAAATCCTACACTGAAAACAACCTGGTTAGTTTCACAGTTACGCATCCCGGATTTAATTAGTCCTTTTTGGCCTATCCAGTATTCCTGATACTCATACATTGCAGGCGTGGGGTTAGAGATATCAAAAATGGCCTGCCAGTTAGGTTCATCTCCCCAGGACTTAATTACCAGTATGTCTCTCTGATTATAAAGCTCAGAAAGCTGGCACTCAGCCTGTTCCAGATTTCGCTTAGCACGCTTTACAGAACGCTCCCGACGTTTAACGGTGTTCTCGGCCGCTTCTATATCTGCATCCAGTCTTTCTGAATTCAGTAAGTCGATTTTATTTTGCACATACTTCATAGACCATCCTAAGGCTCCCCGGAGCCAGTAGTAAATTACGTCGCGTCTTGTAAAGGGATCACCGTAATGACTGTGTGCCTGATCTGCGCAGTACACCTCATAATCAGCATGCTCTTTCATGGTTCTGAGGCATCGGATAATCCGGTGCCAGCTGACAGCCTTACTCTGCTTCACCGCGTGCCGCCGCATGAATCTGACTGAAAAGACGTTTCGTCCAGGCATCGGTGACGTGCTTCGGATCGGATGAGATATACGTTGATACAACAAAACTCCCCGCTTTGTTGCCGGTGGCCCCGGTGCCTTTGAACGTGCGGCGAACCTCAATCGTCAGCCTGTCATTTCCCGCCCAGTTCCTGGACATGCGGTAATAGTTGCCGGGCTCTGCCGACCAGCTGGTTCCTTCTGAAACGGCCGAGGCTGACCAGCCCGCATTCCCCTGGCCGCTGTTGCGTGCGGCAGCCACATCCCCGTCTGATACGAAGCCAAACTTTTCTTTCAGACGCATCGCCACGGTATCGGCCGGTATGGCAATGGGGCCGTAGGCATCACTCACCTGACTGCGTTTTTCCGCTGTTGTCTGGTCTTTTACATCTGAAGGCATTGGATGGCCGTCATTAAGCCAGCCAGACTGGCCGATACCGCTCATGAAGCTGCTGCAACCTGTAAGCGTGGTCGCCAGCACAATGGCAGACAGATTTAGGGCTTTTTTTGACATGCTATTCTCCGGTTAACAGGCGGGCTGCACCCGGCAGCCCGCGTTGTTCATCATCAGAAAGTGAAAGAAAGCTGCGCGGCAGCGCCATAGCTGCGGTCTGTGCCGGCCATGCCGGTCAGGTCGAGATGCACGACGTTGAAGGGTGAAATCCCCACACCGGCGGTAAACATGCTGCGATCGCTGTTGCGCATGTCTGCGCGGTAACCGGTACGCAGCTGCGCCCAGTTCCAGGCATTCAGCTCGGCGCCAATACCGGCATACTGTGCTTTTTCATCCGAGGCAAAACCGCTGGCCGGTGTCAGGTCAACGTCTGTGGCCAGCGTGACAAAACCGTTGCTCCACGCCGTGCCGGCAGTCGCCTGCGGGCGGATCTGGAACGTGTCCGTGATGCCGTTGATTTCACGCGTACTGATGTTACGCGCCACAAGGTTTTGTCCGGTCAGTCCGACTGTCCACTCTGGCGTCAGCTGAGCCGCAAAGCCGACGTCGACGTTTGCGCCGCTTTCGGAACGCTTCCAGTCGCCGCTGCGAAAATCTGACGCGCTGTAGTTACCGACGGAAACGTTGTAGTTCCAGGTATCCACGCGCTGGACCTTTGGCGTGATACCGACAGAAACCGGAATGTCAGCCAGGGTAAACTGATGCGCTGCGGCGATACCGTATTCCGTGACCAGTGCGGCGACGCCCTGCGCACGGGAGGTCATCTGGTCAATATCCGTCTGAGTCGGCGAGAAAATGCCGCTTTGTGCCGCATCGAGATACGCCAGGTCACGCTGTGTGATATCGGTGCGGACCTTCGCCTGTCCCCAGCCTTTGGCCACAAAGGCGAAAGGGAGGGTGTCATTGGGAATGGCAATCACCGCAGAAAGCCCGGCACTGGCATGCCCGCTGTCGCCGTCGACGTCCTGCAGGGCCTGTTTCAGCGCGGCCGCCTGTCGTGAGCTGTTGCCGGTGCCCGCAGAATCGCGGAAGTCGTCAAAGGTGCTTTTTACCCTGTCCAGTCCGTCACGCAGGTTATCCGGATCGCTGATTTGTGCCCCCACGCCCGGCAGGATGAGCCCGACGTCGTCACCGGCATCGTGGCGGGTCATCAGCGCGGGGTTGGCCAGCGCAGCGGCAAGATAACCGGAAGAGGCCACGCCGGTTCCCCCCATGGCGTCGTTACGCGCTTCGGTCCAGGTTGTTGCAGCATTCACTGACGGCACGGCTGAAGCCAGTAATGCCAGAATGATGCTGCGGGTTAACAGTTTTGCTTTCATCATTTATTTCCTTTTCTTGTTTTTGACAAAGGGGTTTCCCTGGTGCTGATGCACCAATTAAATAAACAGGCCTGGTTTTTATTATTTAAATACGGTTAACCGAAACTCATGACTTCTTTCAGATAATCTTCCCATTCAGGCGTAATATGAAACGCCGGATTTATGAAGGGTATTAATTCCTCCTCGTTCCACATGAAATTTTGTCCTGGCCTGAGCTTACCCATAATACTTTCATCAGTGACGGATGAGACCGAAAACGGCAACTCAGATCCGTCTCTCAGACTATCAAATAACCTGCCCGGTACTTTGCGAAAAGAAATTTGAGCAACCCTTCCTTTTAACCGCAGTAATTCACAGAAAGAGAGAAAAGCGTTTGTCTCTGATTCAGGAGTGACCCGAAGAGGAACCACGCCGGTTAAATAATTACTTTCAAAGGACACGCCATTGATATATTTATCCCGGGTCGCTGTGATTACCATCTCGTGTCTGAAATTTAGCGCTGGCTCACCTTCATTATGCTGACGTCTGTAAAAACGTAAGGAGTTAATCACTGTATCTTTGTGCGGCAGAAGGCATTCAGCGGCCTGCCAGAAGTCACGCATTAACACGGTCTTAACCGGAAGGATATCTTCTCCGGCGAGCCAGCCGGACTGGACACCGAACCATGACGCAAGCTGTTCAAGCACAGGCAGGGTAAGGTGATCAAGCGTGCGCTCCCGGTTCTCAAGCACACTCATGCCGATGTTCAGCTCAGAGAGCAGTGTGGCCACCTGCACCACATCAAGGCTGTGGCGGTTCATCAGGTGCCAGAAGCGCTCATAAACACGGTTTACCGTGGCTTTGCGGGGTGCTGTGGTTTCTGTCATGACGCCCTCGACAATCACATTGACCAGCTCTGAAACGGAGATGCCGAGCTTGTGTGATACCTGATTCACAAATTCCCGTGATGCCGGCCGGAAACGAATGGTCACTGGCGGACTTACGGTTTTCTTCCCTTCCACAAGCTGTTCAAGCAGCTGCCTCTGCTCATCGGTCTGCTCTAAGGCGACGCGGGACATGATTTCTGTCAGGTTCATGCGTTTCATAAAGGCCCTGGTGTTGGCTGACTGAGAAAATAATTTGTTAATCTTTTCTGTATTCGGTTTGAATACAGTACCTGGCAAAACCGTGCCTTGTATAACGCGATATTTCGATCGTTCAGATCGAATACATGTGTGTAATCAGTGTGAACATTGCCTTCGTGACTTAACACCCGAAATTATTTTTCCGGTTCAGAAGTTTTTTTCAGCAGCATCACCGGCCACCGGGTCCTGGACGGACAGCGCCAGCGCCACTGCCGGAAGAGGATTTCCAGCTGCATCAGCGCGCGGGCTGAATCCCGGAAAGGGACGCTGGTCAGCCTGCTGCGGTAAGACCAGCCCCGCACCTTAAGGTATGTCCTGAGCCTGGCCGCACGGGCAGGCGTCAGAAGGTGCGAAGCAACAACAACGGTTTTTCCCCCGGCTAAGGCGGCTTCAGTTGACTCAGACACCCCCGACCAGAACCAGCTCACGCGCTCAGGCGTGAGTCCGACGGTTGGCTGACAGGGTGACAGATGAACGGTGATACGTTTTCTGCGGCTCAGTATGCAGGGCTTTCTGAGCAGCTGACGGGTCAGCCAGTCGAGGGGTCTGAGCAGAAACGGAGAGAGTGCCGTAAGCAGCCACATAAAAAAGAATGCGTCACAGCCGGATGAAATAAAAAGGCTGATGCTGCCGGACAGCGTCAGCCACAGCAGAAGGTACAGCGCTACCAGACGTTGCTGCATGAGTGTGTTCAGTTTAATTAAAGGAAGGTTGCGCAAGAAAAGCACGGGACGTTAAAACCGTCCGCCGTTAATCCTGAATCCGTTCCTGAAAATTAACGCAAGCAGAATATCTCTCTGCACTAAATCCAGGTTTAACGTTGCAAATGTCGCCCCGTCTCTTAGCGTTACGTCATTTCAGATAAAGAGCGGGTGTCGATGGAACGGGTGATGAAGTGGCTGACGGGGCGGGGAAACAACAGGCCTGCCGGGCTGCCGGCAGATACGGTCGTCAGAGAGGTGGCGTTTCGCCCGGTTCTGGAGGGCAGTACGCTTTTGCAGACGGAGGAACGCCGCAGGCTTGTCAGGATGCTGGCAGATAACAGCCCGCTTTCACAGTCCGTTACCGGGGCATGGTGGCTGATGCCTGCGCAGACGATGCTTGAGCGTGTGCAGGACTGCCCGGCCGCATGGAACGGTGCCTATTCGTCACCGGGGGGATTTGGTGACCTGAGCCTCGGCGTAGCAGTGCGGGCGGTCAGGCTCGTCAGGGGAATGATGCTGCCGCCAGGCGCAACACCTGAAGAGCAGTCGACACAGGCACCGGGCTGGGTCTGCGCGGTATTCTGGGCAGGCCTGTTTCATCATCTGCCCTGGCTGACGCAGGTGGAAGGCGCGACACAGTCCGGAAAAATCTGGTATCCGGGGCTGCACAAGCCGGACAGTCCGTGGCGGGTCCGGCCCGCAAAGACTGCCCGGGCGCCGGCCCTGACAGGTCAGTACATGGCGGCAAAGCTGCTGCCTGAGACCGGCATGCTTTGGCTTCACCAGTGGCCGGAAGCATCGCGCTGCCTTCTCCAGTTCCTGTCGGGTGAACGCACCGGGGCCGGTGTGCTTTACAGCATCATCATGCAGGCGCGGGAGGGGGCGGGTGTTGCTATAGATGGTCTTTCAGATACTACTGGAGCTTCTTCTGTAAACCCTATACTGGAAACGCAACATGCTGATAATGCCCCAAATTTAGCACATAACGCACCTGTCCTTTTGTCCAGTCACATCATTTCAGCAAATGTTTCAGAGCCAATTGAAAGTAATGAAGCGACTTATACTCCCCCTCAGGCAGCCGGAGAGGAGACGGCTCTAGGAACAGAAATACCAGAGTTACCGTTACTGAGCTCCGCGCTGCAGTCTGCTCTCGGCGGGAGCGAAGCGACTGAGTATGGTTCAGAGAGTGAAAATGAAAAGGAAGATTCAGAAATTAAACAGGGAGTGGATTTACTTTCGGTACTGGACCTGATGGCTAAAGGGGAAGCACCCGTTTTATCAGCCGAGCAAGCTGCTGTGGTAATGAAGCAGGAGCAAACGGAAGACGGGAAGCCGGTGGTCGACAGTGAACCCTGTGGGGGCAACGTTTTTCTGGACTGGCTGCGGGAGAACGTGGAGGCCGGTAAAATTACCGTTAATGAGTCTGACAGTCTTCTGCATGTGCTGTCCGGCTTTATTTTTATGATATCGCCCGATGTGTTTTTCCGGTTTATTTCCTCGCAGCCAGATAATAAATACGAAAAAAACAAGCTGCAGAAAAACTTTGAATCACTGGGCCTTCATCACTCACGAAATGGTAAGGGTCTTTACTCTTACCATAAATATGACTCGCCGGATAAACGCGGTCAGTTCACCAAACTGTCGGGCTACATGATTAAGTCTGACATTATTTTAAAGAAAGGAAGCTGTCTTTCAGACAGCAAATGGCTCTTTCCCAAAAAAGAGTAATTACAGGGTTAATAAAATACGAGGTTACCATGTCTGAAAAAACGACCTTCGATGACATTCTGAACGACTATTTTTTCAGTAAGGTTCTCCGTCCAGCCAGTGAATGGAGCTACAGAAAGGTTGTAAAAACTTTCACAGAATTCAGTGAAGGTAAAATATTACCTGAAAGTATATGTCGCCTTGATGTTCTCAAATGGCGACGTCACGTTTTGAACGAACAAAACTGCAGTAAACGGACATGGAATAATAAAGTTGCACATATGAGAGCGCTGTTTAACCACGCTATAACGCACTCTCTCGTTACTGCCCGGGACAATCCGTTCAATGGCGTGGTCGTTAAGCCAGACCGTAAACGAAAGAAGACGCTTACCCGGGAACAAATGAAGAAAATTGATCTCGTAATGCATCGAAAAATTGAACAGGAGCAGATCGGTATTCATGATCCCCGGCCGAACGCGCTTGAACCCGCATGGTTCTGGATGACAGTGATTGAAACGCTAAAGTTTACAGGCATGCGTCAGAACCAGCTGCTGCATATAAGGCTGTGCGATGTGGATCTTAAACAGGGTGTTATTGAGCTGAGACCTGAAGGCTCAAAAAATCATCGTGAACACCGGGTACCTGTCACTGACAAGCTGAGGCCTCGCCTTGAAGATCTGTACCGTCAGGCTAAACAAATGGGCGCAAGGCCGAAGGATCAACTGTTTAATATCAACCGTTTCAGTCGTTTAAAAAAGAAAAACGTCATGGGCGGTAACATGGATCACCCTCCAATGCGGGCGTTTTTCAGGCGGCTTTCACGCGAGTGTCAGTGTGATATCAGCCCGCACCGTTTCAGACATACTATCGCTACAGACCTGATGAAAACACCGGAACGAAGCCTGAATGACGTGAAAATGTTGCTGGGGCATTCAAGTGTTGCGGTTACTCTGGAGTACGTTGAAGCGAATATGGATCATCTCCGAAGAAATCTTGAAAGCGCATTTATGCTCTAGGACTATTCCTAAGTCAAATTTCTAACGGATTGATATCAGTGGAGGAAAAATTAGCGCGGTTTCATTTACAGATCGTTGACACAAACCTTGTGAAAAGGTAAAAACCTGTAATTGAAATACTAGGGATGTGAGAAATCCGGATGATGTTACGAGCATCATCCGGATTCTTAATCCCATAATCTTCAGGTGCAGAACGAATGTGACTCATCCTGCACGATGACGAAAAGGGATCTCTGTCTTGCCCGTTAAGGATCTCATCTCTTAACGAACAGGCTCTGAAGAGTGGTGCCCGAACCCGGAATCGAACCAGGGACACGGGGATTTTCAATCCCCTGCTCTACCGACTGAGCTATTCGGGCAACGGGGCGCATTAAACCGTAAAGGCCGCAGGCCGTCAACGGCTTTGATAAAAAAACCACGTAAAACGTGACTGATTGCCTGAATTTCAGTCAAAGACGCAAAAACTCAGGCCAGCGCGCCGTTTTTGCGGCAGAGAGCGATGCTCAATACGTCTTCCGCCAGGCGTTTAGCCACATCAACGTCCTGCACATTACGTTTAACCAGCAGTTTGCTCAGGCAGCCTTCGAGGATCAGCTCCATTTGATCGGCAACCATACTGGGGTTATCCAGGCCAAGCGAGGTTAAGATGCTATGCGTAAATTGCCATGAGGCGCGCTTCTGCTTTTCTGCCAGCTGATGGATGGGCTGGTCAGGCTGAGGATAAAAACTGCAGGCGGCGATAAACAGGCAGCCTGGAAAGCGGCCCTTGCTGACCTGCTCGTTTAATCCTTCATAGCGAGCCATCAGCTTCTGGTCCGGGCGCAGGGCGTCATTCTGCAAAATGTCATGACGCCACTGTGCAATCTGCTGGGCGTGAAACTGCAATGCATCGTAGAGCAGCGCGTCACGATCGGGCCAGAATTGCTCAAGCTGCGTCAGGCTGAGCTGCATATCATCGGCCAGGATTTTCAGCGATGACGTGGCCGCCAGACCATTTTGCTCAAGTACGTTTAATGCATGGTCGAGTATCTGTTCACGTTGCAAATCGTTTTCCTCTGGTATTCAGGCCTGTTTTGATCAACAGACTGGGTCCTGGTGCCAGTTTTGTTTACTCACGCAATTTCTGCAAATGCGCACGAAAATCATCTGCCTTCAGGAAGCCGGTGATACGCGATCCCGGGATCTCTTTTCCTTGCGCATCAAAGAACAGAATCGTGGGTAACCCTAGCACGTTCAGGTGCTGCAACAGCGCATTATCGGTGGTTGTGTTCGCCGTAACGTTAGCCTGCAACAGCTGCACATTGTTCAGACTGTCACGAACCGCGCTGTCGCTAAAGGTGTATTTCTCAAACTCTTTACAGGCCACGCACCAGTCCGCATAGAGATCCACCATGGTGATGCGCCCCTGGGCTTGCTGCAGGGCCTGGTCTACCTGTTCAACGGTTTGAACAGACTGAAAGGGAAGGTGTGCGATGTTTTGCTGCGGCGCGCCGCTGCCGAAAGCCCAGTCCTGCAACGGCCGGGCGCTGATCAGCGCGGCGGCCAGCATAATAATTTGTACCACGCGCCATTTACCGCCGCTGGCGCGTAAGCTGGCACTAAATGCCCACGCAAAGAACGCCACGCCCAGCAGGCTCCACAAACGCACGCCCCACAGATCGCCGAGTATCCGCTCCAACAGGAAGATCGGCAGCGCAAGAATGACAAAGCCAAACCCTTCTTTGATGGTCTGCATCCAGGGGCCGCTTTTGGGGAGGAAGCGATTACCAAACAGCGTCACGGCGATCAGCGGTAATCCCATACCGACAGCATACAGCCACAGGGTGCCAGCACCGGCCAGTAGATTACCGCTCTGGGCGATATACAGCAGAATGGCGCTGAGTGGCGCGGTGGTGCAGGGTGAACAGATTAAGCCTGCCAGCGCGCCCATCAGGAAAACGCCCGGCAGTGAGCCGCCCTGCTGACGGTTGCTCCACAGTGTCAGGCGGGTTTGTACGCTGGCGGGGAGCTGTAGCGAGAAAAGGCCAAACATCGACAGGGCTAACAGAATAAACAGTACCGATAAGCTGATAAGCACATAAGGATGCTGTAAGGCCGCCTGAAAACGCAGGCCAGCCGCCGCCACGATCACACCCAGCACGGTATAAGTGAGCGCCATCCCCTGCACATAGACCATGGCCAGTGCAAACAGCCTGCCCAGCGAATAGTGACGCTTACCGCCAAGGATGATGCCAGAGATCAGTGGATACATCGGCAATACGCACGGCGTAAAGGCAACGCCGATACCAATCAGCAGCGCCCACAGGGGTGAAAAGGGCAAAGGACTACTGGCGCTTACAGACTTAGCGACTGGCGCACTGGCGGTGGCAGCTACCGGCGAAAGGGGAATGCTGCGGGTTTCGGGTGGATAACAGAAGCCTGCGGCGGCACAGCCTTGATAAGTCACGCTGAGGGTCGCCCCTTGCGCCGCCTGCTGCAGCATGACGGGCACGCTCAGATCCTGGGGATAAATCTCGCTTTTGCCAAAAAATTCGTCTTCATGCGGCTGGCCCGCGGGCAGGGCTAAGGGCGCAATGCGGGCATCATGGGGGACGACCTTGATTTGCTGGCGATAAAGGTAATAGCCGTCTTTGACTTTCCAGTGCAGATTAAGCTGCGAGTCGTGCTGATCGAAATCAAAGGCAAAAGCCTGATCAACGGGCAGAAAGCGGCTGGTGGTTTTTGGGGCAAACAGGTCAGCCTGCGCCTGCAGGCAGATAAACAGCGCCAGGACCAGGGTGATTAAGCGAGAGATGCGTGCAGCCATGACAAGTATTCACTGTCTCCATGTTGAACCGGCAGTACCAGCAGCTCTGGTACATCGTAAGGATGCGCGTGCTTGAGCAGGTCGATCAGGGCCTGCTGATGCGCAGTGTCGCATTTGAGTAACATCTGAACTTCGCTGGTCTGCTCCAGTTGGCCCTGCCAGATGTAACAGGAGGTCGCTCCGGGTAAGAGGGTGACGCAGGCGGCTAACCTGGCCTGAAGCGCCTGGGTTGCCAACTGTTGCGCACAGGCCTGATCCGGGGCAGTACAGAGGATGACTACGGCGTTCATCACGAGGAATCTCCTGGAAATAACGCCGATAGTAGCACGTTCACCGCGCCGCTGTGATTACAGCAATAGTCCACCAAAGATAAAGCCACACATGACGGACAAGGTGATAGCCAGCACGCCCGGAATAATAAAGGCATGATTGAACACAAACTTACCGATTCGGGTCGAACCGGTATCATCCATCTCGACAGCGGCTAACAGCGTGGGATAGGTGGGTAAGACAAACAGCGCAGAAACGGCGGCAAAAGAGGCGATAGCCGTCAGTGGTGTCACGCCAAGCGCTAACGCGGCGGGCAGCAGGGCTTTTGCGGTGGCCGCCTGCGAATAGAGCAGCATGGAAGAGAAGAACAGCACCAGCGCCAGCATCCATGGGTAGGTTTTTAGCGTGTCGCCCGCCAGCATTTGAATGTCTGTCAGATGGGCTTTCACAAAGGTATCGCCCAGCCAGGCCACGCCCATCACACAGATACAGGCACTCATGCCGGACTTGAAGGTGCTGGCGCTGAGGATAGCACCGGTATCAATTTTGCAGGTCAGACTGATCAGCGTAGCAATGGTGAGCATAAACACGACGATCGCCTCATTGCGCGGCAGCGGCGGATTAGCGATCAGGTGGACGCTTTCGCTGGTGGCGGTGGCGTAAATCACCACGGCGGCAATACCGACCAGAAAGAGCAGGACCGATTTTTTGGCCCCGGGCTTCGCCTGGTAAACCGTGGCACCGCGCAGCGTCACTTCGCCTTTAGCCAGTCGCGCCTGATAGACCTCATCATCTTTCAGCTCTTTACCCAGGAAGTTGGTCACCAGGGCGGCAAGAAACAGCCCAACCATGGTGGCCGGAATGGCAATCGCCAGCAGCATGATATAGCTCACCCCGCGCGGTTCCAGCAGCGTGGCAAAGAACACCACTGCAGCGGAAATGGGGGAGGCGGTAATCGCGACCTGAGAGGCGACAACCGCAATTGATAAAGGCCGGGAAGGGCGGACGCCTTGTTCCTTCGCCACTTCGGCAATGACGGGTAAGGTGGAGAATGCAGTGTGACCGGTGCCAGCCAGCAGCGTCATCATATAGGTCACCAGTGGCGCAAGAAAAGTGACATAACGGGGATGACGGCGCAGTAACCGCTCGGCAAGGCTGACCAGATAATCCATCCCGCCCGCCACCTGCATGGCTGCAATCGCGGCGATGACGGCCATGATAATTTCGATCACATCAAAGGGGATAACCCCCGGCTTCATACCAAAACCCAGCGTCAGGATCAGCACGCCCATGCCGCCGGCAAACCCAATGCCGATACCGCCAAGGCGCGCGCCCAGCCAAATCGCCAGCAAGACGATAAACAGCTCAACCAAGAACATGTGCCACTCCCGAAATTGTGATGAGTCGACGAGCAAACTCATCCTTTTAACAAACAAAAAGGCACATCGTTTTGATTACGATGTGCCTTTTACATCAGTAAGTGCAATTAAGCCTTATTGTTCGTTTTCATCGGTATAACGTTTGGCTTTGTAAACCGGATACATCAGGTTCTGCACGGAGAAAATATCGTCCAGCTCGCTTTCGGTAAGCAAGCCGCGCTCCAGAACCACCTCGCGCACGCTTTTACCGGTTTCGGCGCAAATTTTGCCGACGATGTCGCCATTATGGTGACCAATGTACGGGTTCAGGTAGGTGACAATACCAATGGAGTTAAACACGTAAGCTTCACAGACCGCTTTGTTGGCCGTGATGCCGTTGATGCATTTTTCCAGCAGGTTGTAACAGGCGTTGGTCAGGATGCTGACCGATTCAAACAGCGCCTGGCCAATCACCGGCTCCATCACGTTAAGCTGCAGCTGGCCGGCTTCGGAGGCCATCGTGACCGTGGTATCGTTGCCGATCACTTTAAAGCACACCTGGTTCACCACCTCAGGCACGACCGGATTCACTTTGGCAGGCATGATAGAGGAACCGGCCTGCAGTTCCGGGAGGTTGATTTCATTAAGTCCGGCGCGCGGGCCAGAAGAGAGCAGGCGCAGGTCATTACAGATTTTAGAGAGTTTCACCGCCAGGCGCTTCAGGGACGAGTGCACCATAACGTAGGCACCGCAGTCGGAGGTGGCCTCTATCAGATCTTCCGCTGGCACCACCGCCAGGTTACTGACCTCGGCCAGTTTCTGCACGGCTAACTGTTGGTAGCCATCTGGCGTATTCAGGCGTGTACCGATGGCGGTCGCCCCCAGGTTAACCTCCAGAAGCAGTTCGCCGGTACGCAAAATGCTCTTGGTCTCTTCATTGAGCAGCACGCTAAAGGCGTGGAATTCCTGGCCGAGCGTCATAGGAACGGCATCCTGTAACTGCGTTCGGCCCATTTTTAAGATGGTCTGGAATTCGTCAGCTTTACGCTGGAAGCCCTCGGCTAACTGACTGATGCCGTCGAGCAGTTTCAACAGGGAGCTGTAAACCGCGATGCGAAAGCCGGTCGGGTAAGCATCATTGGTAGACTGACATTTATTAACGTGATCGTTTGGATTCAGGTACTGGTATTCGCCTTTCTGATGCCCCATCAGCTCCAGGCCAATATTCGCCAGCACCTCATTGGTATTCATATTCACCGAGGTGCCCGCACCGCCCTGATACACATCGACCGGAAACTGGTCCATGCAGCGACCTTTGTCCAGCACTTCATCGCAGGCCTGAATAATGATGTTGGCGATATCCCGCGGCAGGGTTTGTAGCTCTTTGTTAGCCATTGCCGCCGCTTTTTTCACCATCACCATGCCGCGAACAAACTCAGGAATATCGCTGATTTTGCTGTTGCTGATGTAAAAGTTCTCAATCGCACGCAAAGTATGAACGCCATAATAAGCATCCGCCGGAACTTCGCGCATGCCTAACAGGTCTTCTTCGATACGAATGTTGTTCGCCATGATAACCTTCTTGTTGTCACTGCTAACCATCGCAGATGATGTGTTTGTTTTGTGGGGAAGCGCCAGAACCGCTATTTTATCCGTATTCAGGCGGGTGAGCACGATCCTATTCTGACCCAGCCCAAAAGCGCGAACAGAGATCACCTTACTGGCATCGTTACGTTAACAATATGTGAAATCGCTCACAAATTTAACCCTGAAGCAAAAATTTGCCTGATGTGGTTGAAATGGGCGGCCTTAATGACCATCTCTGTATCTTGTCATCATGAATTTACACGCTGCCGGGCGATCAACCGGGCAGCCTGACTCACAGGAGAATCCGGTGCGCTGGTTACCGTTAGTGATCTTTTTCGTACTGGCCTGGATTGAGATCTCGCTTTTCATTCAGGTTGCACACGTCCTCGGCGTGCTGCTCACTATGCTGCTGGTGGTTTTCACCTCATGCATTGGCGTGTCTTTGGTTAAAAACCAGGGCATGAAAAACTTTATGCTGATGCAGGAGAAGCTGGCGCGTAACGAAAGCCCGGCGCAGGAAATGGTGAAAAGCGTTTCGCTGATCATTGCCGGTTTCCTGCTGCTGTTGCCAGGTTTCTTTACCGACCTGCTGGGCTTGCTGCTGTTACTGCCGCCGGTGCAGAAACACCTGACGTTAAAATTGATGCCGCATCTGCGCGTCTGGCGTGGACCCGGCGCAGGCCCGGACAGTGGTTACACGATGGACGGCGAGTTCGAACGCAAAGACAGCGATCGTCTTGAACATCATGACGATCCTAAAGATCGTTAATCTCTGCCTCTCAGGCGCGACCTCAGGTCGCGCTTTTTGTTTGTCTTTTAGCCAGTTCGCCTGGTTTGTCTAAAAAGTCGCCAGTTGTGCCATCAGACTAAAAAAATTTGTGGGTTGCCCCCTTGAAAGTGTCAGGTCGCGGCCCTATCTCTCTGGTCACGAGGCCGGAAGCCACACAGCCCGGTATTCAACCCAAAAATGAATGATTGGACTTCTCAAAGGAGAGCTATCAAATGAAAATTCGTCCATTACACGATCGTGTCATCGTGAAGCGTAAAGAAGTTGAAGCTAAGTCAGCGGGTGGCATTGTGCTGACCGGTTCTGCAGCAGGCAAATCCACTCGTGGTGAAGTTCTGGCTGTGGGCAAAGGCCGTATCCTTGAAAGTGGTGAAGTGAAGCCGCTGGACGTACAAGTTGGTGACGTAGTGATCTTCAGCGAAGGCTACGGTGCCAAAACTGAAAAAATCGACAACGAAGAAGTCCTGATCATCTCTGAAAGCGACATTCTGGCGATTGTTGAAGCGTAAGTTTTACGCGTAATTCACTGAACGAAACGAATTTAAGGGAAATTTGAAATGGCAGCTAAAGACGTAAAATTCGGTAATGACGCACGCGTAAAAATGTTGCGTGGCGTGAACGTACTGGCAGATGCAGTAAAAGTTACCCTGGGCCCGAAAGGCCGTAACGTGGTTCTGGATAAATCTTTTGGTGCACCGACCATCACTAAAGATGGTGTCTCTGTTGCGCGTGAAATCGAGCTGGAAGACAAGTTCGAAAACATGGGCGCACAGATGGTGAAAGAAGTGGCCTCTAAAGCGAACGACGCTGCGGGCGACGGTACCACCACTGCAACCGTTCTGGCGCAGTCCATCATCACCGAAGGCCTGAAAGCCGTTGCGGCGGGCATGAACCCGATGGATCTGAAGCGCGGTATCGACCAGGCGGTTATCGCTGCGGTTGAAGAACTGAAAAAACTGTCTGTGCCTTGCTCAGACTCTAAAGCCATTGCTCAGGTTGGTACCATCTCTGCGAACTCCGATGAAACCGTGGGTACACTGATTGCTCAGGCAATGGAAAAAGTGGGCAAAGAAGGCGTTATCACCGTTGAAGAAGGCACCGGTCTGCAGGACGAGCTGGACGTGGTTGAAGGTATGCAGTTCGATCGCGGCTACCTGTCTCCTTACTTCATCAACAAGCCAGAGACGGGCGCAATTGAGCTGGAATCACCGTTCATCCTGCTGGCTGACAAGAAAATTTCTAACATCCGTGAAATGCTGCCAGTGCTGGAAGCCGTTGCGAAAGCCGGCAAACCTCTGCTGATCATCGCGGAAGACGTCGAAGGCGAAGCGCTGGCGACCCTGGTGGTTAACACCATGCGCGGTATCGTGAAAGTGGCTGCGGTTAAAGCGCCTGGCTTCGGCGACCGTCGTAAAGCCATGCTGCAGGATATCGCTATCCTGACCGGTGGTACCGTTATCTCTGAAGAGATCGGTATGGAACTGGAGAAAGCAGCCCTGGAAGATCTGGGTCAGGCGAAGCGTGTGGTGATCAACAAAGACACCACCACCATCATTGATGGCGTAGGTGAAGAGGCTACTATTCAGGGCCGCGTAACCCAGATTCGTCAGCAGATCGAAGAAGCCACGTCTGACTACGACAAAGAAAAACTGCAGGAGCGCGTCGCGAAACTGGCAGGCGGTGTTGCCGTACTGAAAGTGGGCGCAGCAACTGAAGTTGAAATGAAAGAGAAAAAAGCCCGCGTTGAAGATGCCCTGCACGCAACCCGTGCTGCGGTAGAAGAAGGTGTGGTTGCGGGTGGTGGTGTGGCGCTGGTTCGCGTTGCAGCACTGCTGACCGAGCTGCGTGGTCAGAACGAAGACCAGAACGTGGGTATCAAAGTTGCGCTGCGCGCAATGGAGTCACCACTGCGTCAAATCGTCTCTAACGCCGGCGAAGAGCCTTCTGTTGTAGCAAACAACGTGAAAGCAGGCGACGGTAACTACGGTTACAACGCGCAGACTGAAGAATACGGCAACATGATCGACTTCGGTATTCTGGACCCAACCAAAGTGACTCGCTCTGCTCTGCAGTACGCGGCGTCGGTTGCTGGCCTGATGATCACCACCGAATGTATGGTCACTGACCTGCCGAAAGGCGATGCACCAGACTTAGGTGCAGGCGCTGGCGGTATGGGTGGCATGGGCGGTATGGGCGGCATGATGTAATTGCCCTGACGCTTGCGTCATAAGAACCCCCGATCGGAAACGGTCGGGGGTTTTTCTTTTGCTGAGGAAAAGGTATAAGTAGTGGCGCAACGGTGACGTTGGCACGGATTAGGGCAATGAATGTTCAGAAAAAATGCGTGTTTTTCTGCTACGCTGCCATCCGACACTGATGATAATAAATGGGGATTATAATGCGTATTAACCTCTTGCTCGGTCTTACGGCTGGTGCGTTATTGCTTACAGGCTGCAGCAGCTCTACCGACCTGACTTCTGCTGGTCAGCGCGTCACCTTTACCGACCAGCAACCTGGCAAACAATGTCAGCTTCTGGGTAGCCTGACCGGCTCGCAAAGTAACTGGTTAAGCGGAGCCGGTGGTGAAACCAGCGCACTGCGTGGTGCAGCTAACGACCTGCGTAACCGTGCAGCAGAGATGGGCGGCAATGTCATTTATGGTGCGACCAGCCCGACACAAAATCTGCTGTCAGCCTTTGCACCACTCGACAGCAAAATGACTGGCCAGGTTTATAAGTGCCCTAACTGATTGTCCGCTGAATAAGCAGAGTTTTTGAGACGACCGGCCTGCGAGCCGGTCGTTTTTTTATGGCTGATGTGTTGTCGCCGTATTCACGGCCTGTGAGCTGCCAGCGGATGCCGGACGCGACCTTCCGCGTGCGTGGTCTGTCCGGGCGGCCATGAGCGTGTGTGATTGACCGCCCAGGTGACCGCGTTTTTATTCCTGACGAAGCTGTAGATCCAGCGGCGTTTTGCTCGGCTCGCCGCCGATTTCTCGTGCCAGCTTAGGCACCAGATAACCGGAGACTAAGGGCAACAGGCCGCGCATCAGCGCGCGGGCTTCCTCATCGGAAACATAGAAATGGGCCGCGCCCTGCACCTTGTCCAGCACATGCAGGTAGTAGGGCAGAATGCCGGCATTGAACAGCGCATTGCTCAGCGCCGCGAGGGTTTGCGCCTCATCATTCACGCCGCGCAGCAGCACGCTCTGATTAAGCAGCGTAACGCCAGCACCTTTCAGGCGCAGCATGGCATCGCAGAGTGCCTCATCAATCTCACGGGCGTGGTTGATATGGGTTACCATCAATACCTGAAGCCGCGTCTCAGCCAGCATCTGACATAGCGTTGCCGTGATGCGGTCCGGAATCACCACCGGCAGTCGGCTGTGAATACGTAGCCGTTTCAGATGCGGGATAGCGGCCAGCGCGTCAATGAGCCAGGCCAGCTCATGATCTTTTGCCATTAAGGGATCGCCGCCTGAAAAGATAATCTCATCCAGTTCCGGATGAGCGGCAATATAATTCAGCGCGGCCTGCCAGTTACGCTTGTTGCCCTGATTATCCTGGTAAGGAAAATGACGGCGAAAGCAGTAACGGCAGTTCACGGCGCAGCCGCCTTTGACCAACAGCAAGGCACGATTGTTATATTTGTGCAGTAATCCCGGCACCACGCTATTTTGTTCATCGAGTGGATCGGTGCTATAACCTGGCGCGTCGATAAACTCCTGACGGCTGGTCAGTACCTGTAGCAGGAGCGGGTCCCGTGCATCGCCTTTTTTCATCCGTTGGATAAAGGCGCGCGGCACGCGCAGCGCAAAAAGTCGGCGTGCGTCACTGCCAGCAGCCAGATCCGGATGATGGTCGAGCGCTAAAAGTTGCAGTAATTCATGAGGATCAGTGACAACATCAGCAAGTTGCTGCAACCAATCTTCTCTGGAAGGGGAATTTAGGGTTACAATGTGTGCCATTTTTTTGGCTATTACCAGTTAATATCTACAGAGGGCCTTTATGGCGACTTATCTTAGCAACGATTTCCGTCCCGGTCTTAAAATCATGTTCGAAGGCGAACCTTATGCCATCGAATCAAGCGAGTTCGTTAAGCCGGGTAAAGGTCAGGCGTTTGCACGTGTAAAAATGCGTCGTCTGCTGACCGGTTCACGCGTTGAAAAAACCTTCAAATCAACGGATTCTGCCGAAGGCGCAGACGTGAAGGATATGACGCTGCAGTATTCTTACAACGACGGTGATTTCTACTACTTCATGCACCCTGAAAGCTTTGAGCAGTATCAGGTTGAAGCAAAAGTGCTGGACGAAGTACAGAAGTGGTTGCAGGACAACGCGGAGTGTATCGTAACCTTATGGAACGATAAACCGATTGCGGTTCAGCCACCAAACTTTGTTGAGGCAGAAGTCATTGAAACCGACCCAGGCCTGAAAGGTGATACCGCAGGTACAGGCGGCAAGCCAGCGACACTGTCAACGGGTGCGGTCATTAAAGTGCCATTGTTCGTGCAGATTGGTGAGGTGGTGAAAGTTGACACCCGCTCTGGCGAATACGTGTCACGCGTAAAATAAACATGAAAGGCGCATTTCTCTGATGCGCCTTTTTCTTGAGTGAGTTCACCATGAAAAAACGGGCAAAACTTATCGCGTTGGCGTTGCTTGTCACTTCTGGACTAAGCGCCTGTAACACCTTCCACGGTTTTGGCGAAGATGTTTCTCACTTGGGCGGCGCTATCTCTCGCGCGGCTAAATAACTTATCCACGTTTCCTTTTTCCGCAGCTCAGGCTCGCGGCGTTGCGTAATCAGTCTATGCTTTAAAAGCTGTACTTATAATGCAATCAAAAAGGATATGGATATGTTAAAGAAAAGTATTGTTGCGATTTTCTCTGTGATGATGTTCTCTGCACTGCTTTCTGGCTGCAACACCACGCGCGGCGTTGGCGAAGACGTTGAAGCGGGCGGCCACGCGATTCAGCGCAGTGCGCAGTAAATAAAAAAACCGGTACGAACCTTTTCGTACCGGCTTTCTTTTATCCCTGCTTAACCCAAATCAACTCATCAACCGGGAAACCGGCCTGGCGTGCCTGCTGCACAAGCTTTTGTTTCACGCCGTCATCCAACTGCGGCGTCCGTGAAAGAATCCACAGATAGTGGCGGTTAGGGCCGCATACCAGCGCATATCGGTAGTCGGAATCCAGCGCTATCACGTTGTAGCCACCGTAAAATGGACCAAAGAACGAGACCTTCAGCGCCGCACGCTGCTTGTCGCCAGTAAAGTAAGCTTTGCCTACGCTTTCCTGCCAACGCTGTTTTTTGACGTTATAGCCGCGATTAACAACTTTCAGACCGCCATCCTCACGCGGGCTGTAATTTGCTGTGACCTGTTCCAGGCCGCGTTCAAAGCCATGATCCAGCCGGGCGATCTCGTACCACTGACCGAGGTAACGCTGGCTGTCGAAGTTTTCAATGACGGTAACGTTTTTCGGCGGGGTAGTTGAGCAGGCAACAGACAGAAATGCACTTACGCTGGCGACCAATGTTTTCCATGGAGACATAAAAAGATTCCTTTGTGATTTAGCCTGTTAATTATAGAACCCCTGCCGTTTCCTGGACAGGTTTGCGCCACGATTGTTTGCCACCCACATTGCGAGTAGACTTCCCTCCCTTATTTGTATCTGGAGTCATCACCATGAGTGAAACGGCAAGCTGGCAACCTGGCGCTTCCATTGCCAATTTAATTAAACGCGCAGCCATCATTGCTGAAGTACGTCGTTTCTTCGCCGATCGTGGCGTACTGGAAGTCGACACGCCAGCGATGAGTCAGGCCACAATCACTGACATCCATCTGGTGCCCTTCCAGACGCGCTTTGTCGGGCCTGGCATGTCCGAAGGCCGCGACCTCTGGCTGATGACCAGCCCGGAATACCACATGAAACGCCTGCTGGCTGCCGGGAGTGGCCCCATTTATCAAATGGGCCGCAGCTTCCGCAACGAAGAGGCCGGACGGTATCACAACCCTGAGTTCACCATGCTGGAGTGGTATCGCCCCCACTATGATATGTACCGGTTGATGAATGAAGTTGATGATCTGCTGCAGCAGGTGCTGGAGTGTGACAGCGCAGAGTCGCTCTCTTATCAGCAGGCCTTTATTCGCCACCTTGAGCTGGACCCGCTTTCCGCTGACAAAGCGCAGCTGCGCGACGCAGCGGAAAAAATGGGTGAGGGCGAGCTGGCAAGCCGGGAAGACGATCGCGATACCTTGCTGATGCTGCTGTTTATGCTGGGCGTGGAGCCCAAAATTGGCCAGGACAAGCCGTGCTTTATCTATCACTTTCCGGCCAGCCAGGCGGCATTAGCGGAGATCAGCACCGAAGATCATCGGGTGGCTGAACGCTTTGAGGTTTACTACAAAGGTATTGAGCTGGCGAATGGTTTCCGTGAACTCACCGACAGCCGTGAACAGCGTCAGCGCTTTGAACAGGATAACCGTCGGCGCGCGGCGCGCGGTCTGCCGCAACATCCCATTGATACCTACCTGCTGGCCGCGCTGGAACACGGTATGCCGGCCAGTTCTGGCGTCGCTCTGGGTGTGGATCGTTTGATCATGCTGGCACTGAACGCAGAATCGCTGTCTGAGGTGATCGCGTTTCCGGTGGACCGCTGCTAAGTCTTGCCGCCCCAGCCCTGAAAAACCGGCGCAGCTGAAAAGCCGCGCCGCGCAGGCAGAGCACCAGGAGGGCCAGGATTGCCCTTCACCGCATTGCGCCGGGCACCGGCTTACCTGACCTACTGACTGTTATCGGGAAACTCCAGAATCGTTACCGGTAGCGTCAGCTTCTTGTCATTGCGCAGCACCTGGACATCAACTACCGATCCGGGGCGAATTTCAGCAACCTGGTCCATGGTTTCCTGTGCCGATATAGCCGGTTTACCGTCTACGCTCAGCAGCACATCATTTGCCTGAATACCGGCTTTCTCAGCAGGCCCGCCGGGGGTAACCACGCTGACGATAATGCCCTGAACCCGATCAAGACTGTTGCCCTGACCGTGTAACGGCGGCACCTCTCGGGCGGTGATCCCGATATAGCCGCGTATCACCCGACCATCACGGATCAGCTTATCCATGATTTTGGACGCCAGCGGCGTGGGAATAGCAAAACCGATCCCCTCTGGCGTTTCGCCATCGCTGCTTTTATCGAACGTCAGGGTGTTAATGCCCATAAGTTCGCCCAGGGAGTTGATCAGCGCACCGCCTGAATTCCCCTGATTGATGGAGGCATCGGTTTGCAGGAAGTTCTGGCGGCCTGAAGAGCTAAGCCCAACACGGCCTGTCGCACTGATAATGCCTTGGGTAACCGTTTGTCCCAGGTTGTAGGGGTTGCCGATAGCCATCACCACATCGCCAATATGCGCGACGCGTTTGGGATTAATGGGGATAACCGGCAGATTAGAGGCGGTAATTTTCAACACGGCCAAATCGGTCATGGCATCTGAACCGACCAGGGTGGCTTCAAAAAAACGGCCATCCTGTAGGGCGACGATAATCTGATCGGCATTGTTGATGACGTGCTTGTTGGTCAGGATGTAGCCCTTGGCATTCATAATCACGCCCGAACCCAGCGTGGTGATACCGCGGTTGTTGTTCCCATGTGCGCTGCGGTTGTAAACGTTCACAACGGCAGGCACGGCACGCCTCACCCCTTGATTGAAGCCAAAGGGCGTTTCGTCGTTACTGTCATTTTGACTATACAGGGCAGCACTGCCCAAACGCAGTGCGGGCAGCGCCACGAGCAAGATGCCCGCAACAATCAGTCCCAACACCACTGAACGCAAGAGTTTAAGAAACATGGTGTTAAATCACGTCAGGGGAGAACGCTGGGGAGAATAACATGAGAGCGGCGGACACACACGCGCTTGTGTCCGCCGTAATGCGTGGTTTATCTCAATAACAGATAGATACTTTCTTCACCGCGTACCACATTCAGTGCCATCACCGGTGGTTTGGCTTCCAGCACCTTGCGCATTTCGGCAATGTTCTGAACCCGCGTGCGGTTGACACCAATGATAACGTCATCTTTTTGCAGACCAACCTGCTCGGCAGGCGTCCCTTTTTCGATGGCATCAATTTTCACGCCTTTATCGCCGGTCTTGGTCTGACCGTCGCTCAGCGTTGCGCCTTGCAGTGCCGGAGAAAGCAGCTGTGCGCTGGCTGTCGTCTGGGCACTTTGCTCAAGGGTGACATCGACGCTCACCGGTTTCCCTTCACGCAACAGGCCAAGCTTAACTTTCTCGCCCGGTGCCGTTGTGCCGATTTTCACCCGCAGTTCTGCGAAGCTGGTGATCGGTTTGTCGTTGACCGAAACGATGATATCGCCTGACTTGATACCGGCTTTTTGAGCAGCAGACTGCGGCAGCACTTCAGAGACGAATGCGCCACGCTGAGCGTCCACGTTAAACGCCTTGGCGATATCTGCGGTCATCTCAGTGCCTTTAATCCCCAACTGACCCCGTTTCACTTCGCCGTACTTAATCAGCTGCTGTGCCAGGTTCATTGCCATATCGCTGGGAATAGCAAAGCCAATGCCGATATTGCCGCCGCTGGAGGCCAGAATGGCGGTATTAATGCCGATCAGCTCGCCGTTCAGGTTAACCAGTGCGCCACCCGAGTTGCCCCGGTTAATGGCGGCGTCGGTCTGAATAAAGTTTTCCAGCCCTTCGAGATTCAGGCCACTGCGGCCCAGCGCTGAGATAATCCCTGAGGTTGCCGTCTGACCCAGGCCAAAGGGATTACCAATGGCAACGGCAAAGTCGCCGACTTTGAGTTGATCAGAATCGGCCACTTTTATCTGTGTCAGGTTTTTCGCGCCCTGAATCTGAATCAGGGCAATATCGGTCTGCTCATCGTGACCAATGAGTTTGGCATCATATTCACTGCCGTCGCCGAGCTGAACGTTGATTTTGTCAGCACCATTGACCACGTGATTGTTGGTCAGAACGTAGCCCTTGGCGGCATCGATGATGACACCGGAACCCAGTCCCTCAAAGGGTTGAGGCTGGGCTGGTCCGCCGCCAGGCAACTGGCCGAAGAAGCGTTTCAGCGGCTCGGGGATATCCTGAGCCTGGGAATCAGATTGCGTGCCTTCAACATGCACACTGACCACCGCAGGTAACACTTTTTCCAGCATTGGGGCCAGGCTCGGCAGGGGCTGGCTCTGAATCTGTGCGGGCAGCGTCGCCATCGCGCCGGGCGCAGCGGCAAGACTCATTCCAATACTCAAGGCTAATGCGCTTAACAGTCGTGCTTGTTTTTTCATTGCTACAACGCTCTCGCTGCAAAAAGTGGGGGGAATAAATCAATGAGACAGCCGTTTGTGGCCGGGGTTCGCAAAAACAGCGGGCACAGCGTGGCTGTGCCCGATAAGCTTAGTCGCGGACGGCGCGTTCACCACGCAGTAAACCGGAGGCGCCTTCAGAATAATCACGCGGCATCTGCACCGGTGCCTGATCGTTATCGGCTTCTGCCTCGGTCAGTTGCCATGCAAAGGGATTTTTATCCCCAGGCATATTGGGCAGCAGATCGTTGGAACCTTTCGCCATATGCTGATAGAGCTGACGATAATCGCGCGCCATGTTATCCAGCAGCTCTGCGCTTTGCGCAAAGTGATTGGTCAGCTCCTGGCGATAATCTGCCAGCTCGGCCTTGGTCTTATCCAGTTCATACTGCATGCTGCGCTGCTCACGCAGCTTCCGGTTGCCAAAACGCATTGCCACTGCGCCGACAATAATACCTACCACTAAACCAATTAGCCCGTATTCCCAGGTCATAATGACTCCCGTGTTATTTCCGTTGTTCCGTAGGGCGTTGCACCACTTAATAGTAGTCACTATACCCGTTAATCTTATGGATGTGGAACTCTGGAGCGCCATGCCTTAGTGTAGAGCGGCCTTTTTTTCGACAAACGACGTTTGAATAAGACAAAATTCAGGGACACTGAGATAACCATGCAAACCTCATCTCCGCTTGCCCGCTACGAGCAGGCGCTATCACAGGGCGATTTCAAGCCCGACGATGTACAACGTGAAGCGATTACCCGCTTAGATGCTATCCAGCAAGGGCTGATCGCGCGTCAGCATAATACCGAACCCGCCTCATCAGGGTTGTTAGGTCGTCTGTCGAAGCTGGTACGAAAAGAGACGTCACACGCCAAAGCGCCCGTTCGTGGCTTGTATATGTGGGGCGGCGTTGGCCGCGGGAAAACCTGGGTAATGGATCTGTTTTTTCAGTCTATTCCTGGCGACCGCAAACTGCGTTTGCACTTCCACCGCTTTATGCTGCGTGTGCATGAAGAACTCACAGAACTGCAGGGGCACAGCGATCCGCTACTCATCATTGCCGACCGCTTCAAGGCTGAAACCGATATTCTCTGTTTTGACGAGTTTTTTGTTTCTGACATCACTGACGCCATGCTGCTGGGTACGCTGATGGAAGCGCTGTTTGCGCGCGGCATCAGTCTGGTCGCAACCTCGAACATCCCGCCTGATAACCTGTATAAAAACGGCTTGCAGCGTGCACGCTTCCTGCCTGCCATTGAGCAGATTAAGCAACACTGTGAGGTGATGAACGTCGATGCGGGCATTGATTACCGTCTGCGTACGCTGACGTCAGCACATTTATGGAAGTTCCCCTTGGCACCTGACACGTACGCTGAGATGGATCGCCTGTTTCAGGCGCTGTCAGGCGAAAAACGCGGTGAAGCGCCGGTGCTGGAAATCAACCATCGTAAAATGGCAACGATGGGCGTAGCGGAAGGGGTGATTGCCATTGATTTCAAAACGCTGTGCGGAGAAGGGCGCAGCCAGCATGATTACATTGAGCTGTCGCGCCGCTTTCACAGCGTTCTGCTGTTTGATGTGCCGGTGATGATCTACAAAACGGAAGATCAGGCGCGGCGTTTTCTGGCGCTGGTCGACGAGTTTTATGAGCGCCATGTCAAACTGGTCGTGGCGGCAGAAACTTCGCTGTTTGAAATTTATCAGGGCTCGCGCCTGAAATTTGAATATCAGCGCTGTTTGTCGCGTCTGCAGGAAATGCAGAGCGAGGAGTACCTGCGGCTGGCGCATTTACCCTGAGATTACGCGTAATAAATGAAAATAGGGTTCGATTTTTGTAATCGACTTCTCTATAATCTTGCGACCCCACGTTACAGCACAGGATTTTTTTCCCAAATCCTCTGCGTTCCGGTAACGCTATCCGAAGGGGTGGCTTGCTGGTCAAAATGGTCGTGTGAGCCTCATTCGTTTACTTAAGCGTTTGGGATTTCACCAACGTGTAACTTAATTTGGGTAAGCTTTTCGATGAAAACTTTTACAGCTAAACCAGAAACCGTCCAACGTGACTGGTATGTTGTTGACGCAACTGGCAAAACCTTGGGTCGCCTGGCGACTGAACTGGCGCGCCGTCTGCGTGGTAAACATAAAGCGGAATACACTCCGCACGTTGATACTGGTGATTACATCATCGTTCTGAACGCTGAAAAAGTTGCTGTAACCGGCAACAAGCGTACTGACAAGATCTACTATCACCACACCGGCCACATCGGTGGTATCAAACAGGCGACCTTTGAAGAGATGATTGCTCGCCGTCCTGAGCGTGTGATTGAGATCGCGGTTAAAGGCATGCTGCCGAAGGGCCCGCTGGGTCGTGCTATGTATCGTAAACTGAAAGTTTACGCAGGCAACGAGCACACCCATGCGGCACAGCAACCGCAAGTTCTTGACATTTAATCGGGATTAAAGGCAATGGCTGAAACTCAAAACTACGGCACTGGTCGCCGCAAAAGCTCTACCGCTCGCGTATTTATTAAGCCGGGTAGCGGTAACATCGTTATTAACCAACGTTCTCTGGAACAGTACTTCGGTCGCGAAACTGCCCGCATGGTAGTTCGTCAGCCGCTTGAGCTGCTGGACCTGGTTGGTAAATTCGATCTGTTCGTCACCGTTAAAGGTGGCGGTATCTCTGGTCAGGCAGGTGCGATCCGTCATGGTATCACCCGCGCTCTGATGGAGTATGATGAGTCACTGCGTGGCGAACTGCGTAAAGCAGGCTTCGTTACCCGTGATGCTCGTCAGGTTGAACGTAAGAAAGTCGGTCTGCGTAAAGCACGTCGTCGTCCTCAGTTCTCCAAACGTTAATTGTTGCTGCTTCGGCAGACACAGTTGGCAAAAAACCCGCTTCGGCGGGTTTTTTATTTTATGCATCAGGTCGCCCTGTCGCATAAAACCACAATACTGTTCGCATTTTGCCCGCAAAAATGCATTCCCCCACCCACAAGCTGCCTAAAATCTGGTAAACTCTGTGTCACTTTGCGCCCGCAAGCTGGCGCGTTATGCGCCTGGCATTTGTCGGGGGTGGTTAGCGCGAATTGCGAGCGAGTTCTATGAGCAGGTGAGTCGCCGTGTGGTTGGCTATTCGCAGTAACTTTTTGTGAACAAACTGGGAGGTTTTCATGGCTGTCGCTGCCAACAAACGTTCGGTAATGACGCTGTTTTCTGGTCCTACTGACATTTTTAGCCATCAGGTACGTATTGTGCTTGCCGAGAAAGGTGTCAGCGTAGAGATCGAGCAGGTCGAAATGGATAACCTGCCGCAGGATCTGATTGACCTCAATCCGTACCGCACCGTGCCGACGCTGGTAGATCGCGAACTGACGCTGTACGAATCACGCATCATCATGGAATATCTGGATGAGCGTTTTCCACACCCACCGTTGATGCCTGTTTACCCTGTCGCGCGTGGCGAAAGCCGTTTGATGATGCACCGTATCGAACAAGACTGGTACAGCCTGATGAGAAAGGTTGAGAACAGCAGTGGTCAGGAAGCTGAAGCGGCGCGTAAGCAGCTGCGTGAAGAGTTACTGGCGATTGCCCCTCTGTTTGGACGGACGCCATTCTTTATGAGCGACGAGTTCAGCCTGGTTGACTGCTATCTGGCACCGCTGCTGTGGCGTTTACCGTCAATGGGTATCGATCTGCTCGGTTCAGGCTCCAAAGAGCTGAAAGGCTATATGAACCGCGTATTTGAGCGTGACTCCTTCCTTGCTTCACTGACTGAAGCTGAACGTGAAATGCGCCTGCAAGCCCGGGGCTGATTTATGGAAATGTCACAACTCACAGCCCGTCGGCCTTATTTACTGCGTGCTTTCTATGACTGGTTACTGGATAACCAGCTCACACCGCATTTGGTCGTCGACATCAATCTGCCTGGTGTTCAGGTACCACTGGAATATGCACGTGATGGTCAGATTGTATTGAACATTGCGCCGCGTGCCGTCGGTAATCTTGACCTGGGTAACGATGAGGTTTCGTTTAACGCACGTTTTGGTGGCGTTCCGCGTCAGGTGAACGTCCCGATGGCGGCTATACTCGCTATCTACGCGCGTGAAAACGGTGCAGGCACGATGTTTGAACCTGAACCGGCCTACGAAGGCGGGACGCAGGAATTCCCAGAGAATCAGGAAGAAACGGTGATGTCAGTCATTGACGGCGACCGCCCTGATGATGCCAGCGATGATGATCATTCACCTGATGACGATCCGCCGCCACGTGGTGGCCGTCCCGCACTGCGTGTGGTGAAATAACACAGCATGCCCGTCACCTCGACGGGTATTTTTTTGCCTGCCAGATAGCGCGTTTTTGCCTGCCAGAGAGCAGGCATAAAAAAATCCGGGAACACAGGTTACCCGGATTTTTGCTTTCTGCGGCAGGGATTAATAAACGTCGCGCAGGTAGCGTTTCTCTTTCTTCAGCTGATCGATGTAGTCGGCCGCTCGCTCGCTGGACAGCCCGCCAAACTGGCGCACGATTTCATACAGCGCGCTATCGACGTCTTTCGCCATGCGTGATGCATCGCCACAGACGTAGAAGTAGCCCCCTTCCTGTAGCCAGGCATAGAGCTCTGCGCCCTGTTCCAGCATCCGGTTCTGCACGTAGATTTTCTTGTCCTGATCGCGCGAGAAGGCCAGATCAAGACGCGTGAGCAAACCGCTCTCCTGCCAGGCTGTGAGCTCTTCGCGATAAATGAAGTCGTGCTCCTGATGCTGATCGCCAAAGAACAGCCAGTTCTTGCCCTGGGCACCTGTCACCTGACGCTCCTGCAAAAACGCACGGAACGGCGCGATGCCCGTACCCGGTCCCACCATAATCAGCGGGGCATTGCCGTTGGCGGGCACACGGAAGGCTTTGTTAGGCGAAATAAAGATCGCGGGCTTTTCACCACGGCGCACGCGCTCTGCCAGGTAGGTTGAGCACACACCGCTACGGTTACGGCCACCGCTGTGATAGCGCACAGAGGCAATGGTCAGGTGCACCTGATTAGGATGCGCTTTTGAGCTGGATGAAATGGAGTAGGCGCGGTGCTGCAGCGGGCGCAGCAGGGCAACAAACTCTGTCACGCTCAGGCTACGCGTTAGCTCAAGCTGCAGCAGATCCAGCGTATCTTTGCCCCACAGCCAGACACCCAGGGCATCTTTATCATCATGCTGAAGGACATGGCGCAGCTCCTGGTTGGTGGTATTTTGTCCTACCCACTCAATCAGCTTGCGTGATGGCTCAGAAATTTCAAACTGGTAGGTCAGCAGGTCGCCCAGACTTCGGTCGAAACCCGGCACCGGCGTCTGATAATCGGCGTTCAACTGCGTAAGCAGCAGGTTAACCAGCGACGGTTCGTTGACCGGAATCACGCCAAGCGCGTCACCGGCTTCATACTTGAGACCGCTGTCGCTAAGATCAAACTCGAAGTGGCGAATGTCCTTGGCTGACTGTTCGCTCGACAGGCGCTTGTTGGTGATCAGGGCAGCCGCATAGGGGTTGGATTTGTTGCTGCCAGGAATGACGGGTGCTTCCGGGGCGCTCTCCAGCACCGTGCCGCTGCTGCCTGCGCTGCTGGCAAACTGTGGCATCGTGCTGTTCAGCCATTCATTCGACGGCTCTTCGTAATCAATATCGCAGTCGATACGGTCGACAACGCGTTTTGCACCAAGCTGTTCCAGACGCATATCCAGGAACTTACCTGCCTGGCAGAATCCGTCATAACCGGTATCGCCAATGGCCAGCACGGCGAAGTGCATCTGCTCCAGGCGCGGCGCAGTGCTGGCTGAAATCGCGTCCCAAAACAGCTGGGCGTTGTCGGGCATTTCACCTTCGCCATAGGTTGAGGTGACAATCAGCACGTGGCGCATGGTGGCGAACACGTCGAGATCCACATCGCCTAATGCCTGAACGACGGGCACCAGACCTTTGGCTCGGGCTGATTTCGCCGCTGACTGGGCCAACGCCTCAGCATTGCCGGTCTGAGAACCATAAAGGATGTGCAGTTGGGTGGTGGCGGCAGCACTGCTGCCCGCCGCTGGCTGCTGTTTATCTTCCAGCACCAACAAACGGGAGTGCAGGCCAGCCAGAAAGCCCGCCAGCCAGTATTTCTGGTCACCATTAAAAGGTGCATCTTCAGGAATATATGGAATTTTCATGGATACCTTTACTCAATCCCGCTCTTGACCGTCATACGTCGCCGTGTCGATGGCAGTCGGTTCCTGCGCGCTCAGCAGCTTGCTGCTGAGCGGATAAGGTTGCCGCTGCGCCCGGTACGACGAATAAATCCGGGTAATCATGATTAAACACAGTTCTGTTCACTGACTCTGCTGTCAGGCCAGTTTACCCACCGCTGCTGCAATTTCAGGTAACGCCGCACGCGCAAACAACTCTTCAAAATCAGGCAGGCGACCGAGGATTTCACGGTTGCAGGCATCCTGATACATGATCCAGCCATAGGTGGCCAGGCTGTCCATCGAGCGGATGTTACGTTGCGTCAGTGCCGCTTTATAATCGGACATGCGTTTTGAACCGATCAGGCTGGCCAACTCGCTGTCACTGTAGTTTTCAATCGCTGCTCGCGCATGGCGTTGCAGTTTACTGATCAGAGAAAAGTCTTCTGTCATCAGCAAATTGCGGACGGCTTTCTCCACGGCAGGGGCCTCAACTGAGGTGCCTTTAGGTAACTTACCTAATGCCAGTTGCTGCGCAAAGCTCAGTACGGTGTAGTTGTTAAGCAAAACAAACATTTCCTGCGTATCGGTCGCCCCATAGGCCGGTACCGCACCGTCAGCAATGGTTTTGCCTTCACGCCAGGCGGCTTTGAATTTGGCTACCTGATGGGCAGCCAGCGCCGTCGACAGTTCTTCCAGCAAATCCTTACGGGATTTCGCCTTCAGAATTTCACCGCCGTCCTGATAAAGCAGCAGAGAACGTGGCATCACGTAAACAAAGTGCTGACACTCGGTTTCCCAGTGTTCCAGCAGCCAGGCGGCACGCGGAGACTGCGTGGCCGCAAGGTGCCAGTTCAGCATGGTCCAGACCGCCTGCTTATGGATCTGCGCCAGCTCATCCTGGTCGGCAATGGAGCCAAACAGGACAGAATCGCCTGCCGCATGGTTGGCCAGTGAGCCATAGGGATCGTACTGGTAAGCAAAACCGCCGCTCATGCCGTTACCGAAGCCTTTACCAAAAGTGCCCAGGTTTAACACTGCGCCGTTGGTCATATATTCGCAGCAGAAGTCACCGACGCCTTCCACCACGGCAGTTGCACCGGAGTTACGTACCGCGAAACGGTCGCCCGCCTGGCCCTGAACGAACAGACGGCCGCCGGTTGCGCCAAACAGGGCGAAGTTACCGATCAGGACGTTGCCATCGCTGTCCTGTGCGCCGCCACCGGGTGATAACACCACCAGTTCGCCGCCGCACTGGCCTTTACCGACGCCATCGTTACAGGTGCCACGATGTTTCATCACCATGCCGTCATTGCAGAATGCACCAAAGGACTGACCTGCTGAGCCTGTTGTGGTGATGTTTACCGTTTCAGGTGCCAGGTAGCGACGACCGCGATCGTCCTGCAGCACGGCCGGCATCGCCTGGATCTGTGCCGCCGTCAGGGTGTGATTCAGCATGCGCTCAATATCGATAGCTAACTGACCGCCCACGCTTTTATTGCGGTTGTTAAGCACGACCTCGTGGCCCAACTGCAGCGTTGTTTTGCCCTGTTCCACCAGCTGCTGGCTGAGCTCTTCAACCCAGATGTCATCCAGCTCAAAATCTTTTTCCAGGTAAACCGGCTTGTCGATTTTCAGCTCTGGCACCACGGTGAGCATTGCGCGCAGATCCAGCTTGCCTACTTCCAGCGGGTGATCCATCAGGTGGAGCAGATCGGCGCGACCACGCGCTTCACGCAGGGAGCGCAGGCCCATCCGCGCCAGAATTTCACGCACTTCGTGTGCGACGTTCAGGAAATACTGTGCGAGCTGACGTGGATCGCCATCAAACGCTTCGGCGTTCGTGGTTAACCCTGCCGGGCATTTAACGTTACAGTTTTTCGCCATCACGCATTTCAGCATCATCAGCGCAGTGGTACCAAACTCAAAGCTGTCGCCGCCCAGCAGCGCGGATTTCACTACATCGCTGCCGGTTTGCTGTGCGCCGGAGCAGCGCAGCAGCACTTTGTCGCGCAGACCGTTTGCACACAGCGCCTGATGGACTTCGGCGATGCCGATTTCCGCTACGCGTCCGGTATATTTCAGGCTGGTCACCGAGGCCGCGCCTGTGCCGCCGGTGTTACCGGCAACGTTAATCACGTCAGCACCGGCTTTTGCCACGCCGACGGCAATGGTGCCAATTCCCTCGGAGGACACCAGCTTCACAATGACGCGTACGCGGGCCGCTTTACAGTCGTGAATCAGCTGCGCCAGATCTTCAATTGAGTAAGTATCGTGGTGCGGCGGAGGAGAAACCAGCTCAACGCCCGGCGTGCCGCCACGCGCTGCTGCGATCTCCACGGTCACTTTGGCCGCAGGAAGCTGGCCGCCTTCGCCGGGCTTCGCACCCTGGCCGATTTTGATCTCCAGCTCTTCCAGCATCGGATCGGCAAGGTAAGCCGCCCAGACACCGAAGCGGCCAGAGGCCAGCTGTTTGATGCGTGAGGCACGAATGGTGCCGTGACGCGAGTAGTGTTCGCCGCCTTCACCGCAGTTGCTCATGCCGCCAACCATATTGGTGCCGTGCGCGACCGCTTCATGCGCCGGAGCCACCAGCGCGCCGTGGCTCATTGCGCCAGAGGCGAATGTGCGGGTGATTTCGCATGCGGGTTGAATATCGCTCAGCGGCAGCGACGGCAGCGCGGTAAAGATACGTGACAGATAGTCTGCCGCTTTGCCGCTGGCGGTCACTTTCAGGCCACCGGCGACCACCTCAGCCGTTTCAATTTCGTCATTAAAGCGGGCTTTCAGCGCACGAGACAGGTTAAGCAGGCGCTCGCTCTCCGGCTTCAGCCCGACAATCGCATCGGTCAGACGCAACATAAAGGCGTTCTGGCTGCCTTCAATGGCATCACATACCAGACCGCGCGTGGCAAAGCCGTTGTTGGTCAGCGAGTAGCGACCCAGCTTACGCCGGAATTCGGCTTCACTGTCGATGTGGGTCAAGTCCGCCGGGAAGGCCAGAATATCGCGCAGTGCAGCGGGACGGCGCTTGCGCTCTTCATACATCAGGCTGGAGAACTGACGATAATCGGCCGTAATGGCAAAATTATTCATCACGTCATCCGGGATGCGCTCAAAGCTGCTGTCTTTGAATGTCTCTGGCTTGATGCCAAAGGCATTTTCCAGACGGGCCAGCGTCATCAGCCGAATAAAGTTATCCTCTTCACGCGCTTTGTCCGCGAAGCGAATCGGTTCTTCAGTCATATCAATAAAGGTGCGTACGGCAATGGTGCCGTAAGAGTGGCCCGCGCCTTCTGCACGCTCTTTAAACAGCCCCAGCAGGGGCACTTCGGATTCGCCCTGAATTTTCAGTGCGCTTTGATGCCAGTCCACCGCCATCTGCGCGATAGTGGCAAAGCCTGCGCCGCCGACGGGCGTTTTGATATTGGGGTAATACTTTCTCAGGACCGGATCGTCCGTATTCAGGAAGTTAGGCTCAAAGAATTCCCCGCTACTGTAGCTCTCTACGGTACACAGGCCGACTTTGCCCATGGTTTTCATCAGAGCTTTTTCAGCGGCTTTGGCGTAGCGTTTAAAGGCTTTATTGCCTTCCTCGCCTTCACCAAATTTTTCCTCAGCGCGCATTTGCACGCCAAGCGGATAAACGGCCGATGCGCCAAAGCCCAGCGTGGCAGCAATATGATGGGAAGAGATAATCTGCCCACTCTCTACCACCAGTGAAACGTCAAGGCGCAAGCCTTCCTGCACCAGACGCTGGTTAACCGCAGAGATAACCAGCAGCATTGGCAGGGCCGCTTGCGTGGAGGAGATATGGCGATCGGTCAGTACCGCGATGCCGCCCTGTGAACGGGCAAAATCCACCACCTGCTGGGCCAGATCGTCAATCGCTTTTTCCAGCGCACTGGCGTTGGCCGTGCGGCTGAGCAGGTCTTTGCCGATTACCGGTTCATACAGCATGTCAAAGCGGGCATAAGGCGCGACATTCTGTTCACGCAGCTGTAGCATGTCCAGATGGGTCAGAATCGGCGTAGGCACGATGATCTGGCGGCCTTTACTGCGTCCCAGATGCGGTTTCGCCCCCAGGGCTACGCGCAGCGTCATGCCGTCCGCTTCACGAATGGAGTCCAGCGGCGGGTTAGTCACCTGGGCAAAGCGCTGTGAGAAATAGTGCGCCATGCCGCCTTCATGATCGGACAGGCCGTTGATGGCGTTGCCGTAACCCATCGCCGAGATTTTCTCTGCGCCGGTGTTCAGCATGGGGTCCATCATGAACTTGAAGCTTTCCTGGTTGTAGTAGTAAGCCACGAAGCGCTGATAGGTTTTCAGATCGCCGCGATAGCGCAGGGGAGAGCCCTGTTGTTCCGCGGGAATGACCGGCAACTCTTGCAAATCGACACGCGATTTGCTGACCAATGCGGCATAGTCTTTTTCTGCAGCCAGTTTTTCCAGCGCCTCATGCGTGGTGTAACTGCGCTTTTCGCGATGATCAAAATAGAGCATCCCGCCAGCTTCGATACGACCACGGCGCAGCACGCTTTCAGGTGGGAACGCGATCTGGCCCGCTTCAGACATGGCACCAATATACTCCGCCGTTTCAACCGAACGCAGTGGACGCAGCCCCAGGCGATCAAGACGTGCACCAATCACTTCGCCGTTACCAAAGATGAGCGCGGCAGGGCCATCGTTTTTCTCTTCGTACAGCGAAAAATACTCCAGCATGTCGCGGACGGCAGGGGAGAGCGCGGTATCGTTTTCCCAGGCCGGGGGCATCATGGAAACCACGGCGGTGATCAGATCCAGATCGTCTTCCATCAACCGGCTGTGAATACTCTGGTCCAGGCGCGAACTGTCAGACTGACCTTTTGGTCGTACAATCGTTTTGCCACGGGCAGAGGCCAGCGCGGATTCGGCGATACGGTTTTTACGGTCGGTATTCAGCTCACCATTATGGGCCATCAACCGGAAAGGTTGCGCCATGGTGGTGTGCGGATCGGTATTGGTTGAGAAGCGAGTGTGGAAAAACAGTCCGCGTACCTGATGATCGGGATCGGTCAGATCCTTGAAGTAAGGAATCACTTCATTCGAGTTCAGGCGGGCTTTAAAGACTTGTGTGCGGGATGACAGCGACAGCGGATATAACCCGCCGAACTCGCTTTGGGTAAAGGCCTGGGCCTCAATGGTCAACAGTGCGCGATAGATCTGTTTTTCAAAATCACTTTGCTCACTGATGTCCTGAGGTGCGGCAAAAATCCACTGCACAATAGGAAGCTGAAACTGCACGGCAGCCGGACGTGTCACACTGTTATCCAGCGGCATTTCGCGTTTCATGATAACCGGCAGGTTAAAACGGCTTAACGTCTCTTCTACCAAACGTTCGGCATTGGCGCGCAGTTCAACGTCTTTAGGAACGAAAAAGTTACCGACGCCAAAGCGACCGGCTTCCAGCGCCTGACCGGTAATTTTACGGAAGAAATGCAGTGAAAGATCGACGTTAACGCCTGCGCCATCGCCAACGCCCTCAGCAGACATGCCACCGCGGTGCGGCACCGTGCAGAGCGCGCTATGCGCCATACGCAGAATTTCATGGGTCTGCTCGCCGTCCTTACGGGTAATGAAACCTACACCACAGCTGTCACTTCCTGCTGCTGGGTTATATAAGCCATAGGAATCAGGTTTTTTACTGGACATTGAGGGTCTCCTTAAACTGCTCTAGACATTACCTGCATTGTTTCAGGCACTGAGTTCAACTACACAATCTTCCCAGCGCAAATTCTTTCATTTCCGCGCCTGACAGCCTGCGCGGTTGGGTTTTGCGCACTTTTCAGCGTCAGGAGGAGATGCCCCTTGATGCGTAGTGCGTGTTTTTTCCGTTCTCGAAAGGAGATGACTCAAACCATGTGGACGTCATGTTGCATAGATATGCCGTGACGCGTGCCCATCATGAAAGCTTTCAGCGGAATTCCAACTTATCGGGAAAGCGAATCGAGGTCAAATAGCGAGTCTGACACAGTTTAACCTCGCTTTTATGTCGTTAACCTAATGAAATTATTATGTTTTTATGTCTAAAATGTGTCAGTTTTTCACTAAGGTACAAGGGATGAAATGTGAACTGTATCACTGTGCTGTAGGCGTGAAATCACTTAAGTATGCTGGAGACGAGGTGCTAAACAGCATCAAATGCTGCTTCAGGCAGTGGAAGCGCAGGATGTATCTGTTTTTCTTATAGCAGCAAATTTGAATGAATAAGGGCGGCATGATTAGCAAAATTAATTACGGTAGGTTGCTTAAAAATACGATTTATATGAATGAGTATGCATAAAAAGCAGGAAATCGCGGCAAAGGGACGTTGCCGGGCGAAAAAAGACGAGCAGATAAGACGCGCCTTTTTGACAGGCGGCCGTACAGATTCATTGAGTTAGCACAATTAGTCAAGGGTTTTAGCGGTAAGGTCATGAACGTCGGCGAAGCAACCGCCTTTTGCACCATTAAAGTGCGTTAGCGCTGGGATCTCACCGGATGCATTGCGACGACCACGAAGTAAATACGCTATCATGTGCCTGTTCTCATCCAGGGAGTGTTTATGAAACAGATTCGCCTGCTGGCGCAATATTATGTTGATTTGATGGTCAAGCTTGGCCTGGTACGTTTCTCGCTGTTACTGGCGTCGGCGCTGGTCGTGCTGGCCATGATTGTTCAGATGGCCGTGACCATGGTGCTGCGTGGTCATGTTGAAAGTATCGATATGGTCCGATCGGTCTTTTTTGGTCTGCTCATCACCCCTTGGGCGGTCTACTTTCTTTCTGTCGTCGTGGATCAACTGGAAGAGTCACGCCAGCGCCTGGCACGGCTGGTGGATAAGCTGGAAGAGATGCGTACGCGCGATCTTGAACTGAACCAGCAGATGAAAGAGACCATTTCCCAGCTCAATCAGGAAATCACCGACCGTAAAAAAGCCGAAGAGGCACGTGAACAGGTGATGGCGAAGCTGCGCGAAGAGGTTGCTCGTCGCGAACAGGCGCAAATCGAACTGGAGCAACAGTCCTCCTTTCTGCGCTCTTTCCTGGATGCGTCACCGGACCTGGTCTTTTATCGCAACATCGACAAACAGTTCTCAGGCTGTAACCGCGCCATGGAACTGTTAACCGGCAAAAGCGAAAAACAGCTGATTGGGCTTACCCCACGCGACATCTATGACAACGACACGGCCACCAAAGTCCTTGAAACAGATGAAAAGGTCTTCCGGCATAACGTGTCGCTCACCTATGAACAGTGGTTGCAGTATCCCGATGGGCGTAAAGCCTGTTTTGAGATCCGCAAAGTACCTTATTACGATCGGGTAGGTAAGCGGAGTGGGCTGATGGGCTTCGGACGCGATATAACCGAGCGTAAACGCTACCAGGACGCGTTGGAGAGCGCCAGCAGGGAGAAGACCACCTTTATCTCAACGATCAGCCACGAGCTTCGTACGCCGCTTAACGGCATTGTCGGCCTGAGTCGTATTTTGCTGGATACCGATCTGAATCAGGAGCAGCTCAAGTACCTTAAAACCATTCACGTCTCTGCGATTACCCTGGGCAATATTTTCAATGACGTGATTGAAGTCGATAAGATCGAACGTCGTAAGGTCCAACTGGATAACCAGCCGGTCGATTTCACCAGTTTCCTTGCCGATCTGGAAAACCTCTCAGGCTTACTGGCCCAGCCGAAAGGGCTGAAGTTCGTGATGGCACCACAGTTACCGCTGCCGCATAAAATCTCTACCGATGGCACGCGCCTGCGACAGATTCTGTGGAACCTGATTGGCAACGCCGTGAAATTCACCCAGCAGGGAGAGATTGTCGTGCGTGTGGCCTACGAGCAGGATGAAACGCTGCGCTTTGAGGTACAGGATTCCGGGCAGGGGATTCGTCAGGAAGAGCAGGATAAAATTTTTGCTATGTACTATCAGGTCACCGACCAGCATGGCGGCAAGCCAGCGACCGGAACCGGTATCGGCCTGGCGGTTTCACGCCGTCTGGCGCAGGCCATGGGCGGGGATATCAGCGTAAGCAGCGCACCGGGACAGGGCTCCTGCTTTACGGTGGTGATAAAAGCTCCGCGCATCGCAGAGGAAGTGGAAGATGAGGGCGTGGACGACACGCTGCCGCTGCCGGCCTTACATGTGCTGCTGGTGGAAGATATCGAGCTGAATGTGATCGTGGCCCGCTCGGTGCTGGAAAAACTTGGGTGCAGCGTAGAGGTGGCCATGACCGGGAAGGCGGCGCTGGAGATGTTCGATCCGCTGGAGTTCGATCTGGTGCTGTTAGATATCCAACTGCCGGACATGACCGGAATGGACGTTTCACGCGCCCTGCGCCAGCAACATCCTGATGCAAACCTGCCACCGTTAGTCGCCTTAACGGCCAACGTGCTGAAAGATAAAAAAGAGTATTTTGATGCGGGCATGGACGATGTGCTCAGTAAACCGCTTGCCGTACCGGCGTTAACGGCCATTATCAAAAAGTTTTGGGACTATCAGCCTGAAAGTGATGGCCTGCCCGTGACGGCGGCGAGCGCCAGTCAATCCGATGCATTACTGGATATCCCGATGCTTGAGCAATACCTTGAGCTGGTGGGGCCGAATCTGATCACGCAAAGTCTGACCATGTTTGAACAGATGATGCCGGGTTACCTGGATGTACTGGATTCTAATCTGATGGCGCGCGACCAAAAAGGCATTGCTGAAGAGGGGCACAAGATCAAAGGCGCAGCGGGATCGGTGGGTCTGCAGCACCTTCAGCAGGTGGCAAAGCAAATTCAAAGCCCTGAGTTACCGGCCTGGTGGGACAATGTGGGCGAATGGGTTGAAGAGCTTAAGCGTGAATGGCGACACGATGTGCAAGTACTGCGCGAGTGGGTGGCTGAAAAACAGCGGTAGTACAAAAAAATGACCCCAGCCGAGGCCGGGGTGCGCTAATACTGCGCCAACACCAGGGAAAAAGACGCTGCTGCTATGCTTAATGTTTTCAATGCAACAGCGGGGTATTGGTTAACACTTGCAACACCTTAGCAAATTCAAATTACCTTGTGACAAGATTCATTAAAATTTGTGATGTTGAACCGCGTTTAAATACAGGAAACATTAATTCGACAACATAGTCAAGCAAGGAATCAATTAAACAGTCACATTGGTTATTTTTTAATCAAAACTTCTGTTTTTTGTACGGGCTTAACCCAAATTTGTTAACAAAACCTGTGTTGCGCGCTGTAACCAAAATTTTTCATCGCTGTTCTGGATTAAAATAGATATAAACTTATGATAATAAAGAATAATGAAGAAATTCGTTCCCGCGGACCCAAAACGTTTCGGAAAACCTGATCTTCCCGCACCATTAAAAGGTTTTACCGATAGAAAACGCTTTATAGTTCGGCGAAAACATAGGGTTAAAACACCGTCTTGTAACAGTTAAAACACGAAACATGACGACTGAAAGAACATTTTGTCTCCAGCTAATGGAAACAGTTTGCTGCCCCAACAGAATTATACATAAGTTATATGAAACATTGAGGCGAGGTATTGTCACAAAATGGTATCATCTTTCTGAAAAAGTAGAGCGCACGACAGAGAGGATGGAACCGATTCCTTCTCTGCGGAAGTAATTGAACTCATTCAAACTATTGTTGCATTCACAATGCATTTTCATTCTCTTGTTATAAACATTGCACATTGTCACCCCGTCTTTTTCGGTAAAGATTTTTATTGCGGGTGGTGATTACGCCTGAAATTAATTAACACAAAAAAATTTGAGACGATCGTATGAGTAAGCATAAAGGGAATCTGTGGCGGCGCATTAAGCCGCTGGTGATGCGCATTGTATTGATTTGGGTGGGACTGTGGCTGGCGGGCATTTTACTCTTTTCGTTTGTACCGGTGCCGTTCTCTGCGGTGATGGCGGAGCGTCAGATAGGTGCCTGGTTTAGAGGCGATTTTGGCTACGTATCCCATTCCGACTGGGTAGGCCGAGAGGAAATCTCGCCCTGGATGAAACTGGCCGTTATTGCTTCAGAAGATCAAAACTTCCCCAATCATTGGGGCTTTGACGTGGCGGCCATCCAGTCCGTTCTGCACGACAGTGACAGCCGGATGCGCGGTGCATCAACCCTGTCGCAGCAAACGGCAAAAAACCTGTTTTTATGGGATGGACGTAGTTGGATTCGTAAAGGGCTGGAAGCAGGATTAACTGTTGGGCTGGAAACGGTGTGGACCAAACGGCGGATCTTAACGGTTTACCTGAACATCGCGGAGTTTGGCAAAGGCACTTTTGGGGTAGAGGCTGCGTCACGCCGCTTCTTTAATAAGCCCGCCAGCCGTTTAACCATGTCAGAAGCGGCATTGCTGGCTGCGGTTTTACCCAATCCACTGCGCTTTCGCGCAGACGCGCCATCAGGCTATGTTCGTCAACGCCAGCAGTGGATTTTGCGTCAGATGCGTCAGTTAGGTGGAGAAGGCTTTCTGCAGCGCAATCACCTGAACTGACGTTAATCTTCGTCGAATCCGGCTTCAAACAGCTCAATGACAGCGGCCAGTGCTTCGGTTTCCTGCGGGCCGCTGGCCTCTATCTCAATATGACCGCCTTTGGCAGAGTCCAGCATCAGTAACGCAATAACGCTGCTGGCTTCCGCCTCGGTACCGGTCTCATTGCGTAACAGCACTTCTGCATCGAAACTCTGTACCAGTTCAAACAGCTTCATGGCGGGGCGCGCGTGCATGCCCAGCTTATTTCTGATTTCAACAGTTTGCTTAACGGTCATGATTTACGTTTTTCCAGCGTGCGATGACGAGACTGTACATTTTTACCGCGTGAGCGAAAATAGTCAGCCAGCTGCTCTGCGATATAAACCGAACGGTGCTTACCGCCGGTACAACCGATCGCCACGGTGAGGTAGCTGCGGTTATTGGTCTCCAGCATGGGCAGCCAGAGTTCCAGATAGCTACGCGTCTGATAAATGAAGTTATGGACTTCGGTGTGACGATCGAGGAACGCGGCGACAGGCCGATCCAGGCCCGTCATCGGACGTAGCTTGGGGTCCCAGTGTGGGTTAGGCAAAAAGCGCACGTCAAAGACGTAATCGGCATCGATGGGAATACCATGTTTGAAGCCAAACGACTCAAACACCATCGTCAGCTCACGCTCGCGTTTACCCAGCAAGCGGGTACGCAGCATTTCAGCCAGCTCATGTACCGACATTTCTGAGGTATCAATAATCAGATCGGCACGGGAACGCAGAGGCTCAAGCAGGTCACTTTCTTCATCAATCGCGCTTTCCAGCGACAGATTCTTGCTGGATAACGGATGCAGGCGGCGCGTATCACTGTAACGACGGATCAGCGTGTTGCGATCGGCATCAAGAAACAGCAGCTGCGGTGAAAATGCCGAAGGCAGATTGTTGAGCGCTGTTTCAAAAATCTCAGGAGATTCAGGCATATTACGCACATCAATACTGACCGCCGCAGAGATATTGCGCTCGACCAGTGACTCTGCTAACTGTGGCAACAGTACCACTGGCAGGTTATCAACGCAGTAAAAACCCATGTCTTCCAGCGCGCGGAGCGCCACTGACTTTCCTGAGCCTGACCGACCGCTGACGATCATCAGCACCATGACCTTCTCTCCCGTTTTAAATCCGGTTCAAACCGGTAAATCACGCGCTTTATTGCTCTGTTGGTTCTTCGGTAATAATCGCATACAGCTCTTCATCGCTCTGCGCGGCACGCAGGCGGCGGCAAACCGTTTTATCCGCCAGCCGTTTTGCCACTAACGACAGCGTATGTAGATGGGTTTTACACTGGTCAGCCGGAACCAGCAGCGCAAAAAGGAGATCGACGGGCTGGTTATCCACGGCATCGAAAGCAATGGGTTGCTCCAGGCTGATAAAAACGCCTACGGCCCGTAAGGTATCCTCCTCCAGCTTGCCATGCGGAATGGCAATACCGTTACCGATACCGGTGCTCCCCATACGCTCACGCGTAAGAATCGCTTCAAACAACGTTTGATGCGGCAGGTTGAGCTGCTTAGCGGCCAGTTCGCTGATAATCTCAAGCGCCCGTTTTTTGCTTTGGCAGTGTACGCTACTGCGGGTGCAGTCTGGCGAAAGCACTGTGCTCAATTCCAGTGTTAAATCATTGTTCATTATCGTTTCACTTGCGAGTTCACATAGCCATCCAATCAATACGCAGACATCACGTAGCGAGTGAATGGCGCTGGCATAGATGACAAAACGGGGCGGTTAATCCGCCCCATCCTTTCAGCTCTGCGCGCCGGGCGCGCCTGCCAGCGTGAAGGTTAGTGTTTTTTTAGCTTGTCTTTATATTTGGTCAGTTGACGGGCCAACTTGTCAATCAATCCGTCAATCGCCGCATACATATCTTCCGCTTCAGAGGTCGCGTGCAGCTCGCCACCATTGACGTGCAGGGTCGCATCGGCGATTTGCGTCACCTTTTCCACTTTCAGGACAACATACACCTGATTGATATGATCAAAGTAATGTTCCAGTTTGGCAAATTTTGTCGTCAGGAACGCCCGCAAGGGGTCGGTGATTTCAACGTTTTGCCCGGTAAGGTTCAGCTGCATAGGTCTTCCTTCTCATTTCTGTCAAACCAGTTGTTTACGCTGATTTGAAGGCGGTATGGACAAAGACTCGCGATATTTAGCGACGGTTCGACGTGCCACTATTATCCCTTGATCAGATAACATGGAGGTCAGTTTACTGTCACTCAAGGGCTTGGCGGGGTTTTCCGCCGAGATTAATTTTTTCACCAGCGCACGAATAGCGGTAGATGACGCTTCTCCGCCACCTTCAGTATTAACATGGCTGGAGAAAAAATACTTCAGTTCAAAAATGCCACGCGGGCTGTGAAGGTATTTTTGCGTGGTAACGCGGGAAATGGTCGATTCATGCATATCGACAGCCTGGGCAATATCGGCCAGCACCATGGGACGCATAAATTCCTCTCCCTGCTCAAAAAAGGCCTGCTGCTGCTCAACAATACAGCGGGAGACTTTTAATAATGTCTCGTTACGGCTTTCAAGGCTTTTAATCAGCCAGCGGGCTTCCTGCAAGTTGCTGCGGATAAACTGACTGTCGCTGTCGTTACGTCCGGCACCGCCCATGGCGGCGTACTGCTGGTTAATCTTCAGTCGCGGGAGACTGTCGGTGTTGAGCTCAACCGTCCAGCGCGTCGCGACTTTGCGTACCAGCACATCAGGAATAACGTATTCCGGTTCGCCGGTGTTAATCGACTGCCCCGGACGTGGATCGAGCGACTGAATCAGCAGCATCGCCTCTTTCAGCACGTCTTCTTTCAGACGCGTCACGCGCATCAGGCTGCGGAAGTCATGATTAGCAAGAAGATCAAGATGGCTGCTGACGATCAACCGTGCTTCCGCCAGCATAGGCGTTTCGGGCGCGTACTGCGACAGCTGCACCAGCAGGCAGTCACGTAAATCGCGCGCGCCAACGCCGACCGGATCAAAACGCTGAATGCGCTTCAACACGGCTTCAACCTCATCCATTTCCAGCTCATCGTTACCGATACTGTCAAGAATGTCTTCAAGCGAAACGGTAAGGTAACCCGTGTCATCGATGGCATCGACGATGGATGTGGCAATGGCACGATCGTTATCGCTAAAAGGCGTTAACTCCACCTGCCACATCAGGTAGTCCTGAAGAGACTGCGTGGTTTCACCCTGGTAAATCGGCAGTTCATCATCCTGATAATCGGTACCGGTTCCTGAGGGCGTGCCTGCGGTGTAAATCTCATCCCAGGTCGCGTCAAGCGGCAACTCTTCGGGCATATCCTTCTGTTCCAGCGCTTCACGGGTGTCCAGTCCCGCTTCGCCTTCCTGATACTCTTTTGCGTCTATTTCTTCGTGCTGTTCGGTTTGCTCAAGCAGGGGATTACTTTCCAACGCCAGCTGTAACTCTTGCTGAAGTTCAAGCGTAGAAAGCTGCAGCAGACGAATCGCCTGCTGCAGCTGTGGGGTCATTGCCAGTTGTTGGCTGAGCCTGAGTTGCAAACCTTGCTTCATAGACAGGATGGATATTCCCGGGTAAACATCAGTATTAACGACACCTTATCAGAGTCTGAACTCTTCACCCAAATAAACCCGTTTAACTTGCTCATCTGCAAGGACTTCGCTCGGCGTACCGTGTGCAATCAGGTTGCCCTGACTGACGATATAAGCGCGTTCACACACCGCCAGCGTTTCACGCACGTTATGGTCAGTAATCAGCACGCCAAGGCCACTGTCACGCAGGTGTTCAATGATCTTTTTAATGTCGATAACGGAAATGGGATCAACCCCGGCAAACGGCTCATCCAGCAGGATAAATTTCGGATTAGCCGCCAGCGCACGCGCGATCTCAACACGACGGCGTTCACCGCCCGACAGCGATTGCCCCATATTGTCGCGCAGATGCGCAATATGAAACTCATCCATTAGCTCGTTAGCCCGGTCCTGTCGCTGCTCTTCGGTTAAGTCGTCGCGGATTTGCAGCACCGCCATCAGGTTGTCGTACACGCTCAGGCGACGGAAGATAGATGCTTCCTGCGGCAGATAGCCGATGCCGCGACGTGCACGCGCATGGAGCGGCAGAATACTGATGTCTTCGTCATCGATGATGATGCGTCCCGCATCACGCGGAACAATGCCTACCACCATGTAAAAGGTGGTGGTTTTACCGGCGCCGTTGGGGCCCAGCAGACCGACGATTTCACCGGATTTTACCTGCAGACTCACGTCTTCAACCACGCGACGGCCTTTATATGCCTTCGCCAGGTTTTCTGCGATTAATGTGGCCATAGTGATCAGTTACTCTTTTTTTCGCTGTTGGTTGACGCGGGCTTATCCTGCAACTGCGAAGGCACCAGCACGGTCGTCACGCGATTGCTCTGGCCCTGGCTGTAAGCCTGCATTTTTTGCTCTTTGACCAGATAGGTGATGCGGTCGCCTTTGATGTTGCTGTCCAGCTGTTGAATATACGCATTGCCGGTCAGCTCAACAAAGTCATTGGCCAGCTCATAATGCAGCTTGGACGCGTGCCCCTGAACCGGTTTGCCATTGTCCTGCATCTGGTAAAAGGTCGCAGGGTTACCATAAGCATCAACGATAGTTTTCTTACTGTCGCCGCCAGGACGCGTCACCACAACTTTATCAGCGGTAATTTTAATCGAACCTTGGGTGACAATGACGTTACCGGTGAAGGTCGCCACGTTGCCTTGCAGATCCAGAGCCTGGTTTGCAGAGTCGATATTGACGGGTTTGTCCGAGTCACCGGTCAGCGCCAGAGCAGGCACGCTGGTTGCAAGCAGCAGGCTGGCCAGTAAAAACTTAATGCTGTTTTTGTTCATTTTGAATTTCATAAGAAGTTTTGACCTTTTCGATTAACTCGGCGTTCTTTGTCCGTAAATTACCGCGCATTTTCATACCGGTAGAGTTAAAACTGCGGCCATATAACGTCACCTGATCGTCAGACGCGACGTCCTGAGTGACAAGATTGACCTGAGCATTGTCCGTTTTAATGCGCTCAAGCTCAGAATCCGGAGCCAGAGCATTCAACTCGACATGGCCATAAAGATACAGCATACGGTCTTTGGTAAGCTTTGCTTTATCTGCGCGTATCGTCCAGGTAGGCATTTTATTTTCGTCATAGGTGGTCATGACGGGATTATCGAACCAGCTTATTCCGCTGTCTTCAAAATAGGTCACTTTGTCCGATATCAGTTTGTAAGCCAGGCCGCCCTGCGGGTTATAGACCACAGAGTGCGAATTGGCACTGGTGTAGGTTGGCGTTTGATTATTATTCGCTACCGGCGCGCTGCTGTCGCTATCCCGGTTAGTGAAATTCCAGCCAATAAGCACCAGCGCAATCAAGGCCAGACCTAACGTTATCCAACGCCTGCTTTTACTCATACTGATTGCCCTTTGGCATCCTCGAATTTATTTTGCGCCATTAAGATGAGGTCGCACAGTTCCCGAACCGCACCGCGCCCACCGGCTATCCGCGTGACGTAACGCGCGCGCGCCAGCAGTAGCGGATGTGCATCCGCGACTGCCACGCTCAACCCAACTTTTGCCATCACTGGCCAGTCAATCAGATCGTCGCCAATATAGGCCACCTGATCGTCAGAGAGCGACAGTGTATCCAGAAGTTCGCCGTAGGCCAAAAGCTTATCGGATTGCCCCTGATAAAGGTGGCGAATGCCGAGCGTTTTGCAGCGATCTTCCAGCAGTTTGGCCATGCGGCCGGTAATAATAGCCACTTCGACGTCCGAGGTCAGCAGGCAACGCACGCCATAACCGTCGCGCACGTTAAAGGTTTTAAGCTCTTCGCCGCTGTTCCCCATGTAAATCAGGCCATCCGACATGACGCCATCGACGTCGCAAATCAGCAGGCGAATTTTACTGGCGCGCGCCATGACATCGCTACTGACCGGGCCGTAACACGTTTCTAAAGTGGCATTTTCCGACTGCATTGTTTCTTCCTGTTTATACGACGCCAGCGCGCAGCATGTCATGCATATGTACCACACCCAGCAAACGGTCGTCATCGGCCACCAGCAGGGAGGTAATGTTTTTGGTTTGCATCAAATTCAGTGCATCCACCGCCAGTACATTGGGCCGTACGCGGATCCCGCCACGGGTCATCACTTCAGCGATGGTGGCGTTTTGAAAATCAATGCCCATATCGAAGATGCGGCGCAGGTCACCATCGGTAAAGATGCCTTCTATCTTCATCAGATCATCCACAATCACCGTCAGGCCGAGATTCTTACGGGTGATTTCCAGCAGGGCATCCCGCAGTGATGCATCGCGTGTGACGTGAGGTAATTCATCCCCGCTGTGCATAATATCGCTAACGTGTAGCAGCAGCTTACGGCCCAGTGCACCACCCGGATGGGACAGCGCAAAGTCCTCTGGCGTGAAGCCACGCGCCTCCAGCAAGGAAACGGCCAGGGCATCGCCCATGACTAAGGTTGCCGTCGTGCTGGTGGTCGGTGCCAGGCCCAGCGGGCAGGCTTCCTGTGGCACTTTGATACACAGGTGAATATCCGCAGCACGGGCCATCGCGCTTTCAGGGCGGCTTGTCATACAGATTAACTTTATTTTCTGGCGTTTCATCACCGGAATCAACGCCAGAATCTCACTGGATTCACCACTGTTCGAAATCGCGATGACGATGTCGTCTTTACCGACCATGCCAAGGTCGCCGTGGCTGGCTTCAGCAGGATGCACAAAGAACGCCGGCGTGCCGGTGCTGGCAAAGGTTGCCGCCATTTTTTTACCGATATGGCCCGATTTGCCCATGCCCATGACCACGACTTTTCCCCGACAGGCATAAATCAGTCTGCAGGCGTCCGTGAATGCCTCGTTGATATATTGATCAAGTTGTTCAAGGCCTTCGCGCTCGATGCGCAATACCGTTTTACCGGCTTTCTGGAAATCAAAATCTACCGTTGGTTGCTGATATGACATGGTGAATCTGTCCTTTTTAGCCGTCTATAAACGCAGGCTGTAGCCACAGCAGCGTTACCCAGACGAAGAAACCACAGAGTAAAAGCGTGCCTGCCGTACGGCCAACCCGGCGGCGACGCAGCAAACAAAGCATGGCGAACAGCACGCTTACACCAAGCATTATCCAGTAATCGCGTGCAAAAGCGTGATAGTCTACGCTGCCGGGATGAATCAGTGCCGGCAGACCCAAAACGATGGCCAGATTATAAATGTTGGCGCCAATCAGGTTGCCGATAGCAATATCATCTTCACCTTTCAGCGCGCCTGCGATAACCGTTGCCAGCTCCGGCAAACTGGTACCTACGGCGATAAGCGTCAGCCCCATCACCAGCTCGCTGACGCCAAAGTAATCGGCAAATACGGTCGCGTTATCGATCACCATGTGCGTCGACATGGGCAGAATAATCAGCGCCACGGCCAGCCAGAGAAAAGCGACGGTATTTCCGCTCTCTTCACGCGGCAGTTCAGCTAATTGTTCACGCGTTAACGTATCGTTATTATCCTTTTCTGCTTTCCGCGCGATGCGGATCGTCACTATCAGATAAATCGCGGCAATAGCAATCAGTGCAATACCGTCCAGACGACTAAGATAGTTATCGAATAACATGATGCCGCTCAGTAATGAGACCAACACCATCAGCGGCAGTTCACGACGTATTAAATTGGAATGGATGCTCAGGGGATGCAACAACGCTGCACCGCCGAGAATCAAAAGAATATTGGTGATGTTCGAGCCAAGCGCGGTGCCCACCGCCAGATCCATCTGCCCCAACTGCGCAGCAGAGAAGGAGAGAATGATCTCCGGGAGCGAGGTGCCGATACTGACGACGGTCATGCCGATGATCAACGGCGGGATGCCAAAGGATCGACAAAGTATTGCAGCACTAAACACCAGACGATCGGCACCATAAGCCAGTAAAAGCAGACCGATAATCAGCAGTGCGGTAGCGACGAACATGAAAAATCCTTGCTTAAAACCCCTGTTGGCTTGCCTTCAGGTTCTTTGTGACAAAACAGGCGCTGATTTTGACCGTCTGATCGACAAAAGTAAATTTTATGACCGTTTTCGCCAAATCTTTGCATTAAGTTTCTGTAAAGCTATCGTGCGTTTAACCTTAACAGGCTACCATCGTACCCTATTGTTTACGCCCGATCCGTAATAGAGGTGATAATGATCCAACAAAAAACGAACCTGGTTGAGGTTCGTGGCGTGAGTTTTTCACGTGGCGATCGCAAAATTTTCGACGATATTTCGCTGACGGTACCAAAAGGTAAAGTGACGGCGATTATGGGACCGTCGGGGATCGGGAAAACGACGTTGCTACGCTTAATTGGCGGGCAACTGCAGCCTGACAGTGGTGAGATCTGGTTTCGGGATGAGAACATTCCGACATTGTCGCGCACAAAGTTGTACGAAGCGCGTAAAAAGATGAGCATGCTGTTTCAGTCAGGTGCGCTGTTTACCGACCTGACAGTGTACGAAAATGTGGCCTGGCCGCTACGCGAACATACCCGGTTACCCGCACCGATCCTACACAGCACCGTGCTGATGAAGCTCGAAGCGGTGGGGCTGCGTGGCGCAGCACAGCTAAAACCGGCGGAGTTGTCTGGCGGAATGGCGCGACGTGTCGCGCTGGCACGCGCGATTGCGCTTGAGCCAGAGCTGATCATGTTTGATGAGCCGTTTGTCGGGCAGGACCCTATTACCATGGGCGTGCTCGTTAAGCTGATTGATGAACTGAATCATGCGCTGGGCCTCACCTGTATCGTGGTATCGCATGATGTGCCTGAAGTATTAAGTATTGCCGATTACGCTTACATCGTGGCGGGACAAAAAATTATTGCACAGGGTACGACGCCAGACTTGCGTGCTGACAACGATCCCCGCGTGCGTCAGTTTATCGATGGCATCGCGGATGGACCCGTCCCGTTTCGTTTTCCGGCGGGTGACTATTTGGCCGACTTAACCGGTTCAGGGAGAATCTAAGCTGATGTTGTTAAAAGCACTGGCGTCGTTGGGACGCCGGGGAATAGGAACCTGTGCCAGCTTTGGGCGCGCCGGTTTAATGCTTTTTCATGCGCTGGTGGGTAAGCCTGCGTTCCGCAAACATTTTCCGCTGCTGATCAAACAGCTTTACAGCATCGGCGTACTGTCTCTGGTGATCATTGTGGTCTCCGGCCTGTTTATTGGCATGGTGCTGGGGTTGCAGGGTTATCTGGTGTTAACCACCTATGGCGCAGAAACCAGTCTGGGCATGTTGGTGGCGCTGTCGCTGCTACGTGAACTGGGGCCGGTTGTGACGGCGCTGCTGTTTGCGGGACGGGCAGGATCGGCATTAACGGCAGAGATTGGACTGATGAAAGCGACCGAACAGCTTTCCAGTATGGAAATGATGGCGGTCGATCCGCTGCGCCGTGTTGTCTCGCCACGCTTTTGGGCGGGCTTTATCAGTATGCCGCTGCTGGCGTTAATTTTTACCGCCGTAGGGATTACCGGCGGTGCGCTGGTTGGCGTGAGCTGGAAAGGCATTGATCCCGGCTTCTTCTGGTCGGCCATGCAAAACGCCGTCGATTTTCGTAGCGACGTGGTCAACTGCATTATTAAAAGCGCTGTGTTTGCCGTTACTGTCACCTGGATTGCGTTGTTTAATGGTTACGATGCGATCCCGACCTCTGAAGGTATTAGCCGCGCCACGACGCGCACCGTGGTGCATGCATCACTGGCGGTGCTCGGTTTAGATTTTGTGCTGACAGCACTGATGTTTGGGAATTGATGCGATGCAAAGCAAAAAAAGCGAAATTTGGGTTGGCGTGTTTATGATCATGGCACTGATTGCCGTGCTGTTTCTCTGCCTGCGCGTGGCAGATCTCAAATCTCTGGGGACGGAACCAACCTGGAAACTGTATGCCACCTTCGATAATATCGGCGGCCTGAAAGCCAGTTCGCCGGTGAAAATCGGTGGTGTGGTGATTGGCCGTGTAACGGATATTGATCTTGAACCTAAAACGTTACTGCCGCGCGTTACGATGGCGATCAGTGACAAATACGCCAACCAGATCCCGGATACCAGCTCGCTGGCGATCCGTACTCAGGGTTTACTGGGCGAGCAATTCCTGTCGTTAAATATCGGCTTTGACGATCCCGAACTGGGGTCGTCAATGTTGAACGATGGCGGCACGATACGTGATACCAAGTCGGCGATGGTGCTGGAGGATTTGATTGGCCAGTTCCTGTATAAAAGCGGCGACAACAAAGGCAACAAGCAAACCAGTGACAGTAAGGATGCGCAGGGCGGCGACGTGGCCGCACCGGCAGCAGCAGCTCAACCTTAAATAGAGGGATAACATGATGTTTAAACGTTTTCTGATGATTGCCATGCTGGTGGTCGCGCCACTGGCTGCGACTGCGGCCGATCAAAGTAATCCTTATAAACTGATGAATGAAGCGGCAAACAAGACGTTTACCCGCCTGAAGAATGAGCAGCCGAAAATCAAGCAGGACCCTAACTATCTGCGTGAGATCGTCCGTCAGGAGCTGCTGCCTTATGTGCAAATCAAGTATGCCGGCGCGTTAGTGCTGGGCCGTTTCTACCGAGATGCCACACCGGCGCAGCGTGAAGCCTACTTTAAGGCGTTTGGTGACTATCTGGCGCAGGCTTATGGCCAGGCGCTGGCGCTTTATCACGGCCAGACTTATCAGATTGAACCTGAGAAGCCGATTGGCAATACGAATATCCTCGCTATCCGCGTAACCATCATCGATCCTCAGGGCCGTCCGCCTGTGCGTCTGGATTTCCAGTGGCGTAAAAACAGCCAGACCGGCAACTGGCAGGCTTTTGATATGATCGCGGAAGGCGTGAGCATGATCACCACCAAACAGAATGAGTGGGGCGATCTGTTACGTACGAAAGGGATTGATGCGCTGACTGCCCAGTTGGAATCTTCAGCGAAACAGCCTATCACCCTGGATCAAAACAAATAATGCAGGCATCACTGCACTGGTCCCGCGAGGCAAATACGCTGCGGCTGGAAGGCGAGCTGGACCATGACACGCTGCTGAGCCTGTGGGAGCAGCGTGAAACGCTGGTTAAGGCGGTCGAATTGATCGATGTCTCCGCCCTGGAAAGGGTGGATTCATCGGGGCTTGCGTTGCTGGTGCATCTGCGGGAGATTGCCTCGCAACAGGGAGGCACGCTGCGCTTTGTTGGCATTGGCGACAAACTGCAGTCATTGATCACCCTTTACAACCTGCAACAAATTATTGTTTCTGCGGATTAAAGCGCCTGAATTCGCCTTTCGCGCAAAAGCCCCGGTCCTGTACAGGGGCTTTTGCGTATTTAAGAATCAGGCACTTTCCTCTACTATGTCAGCCTTATTATTATTAAGTGAAGTTAAGAGCGATGGAAAACAGTGAGATTCAGGCCGTGCTGATGGCAGCGCTGCCCTTAGAAGAAGTTCATGTCATCAGCAATGATGGCAGCCATTTTCAGGTGATCGCCGTGGGCGAGTTGTTTGGTGAGTTAAGCCGCGTTAAGAAGCAGCAGGCTGTGTATGCGCCGCTGATGGAATTTATTGCGGACAACCGCATTCACGCGGTCTCCATCAAAACTTACACGCCTGCTGAGTGGGCACGTGACCGTAAACTTAACGGTTTTTGATTCCCTCCGGGGCCGCTCGATCTGAGCGTGACCGTTTACTAGCCAGTTAATTGAGAACCGTGTTAATGGATAAATTTCGTGTGCAAGGCCCCACCCGCTTAAGTGGTGAAGTGACCATTTCCGGCGCGAAGAACGCCGCTCTGCCCATTCTGTTTGCTGCTTTACTGGCTGAAGAGCCGGTCGAGATCACGAATGTGCCAAAGCTGCGTGACATCGACACTACCATGAAGCTGTTGACACAGCTGGGTGCCAAAGTTGAGCGCAACGGTTCTGTACACGTCGATGCCAGCGGCGTAGACGTTTTTTGCGCGCCTTATGAACTGGTAAGAACCATGCGCGCTTCAATCTGGGCGCTGGGTCCGCTGGTGGCGCGTTTTGGTCAGGGCGAAGTGTCACTGCCTGGCGGCTGCGCCATCGGCGCGCGTCCGGTTGACCTGCACATTACGGGCCTGGAGCAGTTAGGTGCAGAGATTAAGCTGGAAGAAGGTTATGTCAAAGCCTCAGTCAATGGCCGCCTGAAAGGCGCGCTGATCGTGATGGATAAAGTCAGCGTGGGCGCGACCGTTACCATCATGAGCGCAGCGACGCTGGCGACCGGCACCACCGTGATTGAGAATGCGGCACGTGAACCTGAAATTGTGGATACGGCTAACTTCCTGAATACGCTGGGCGCAAAAATCAGTGGCGCAGGTACCGATAAAATTACCATCGAGGGCGTTGAGCGCCTGGGCGGCGGCGTTTATCGCGTGCTGCCAGACCGTATTGAAACCGGCACCTTCCTGGTCGCGGCAGCGATTTCCGGTGGCAAGGTTCTGTGTCGTAACGCCCAGCCCGATACGCTGGATGCGGTGCTCGCTAAGCTGCGCGATGCCGGTGCAGACATTGAAACCGGTGAAGACTGGATCAGCCTGGATATGCACGGCAAACGCCCTAAAGCGGTCAACGTGCGTACGGCTCCCCATCCGGGTTTCCCGACCGATATGCAGGCGCAGTTTACGTTGCTGAATCTGGTGGCCGAAGGGACGGGACTTATTACCGAAACCATTTTCGAAAACCGCTTTATGCACATTCCTGAGCTGATTCGTATGGGCGGGCACGCAGAAATTGAGAGCAATACCGCAATCTGTCATGGTGTGGAAACCTTATCAGGGGCACAAGTCATGGCTACGGATCTTCGCGCCTCAGCCAGCCTGGTGCTGGCAGGTTGTATTGCGGAAGGCACTACGCTGGTCGATCGCATTTACCACATTGACCGCGGCTATGAGCACATTGAAGATAAGCTGAAAGCGATGGGTGCGAATATCGAGCGCATCAGCGGCGAATAAGAATAAGTTCGCTGCTTCACGCGGATAAAACCAGCCTTGAAACACGGCTGGTTTTTTTTCATCCTCAGATCGCGTTACGTTAGTTATTGGCTTCGTTATCTGTCGATCGCACACGTTTTTTGCGATCCAGCAAACAATGGGTTTCAGGATCGTAATAACGGCTTGGCCATATCTCGGACGGATGGACATTGATCGCATCGGCAATCAGCCATTCGCCTTTAGGCCAGGGGCGCGAAAGCGCGTTGGCCAGGGTTGATGAGCTTAGTCCTGACTGACGTGAAAGCGCCGCAAGTGTGGTACCGCGTTTACGAAGCGCGGCAATAATATCGGCAGGATGCCAGTCCTCAGTCCTGTTCTGCATAACCTTTTTCTCCTTGTCCTTGTCAGTAAGTCACACGCGAGTGGTGATAACTTATTTAAATACTATCTGGAAATTTATGGGTTTTTATATCAGAGAATTTCCATAAGATTCCAGTAATATTTAGGCAAGCAGACAGAACTGAGCGACCTGACGCAAAAGGCGCGTAACGCATGCAAGGGCGGAGAAAGGGGGAGAGCAACGGAGCCAGGGCGGCTCCGTCAGGGATCAGAAATCGCGTTGTACCGACATGTGCGCCAGTGACTCCAGGGCCGAGCGCCACGGCGTTTCTGGCAGAATCTGCAAGGCTTCAATGGCTTTATCGGCCTCCTGTTCAGCACGCTTACGCGTCCATTCCAGTGAGCCACACTGATTCATGGCTTCCAGAACCGGTGCCAGTAAATGGCGGCCATTACCCTGTTCAATAGCATCACGGATCATTTTCGACTGCTCAGGCGATCCATTGTTCATCGCATGAAGCAGGGGCAGGGTGGGTTTACCTTCGCTGAGATCGTCGCCGGTATTTTTCCCCAGGGTTTCCCCGTCCGCGCTGTAATCCAGTAAATCATCAATTAACTGGAAAGCCGTTCCCAGATAGCGCCCATAATCCTGCAGAGCCTTTTCTTGCGCCGGCGTTGCCTCCGCTAAAATTGCCGATGCCTGCGAGGCCGCTTCAAATAAGCGCGCGGTTTTACTGTAGATCACCCGCATATAGCTCTCTTCCGTGATGTCAGGATCGTTGACGTTCATCAGCTGGAGCACTTCACCTTCAGCGATGACGTTCACCGCTTCAGACATCAGCGCCAGGATGCGCAGCGAACCCATGCTGGTCATCATCTGAAAGGCGCGAGTATAGATAAAATCACCAACCAGCACGCTGGCTGCATTGCCAAATGCAGCGTTCGCGGTGGCCTTACCACGGCGCATATCGGATTCATCCACGACATCGTCATGCAGAAGCGTGGCGGTGTGGATAAATTCGATCAGCGCCGCATTGGTGACGTGTAGATCGCCCTGATAGCCCATGGCGCGCGCTGACAGCACGGCAATCATGGGACGGATGCGTTTACCGCCACCACTGATGATGTAATAGCCCAGCTGGTTGATGAGCGAGACATCTGAATTCAGCTGGTCGAGTATGGTCTGGTTAACGGCAGCCATGTCCTGTGCGGTTAATTCGTTAATCTGTTCTAAGTTCATTCGTCTTTTCAGCTATGACTCGTTTCTCTGCCATGGTAAGCGGTTTTACCCAGCCAGCGTTCAGTAATCTGTTACTGATTGTACTTGAATTTTCAGGTTGAGAAACGTTTGCATTGAGCCTGTGTTTTTTTTCTGCAAGAGTGTGCAAAGTGCTCTTGTCTTCTGTTGGAGTTTTGCGTAGAATTCGCGCCCTATTGTGAATATTTAGCGCGCCGCCTGATGAACTGAAAGGCAAGCGCAGAAGCGGAGTTTTATATGTACGCGGTTTTCCAAAGTGGTGGTAAACAACACCGAGTAAGCGAAGGTCAGACCGTTCGCCTGGAAAAGCTGGACATCGCAACCGGTGAAACCATCGAGTTTGACCAGGTTCTGATGATTGCAAATGGCGAAGACGTGAAAATCGGCGCGCCACTGGTTTCAGGCGGTGTGATCAAGGCAGAAGTTGTTGCTCATGGTCGTGGCGAGAAAATTAAGATCGTTAAGTTTCGTCGTCGTAAGCACTACCGTAAGCAAGCAGGCCATCGCCAGTGGTTCACTGATGTGAAAATCACTGGTATCACGGCGTAAGAGGAGATCTGACAAATGGCACATAAAAAGGCTGGTGGTTCGACTCGAAATGGTCGTGACTCCAATGCAAAACGTCTGGGTGTAAAACGTTTCGGTGGCGAATCTGTCCTGGCAGGTAGCATCATCGTTCGTCAGCGCGGAACCAAATTCCACGCGGGTAACAATGTAGGCTGTGGTCGTGACCACACTCTGTTTGCTACTACAGACGGCAAAGTAAAATTCGAAGTTAAAGGTCCGAACAACCGTAAATATATCAGCATCGTTGCTGAGTAAGGTTGTCGTGACGCAGACGTTTTACGTCTGAACGCACGAATTGAAGGCCCCGCAACTCTTGCGGGGCTTTTTACATTCTGCGACCCATTGCCCGACAGGCGACATCGCCTGAAAGATTGCTGTACACTTTATGTACACGCTGGCGTAAGCCAGTTTTGATTTATCCGCCGCTGGTCACGCAGAAGACCCTGGCGGACCCGTCTGCAGCGTATTGCAGACGATTGTGTGACGGAGAAAGAAAATGAAGTTTGTTGATGAAGCGACAATTTTGGTCGTCGCAGGTGATGGCGGTAATGGTTGTGTCAGTTTCCGCCGCGAAAAATATATCCCGAGGGGCGGCCCGGACGGTGGTGATGGTGGTGATGGCGGCGACGTATTTTTGGTTGCTGACGAAAACCTCAACACGCTGATCGATTATCGTTTCGAAAAATCTTTCCGCGCTGAGCGTGGGCAGAATGGTCAGAGTCGTGACTGTACCGGTAAGCGTGGTAAAGATATCACCGTTAAAGTACCGGTAGGCACCCGCGTTATCGACCAGGGAACTGGCGAAACACTGGGCGATATGACACGTCACCAGCAGACGTTGATGGTAGCCAAAGGTGGCTGGCATGGCCTGGGAAATACCCGTTTTAAATCCTCGGTTAACCGCAGTCCGCGTCAAAAAACTATGGGCACGCCCGGTGAGAAACGCGATCTGCAGCTGGAGCTGATGCTGCTGGCTGATGTGGGCATGTTGGGTTTACCTAATGCCGGTAAATCGACCTTTATTCGTGCCGTTTCTGCGGCCAAGCCAAAAGTGGCGGACTATCCCTTTACCACCCTGGTGCCAAGCCTCGGTGTTGTGCGTATGGATAGCGAGCAGAGCTTTGTTATCGCAGATATTCCCGGCCTGATTGAAGGCGCGGCCGAAGGCGCAGGTTTAGGCATTCGCTTCCTGAAGCACCTCGAACGCTGCCGCGTGCTGCTGCACCTGATCGATATTGCTCCCATTGACGAGAGCGATCCGGTTGAAAACGCCCGTATTATTCTGGGTGAGCTGGAAAAATACAGCGATAAGCTGTTTAACAAACCGCGCTGGCTGGTGTTTAACAAAGTCGATCTCATCGACGACGAAGAAGCCCAGGCACGCGCAAAAGCCATTGCCGAGGCGCTGGGTTGGGAAGATAAATACTATCTTATCTCTGCCGCCAGCCGTCAGGGCGTCACTGACCTGTGCTGGGATGTGATGAGCTTTATCAACGCCAACCCGAAAGAAGCTGACGTTGAAGAAAAACAGCCGGAGAAAGTGGAGTTCATGTGGGATGATTACCACAAAGAAGCCATTGAAACGGCAACGGTTGAAGAAGACGAAGAGTGGGATGACGACTGGGATGAGGATGACGACGAAGGCGTCGAAATCATCTACCAGCGCTAAACTTCTTAATAACTGCCCCCTTTCCGCCGGAACGGGGGCAGATTTATTTCAGCACTCCGCCAGCACCGCCCGCGTAAATCCTGCGCTACAGCCTAATCGATCCTGTTCGTTATGAATCCCAATCTGCCACGACGGACTGCGTTTACCCACATGCAAATGACGCGCAGCCGACCGCCTGAAACGGCGCGCTGATGGCTGGTATTCACTTCCCACGCCCGCCACGTGGCTGCCCCTTCCTCTGCTGCCAGATAGCCTGCCACAGAAGCCCGGGTTGCGGCTAACCGCATCGAGGCTCCGCCATGCAGTTGGTCAACGGGTTGCCGTGTTCGTCAGCGAAAAAAGCCTGCCTTTACTCACTTATTAACTTAAGTAAAAATTATGCTTTTTCGACGCGCGTCTGGCGCGGATTGGCGACTGGACGAGTGCTACTCCGTGAAGGTAAAACAGAGCGAGGGGATAATGCGACCACAACGCCACCTGGAGATGGCAAGACTACCAATAGCTCGAACGCGTGGGGATGCACCGGCATGTACGCGTAAACACCCAGTGTCAATCGACAATAAAAAACGCAGCGGATGAATTGTCCGCTGCGTTTTATCAGTATGAATCAGTAATTCTTATTAATATCGCGATAAAGTCGGCTTTCAAAACGCACCAGTGGAATACGGCGCGTGCGCTGATCTTCTGGCGGAACCGCGTAACCCGACAGGAACTGCACGAACGCCACGCGCGCCCCGCTGGAGGTGGTGATAAAGCCTGCGAGGTTGTAAACGCCTTGCAGCGAACCGGTTTTTGCCGACACTTTGCCATCCAGTCCTGCTTCATGCAGGCCGCCACGGTACTGCAGCGTGCCATCGTGTCCGGCCAGCGGCAGCATCGAGATATAGTCCAGTTTGCTGTCGTTCTGTGCAATATATTGCAGGACCTGCATCATGGTGGCGGGGGAGATCAGATCGTGGCGTGACAGGCCCGAACCATCCACCTGGATGCTGTTACCTAAATCAATATTGGCCTTTTCACGCAGGACGCGACGAACCGCGTCTGATCCCGCACGGAAGGTGCCGGGCACGTTGAAGTAATGGTGGCCGATAGTACGAAAAACCGTGTCGGCAATCATATTATCGGACTTCTTCAACATGGTGTGCAGCAGCGTATGCAGCGGGGCCGACTGCGTAGACGCCAGCACCGTACCCGGCTCGGTCACCTGCGTCTGGCGCAACAGATGGCCGCTGTAATCAATACCAGCAGAACGCAATTCAGCTTTCAGGATCTCGCCTGCCCAGGCTGCGCCATCCTGAACCGCAAAGGCCAAAGGAAGCGGATCGCTGCGCTGACGCATACAGCCGGTTAAGGTGTAGCGGTTCAACTCTCCCGGCACGACGTCCAGCTCGCAGTATTGCCCTTCGCCACTGTTGCGCCCAATCGTGCGTACCTGGCTCAGCATGTGCGCCGGGTAATAGGACGCAATGCGGATAAAGGCATTTTCGCCTGCCTTCTCAGCACTGTAGAGCGAAACCGAGAAGCAGTTTTTATCCACAATGGCTGCGGCAGGTGGTGCACTAAAGCACTGGGTCATGTCGTTCCACGGCCAGCCTGGTGCGGCGTCATGGCTGGCAAACACCGAGGTATCAATGACCAGATTACCTTTGATGTGCGTGATGCCTTGTTTTTTTAACGCCGCGACCATATTACGCAGATCCTGGCGGCCCAGCGTCGGGTCGCCAGCAAACCGGGCAACTAAATCACCATTAAGCGTGCCATCGACCAGCGCGCCTTTGGTTTCAAAGGTCGTTTGAAAACGGTAATCACCGCCCAGTTCCAGTAAAGCCGCCAGGGCGGTAATCACTTTCATGGTACTGGCGGGAAGTGCCATCTGTTTCCCGTGGTAATCAATAATTGGCGTTGATGCGCCCACTTTTTGCACCAGCAAAGCCAGATTGGCACCATCTGGCAGATACTGCATGTATTCATCAACTGGCGCTGCTTGTGCCTGCAGCATAAAAGCACAGGTTAATCCGGTAACAAGTCGTGAAAATCGCATAATCTCGCGGTAACTGACAGGTGAAGGCGACAATACTACGTCCCAGGACGGTGGAAAGTAAACGATGACCCGCAGGGAACTCTGGGTTAAAATACGTATCAAATTGCAAAACCTTTTCTGGCCTGGAACACTTTCCGGGTCAGTATTCTTTTATTTGCAAAACGAGGTCTTGCGCCGCAGAACGCTTTTTTCTGCAGTCACCGGTCAGGATGCACCGTGAAACAGGAATGATGACGAGGAGCTAAAATGAACCAGATTCCGATGACGTTAAGAGGCGCTGAAAGGCTGCGCGAAGAGCTGCATGAGCTGAAAACGGTGAAGCGCCCGCGCATTATTGCCTCCATTGCGGAGGCCCGCGAGCACGGCGATTTGAAAGAGAACGCCGAATACCATGCTGCGCGTGAAGAACAGGGGTTCTGTGAGGGACGCATTCAGGAGATTGAAGCCAAACTCTCCAATGCACAGGTGATTGATGTGACTCAGATGCCGAAAACCGGCCGCGTGATTTTTGGCGCAACGGTTAGCATCCTGAATGTGGACACCGATGAAGAGTTCACTTATCGCATCGTGGGTGATGATGAGGCAGACTTTAAACAAAATCTGATTTCTGTTAACTCGCCGATGGCACGTGGTCTGGTGGGTAAAGAAGCCGATGACGTTGTGATTATCAAAACGCCAGGCGGTGATGTTGAGTACGAAATCCTGAAGGTGGAATACATCTGACAGGGTGCAACTGTCTGAAAAGGGTTGCCGTACAATGTAAAGAAAGGAAAAAGGCCGCGCTGCGGCCTTTTATCCCATGTAAGAGCATGGCACTTTCTTTGCCCACTTAACGTGGCAGAGAAATCTTGCTCTCTTTAGCGGGGCGATACAGCACCAGCATTTTGCCAATAACCTGAACGTTGCTGGCACGGGTCTCACGTACAATGGCTTCAACGATCAACTGCCTGGTTTCACGTTCTTCAGCGGCAATTTTCACCTTGATCAATTCGTGATGTTCCAGCGCTTGTTCAATCTCAGCCAGTACACCTTCGGTCAGGCCATTGCCTCCGAGCATGACAACTGGCTTGAGCGGATGGGCGAGGCCTTTGAGGTGCTGTTTTTGTTTGGTACTTAGATTCATCGTATTATTTACTTACTCGGGGATTGAAAACGGTTCATTCTACCGCCATCTCGGGTATATCGCCAAATCGACGCAGCCTATCGCGTGCAGATTTATCGCTACGATGACGATTTAGTTGGAAATTTTATGACCGGTAAAAAGCGTTCAGCCAGCTCCAGCCGCTGGCTACAGGAACACTTTAGCGATAAATACGTGCTCCAGGCACAGAAAAAAGGGTTGCGTTCGCGCGCCTGGTTTAAACTTGATGAAATACAGCAGGGTGACAAGCTTTTCAAACCCGGTATGACCGTGGTAGATCTGGGTGCTGCACCCGGTGGCTGGTCACAATATGTGGTACAGCAAATAGGGACCAAAGGCCGCGTTATTGCTTGTGATATTCTGCCGATGGACCCTATTGTTGGTGTCGATTTCCTTCAAGGTGATTTTCGTGAAGAATCGGTGATCAAAGCGTTACTTGAACGTGTGGGCGATCAAAAAGTCCAGGTCGTCATGTCTGATATGGCACCGAATATGAGTGGTACACCTGCCGTAGATATTCCCCGGTCGATGTATTTGGTGGAGCTGGCGTTGGAGATGTGTCGTGACATTTTGGCTCCCGGCGGTAGTTTTGTAGTGAAAGTGTTCCAGGGAGATGGCTTTGATGAATACCTGCGGGAAATTCGCTCCCTGTTTACGAAAGTGAAAATACGTAAGCCTGACGCTTCACGTTCACGTTCACGTGAAGTTTATATTGTGGCGACTGGGCTTAAACTGTAACCAACGTAATGGATAACCCGGCATTCCTGCTGCGATTCCATGTGCGAAGGATCTATAGTACCCTACGCTATCTGTTAACACCGTTGTAATATGAGGTTAATCCCTTGAGTGACATGGCGAAAAACCTGATTCTCTGGCTAGTCATCGCGGTCGTGCTGATGTCGGTCTTCCAGAGCTTTGGGCCCAGCGAGTCGAATGGCCGTAGGGTTGATTATTCAACCTTCCTGTCGGAAGTGAACCAGGATCAGGTCCGCGAGGCACGTATTAACGGGCGTGAAATTAACGTTATCAAAAAAGACAGCAATAAATACACCACTTACATTCCTGTCAATGACCCCAAGTTACTCGATAACCTGTTGACCAAGAACGTGAAAGTGGTTGGTGAACCACCGGAAGAACCCAGTCTGCTGGCGTCTATCTTCATCTCATGGTTCCCAATGTTACTGCTGATTGGTGTATGGATTTTCTTCATGCGTCAAATGCAGGGCGGCGGTGGCAAAGGCGCAATGTCCTTTGGTAAAAGCAAAGCCCGCATGCTGACGGAAGATCAGATTAAAACCACTTTTGCTGACGTTGCAGGCTGTGACGAAGCGAAAGAGGAAGTCAGCGAGCTGGTTGAATACCTGCGTGAGCCGAGCCGTTTCCAGAAGCTGGGTGGTAAAATCCCTAAAGGCGTGCTGATGGTTGGCCCGCCGGGTACCGGTAAAACCTTGCTGGCGAAAGCCATTGCGGGTGAAGCGAAAGTGCCCTTCTTTACCATTTCGGGCTCTGACTTTGTTGAAATGTTCGTCGGTGTGGGTGCATCTCGTGTGCGCGACATGTTTGAACAGGCGAAGAAAGCGGCACCCTGCATTATCTTTATCGATGAAATCGATGCTGTCGGTCGTCAGCGTGGCGCCGGTTTAGGTGGCGGTCACGATGAACGTGAGCAGACCCTGAACCAGATGCTGGTTGAGATGGATGGTTTTGAAGGTAACGAAGGCATCATTGTTATTGCCGCAACCAACCGTCCAGACGTTCTTGACCCTGCGCTGCTGCGTCCGGGCCGCTTTGACCGTCAGGTTGTGGTTGGCTTGCCAGACGTTCGTGGTCGTGAGCAGATTTTGAAAGTGCACATGCGCCGTGTGCCGTTAGCAACTGATATCGACGCGGCAATCATCGCTCGCGGTACGCCGGGCTTCTCAGGTGCCGATCTGGCTAACCTGGTCAACGAAGCGGCGCTGTTCGCTGCGCGCAGCAACAAACGTGTAGTGTCGATGGTTGAGTTTGAAAAAGCCAAAGACAAGATCATGATGGGTGCAGAGCGTCGTTCCATGGTGATGACGGAAGCGCAGAAAGAGTCCACGGCTTATCACGAAGCCGGTCACGCCATTATTGGTCGCCTGGTGCCGGAACACGATCCGGTGCACAAAGTGACGATTATCCCGCGTGGTCGTGCGTTAGGTGTGACCTTCTTCCTGCCTGAAGGCGACGCAATTAGCGCCAGCCGTCAGAAACTGGAAAGCCAGATTTCAACGCTGTACGGCGGTCGTCTGGCAGAAGAGATTATCTACGGTGTAGAGCATGTCTCAACGGGCGCATCGAATGACATCAAAGTGGCGACCAATCTGGCACGTAACATGGTGACCCAGTGGGGCTTCTCTGAAAAACTGGGTCCATTGCTGTACGCAGAAGAAGAGGGTGAGGTTTTCCTTGGTCGCTCCGTGGCGAAAGCCAAGCATATGTCCGATGAAACCGCCCGTATTATCGACCAGGAAGTGAAACATCTGATCGATACTAACTATCAGCGTGCGCGTCATATCCTGGGTGAAAATCTGGACATCCTTCATGCGATGAAAGACGCGCTGATGAAGTATGAAACCATTGATGCACCGCAGATCGACGACCTGATGGCACGCCGGGAAGTGCGTCCACCAGCGGGCTGGGAAGATCCCGGCAGCAGCAATTCTGACAGTAATGGCACGCCAAAGGCACCGCGTCCGGTCGATGAACCGCGTACGCCAAACCCAGGCAACACCATGTCAGAACAGTTAGACAAATAAGACGCCACGTCTTTTAATAAAACCCCGGCTGGTCCGGGGTTTTTTACATCTATACATTGCGCCACAAGGAGTTTTTCACCATGAAATTGTTCGCCCGTGATTCCCATCTCGATTTGTCATTTCCACATGTGATGGGCATTCTGAATGTCACGCCGGACTCTTTTTCCGATGGTGGTAAACATAACGCGCTGGTCGACGCGCTCACGCATACCAATGAAATGGTCAATGCCGGCGCAACCATTATTGACGTCGGTGGCGAATCCACGCGTCCCGGCGCGGATGAGGTCAGTGTTGACGAGGAGCTTGAGCGGGTGATCCCGGTGGTCGAAGCGATCGCTCAACGTTTTGAAGTGTGGATTTCGGTCGACACGTCTAAGGCTGAGGTCATCACGGAAGCCGCCAGAGTGGGCGCTCACATTATCAATGATGTTCGCTCTTTATCCGAGCCGGGGGCGCTGGCCGCCGCCGCCGCGACAGGCTTGCCTGTGTGCCTGATGCACATGAAGGGCGAGCCACGAACCATGCAGCAGGCACCGGCTTATCAGAATATCGTCAACGACGTGGATGCGTACTTCGTCGAGCAACTGGCCCGCTGCGAGGCGGCCGGAATAAAAAAAGAGAATCTGCTGCTCGACCCGGGCTTCGGATTCGGTAAGAATCTCAGCCACAATTATGAGCTGTTGGCCCGCCTCAGCGATTTCCACCATTTTGGTCGGCCATTGCTGGTTGGTATGTCGCGTAAGTCGATGATTGGTCAACTGCTGAACGTGGGGCCAGGTCAGCGTCTGACCGGCAGCCTGGCCTGTGCAGTTATTGCCGCCATGCAGGGGGCACACATTATTCGCGTTCACGATGTGAAAGAAACGGTCGAAGCGATGCGCGTGGTCGAAGCGACACAAAGAGCTAAAGGATGACAGAGCATGAGTAATCGTAAATATTTTGGTACAGATGGGATTCGCGGCAAAGTGGGTGAGTCACCTATCACCCCTGATTTTGTTCTGAAACTTGGCTGGGCCGCAGGGAAAGTTCTGGCACGCCACGGTTCGAAAAAAATTATTATAGGTAAAGACACGCGTATTTCGGGCTATATGCTGGAATCTGCGCTGGAAGCTGGCCTGGCTGCGGCAGGCTTATCTGCTGCGTTTACCGGCCCGATGCCGACGCCTGCCATTGCCTATCTGACCCGAACGTTCCGTGCCGAAGCCGGTATCGTGATTTCAGCGTCCCATAATCCGTTTGATGATAACGGCATTAAGTTCTTCTCTGCCGAAGGCACCAAGTTGCCTGACGATGTGGAAGAAGCGATTGAGCTGGAAATGGAAAAGCCGCTGACCTGTGTTGAATCAGCCCTGCTGGGCCGCGCCAGTCGTATCGTGGATGCCGCCGGACGTTACATTGAATTTTGTAAAGGCACCTTCCCCAGCGAGCTCAGCCTGAATGGCCTGAAAATTGTGGTGGACTGCGCTAACGGCGCAACCTATCACATCGCACCTAACGTACTGCGTGAACTTGGCGCAACGGTGATTGCGATCGGTGTGCAGCCTGACGGCATGAACATCAATAAAGCGTGTGGCGCGACCGATCTGAAAATGCTGCAACAGCGTGTACTGGCTGAGAAAGCAGACATTGGTCTGGCTTACGATGGTGACGGCGATCGCATTATGATGGTTGACCATCTCGGCGAGAAAGTGGATGGCGATCAGATTCTGTATATCATTGCCCGCGAAGGTCTGCGCCAGGGGCAGTTGCGCGGCGGTGTCGTGGGAACGCTGATGAGCAACATGGGGCTGGAACTGGCCCTGAAGCAGCTGGGCATTCCCTTTGTGCGTGCCAAAGTGGGCGACCGCTATGTGCTCGAAAAACTTCAGGAAAAAGGCTGGCGGCTGGGCGCTGAAAACTCAGGCCACGTGATTCTGCTGGATAAAATCGCCACCGGCGACGGCATTGTAGCAAGTTTGCAAGTGCTCACTGCTATGGTACGTAATCATATGAGCCTGCATGACCTCTGCACCGGAATGAAGATGCTGCCTCAGGTGTTGGTCAATGTGCGCTTTGCCGGTGAGCACGATCCCCTGGAAAGCGATGCCGTAAAAGCGGTAGCGCAGGACGTAGAAAAAGCGCTGGCTGGAAAAGGGCGCGTGCTGCTGCGTAAATCCGGTACCGAACCCTTAATCCGTGTGATGGTCGAAGGTGAGGATGCCGCCCAGGTGACGGCACTGGCTAACCAGATTGCCGATGCGGTCAAAGCCGTCTGACGCGCGTGACAGGCAGGCGCAGCAGCCTGTTCCTGCCTGCAAAATCATCGCACTGGCGCTTTTTTCTGCAATCAGCCTGTGACAGCTAAATTGCACTTGCAGAGGTATGCGCCATTGGTTAGTATTCACACCCGCTTCTGATGGGTGATGAACACACTCCCTGTCATATTGGTTGAAGCTTTAACTGTGCGGATTACGCGCAAGGAAACAGGTTGATTATGTACGAAGCTCTGTTAGTTGTTTTCCTTATTGTAGCAATTGGCCTTGTGGGTCTTATTATGCTGCAGCAAGGCAAAGGCGCTGATATGGGAGCATCATTTGGTGCAGGCGCGTCTGGCACGCTGTTTGGTTCAAACGGGTCGGGTAACTTTATGACTCGCATGACCGCAGTTCTGGCTACGCTGTTTTTCGTCATCAGCTTGATTCTGGGTAACCTGAACAGCAATAAGATCTCCAAAGGAAGCGAGTGGGAAAACCTCACTGCGCCAGCTCAGTCTCAACAGCAGACTCAGCCAGCTAAACCGGCTACGCCGGGCAATGATATCCCGCACTAATAGCAGTAAAATAGCGTCAAACTAAAGCGGCAGAACAGCGTCGCAGTCAGTGCAGTACCGAGGTGGTGAAATTGGTAGACACGCTACCTTGAGGTGGTAGTGCTCGAAAGGGCTTACGGGTTCAAGTCCCGTCCTCGGTACCAAATCTTAGTATTACTTGCATTTTATGCATGTTCGGCGTAATATTCGCCACGTTTTCGGACGCGGGGTGGAGCAGCCTGGTAGCTCGTCGGGCTCATAACCCGAAGGTCGTCGGTTCAAATCCGGCCCCCGCAACCACTTTCCCTTAGAGTTCTTTTTCAAATATACTGTGTGCATCGACGGGCGCATAAGCAGCGAATTTTGAAAAAAATTCTTTTGGATGGGCGTCCGGGCCGCAATGCGGCATACAGGGTCCAGTGATAAAAAGCCCCGAATATTCGGGGTTTTTTGTTATTAGCGAATCGTAATACTGGGCTATAGGCCCTTTTTTTATGTCTTGGGGGTGGGCTTGTCCACATTAGAGCAAAAATTGACAGAGTTGGTATCTGCTCCGGTAGAAGCGCTCGGCTACGAACTGGTCGGAATTGAATTCGTTCGTGGTCGCACATCAACCCTGCGCATCTATATTGATAGTGAAGATGGCATCAATGTTGACGATTGCGCGGACGTCAGCCACCAGGTGAGTGCGGTGATGGATGTGGAAGATCCCATCACGGTGCCTTACCACCTTGAAGTGTCCTCACCGGGGCTCGATCGTCCTCTGTTCACTGCAGAACATTATGCACGCTTTACCGGCGATGAGGTGAGCCTGGTGCTGCGTATGGCCGTTCAAAACCGCCGTAAATGGCAGGGAATCATCAAGTCTGTTGAGGGTGAGATGATAACGGTAAACGTTGAGGGTAACGACGAGGTGTTCGCGCTGAGTAATATTCAGAAAGCGAACCTGGTCCCCCACTTTTAAAAGTCCGGATTGAGGCCAACCAGGATGAACAAAGAGATCTTAGCTGTTGTAGAAGCCGTTTCTAACGAAAAAGCCCTGCCGCGTGAGAAAATCTTCGAAGCGCTGGAGAGCGCGCTGGCGACTGCGACCAAGAAAAAGTACGAGCAGGAAATTGACGTACGCGTCAGCATCGACCGTAAAAGCGGCGACTTCGATACCTTCCGCCGTTGGGAGATCGTCGATCAGGTTACGCAGCCAACGCGCGAGATCACGCTGGATGCGGCTCGCTACGAAGACGAGTCTCTCAATCTGGGCGAATACGTAGAAGACCAGATTGAATCCGTTACGTTTGACCGTATCACGACCCAGACGGCGAAGCAGGTTATCGTACAAAAAGTACGTGAAGCCGAGCGTGCAATGGTGGTGGATCAGTTCCGCGAGCAGGAAGGCGAAATCATCACCGGTGTGGTGAAAAAAGTGAACCGTGACAACATCTCGCTGGATCTAGGCAACAATGCTGAAGCCGTGATCCTGCGTGAAGACATGCTGCCACGCGAAAACTTTCGCCCAGGCGACCGTATTCGCGGTGTACTGTATGCAGTACGTCCTGAAGCACGTGGCGCGCAGCTGTTTGTGACGCGCTCTAAACCTGAAATGCTGATCGAACTGTTCCGCATTGAGGTGCCAGAAATTGGCGAAGAAGTGCTTGAAATTAAAGCCGCGGCCCGCGATCCGGGTTCACGTGCAAAAATTGCAGTAAAAACAAATGATAAACGTATCGATCCGGTCGGTGCCTGCGTCGGGATGCGCGGTGCGCGTGTTCAGGCTGTGTCCAGTGAACTGGGCGGCGAGCGTATCGATATCGTGCTGTGGGACGATAACCCAGCACAGTTTGTTATTAACGCCATGGCCCCGGCTGATGTGGCGTCAATCGTGGTTGATGAAGATAACCACACGATGGATATCGCTGTTGAGGCTGGCAATCTGGCCCAGGCGATCGGCCGTAATGGCCAAAACGTGCGTCTGGCTTCACAGCTGAGTGGCTGGGAGCTGAACGTGATGACCGTCGATGATCTGCAGGCTAAGCATCAGGCTGAAGCCCATGCAGCAATCGATATGTTCACGAAGCATCTCGACATCGACGAAGAGTTCGCCACCATTCTGGTGGAAGAGGGCTTCTCAACGTTGGAAGAAATGGCCTATGTGCCTATCAACGAGCTGTTGGAAATTGACGGCCTCGACGAAGAGACCATTGAAGCCCTACGTGAACGAGCAAAAAATGCGTTAACCACCCTGGCACTGGCAAAAGAAGAGAGCCTTGGTAATCAGGAACCCGCTGAAGACCTCTTGAATCTTGAGGGTCTGGATCGTGCACTGGCTTTCCGCCTGGCATCCAAAGGCGTTTGCACGCTGGAAGATCTCGCAGAGCAAGGTGTTGACGATCTGACGGATATTGAAGGGCTGACTGATGAGCAAGCTGGCGCGCTGATTATGGCCGCACGCAATATCTGCTGGTTCGGCGATGACGCGTAATAACAGGAAGGAACAGCATGACAGATGTAACCGTAAAATCGCTGGCAGCAGAAATTCAGACCTCGGTCGATCGCCTGGTACAGCAGTTTGCTGATGCGGGGATCCCAAAGTCTGAAAATGATGCGGTGACCCAGCACGAGAAAGAAACCTTACTGTCTCACCTGAAGCATGGTCAGGCCGGTTCAGGCAAACTGACATTGCAGCGCAAAACGCGTAGCACCTTGAATATTCCTGGCACCGGGGGTAAAAGTAAGTCGGTGCAAATCGAAGTCCGCAAAAAGCGTACGTACGTAAAAGGCGATGCAGAGTCTGAGCAAGCTCAGGCAGAAGCAGAAGCCGAGGCGCAGCGTGAAGCGGAAGAGCAGGCGCAACGCGAGGCCGCTGAACAAGCGCGTCGTGAAGCGGAACAGAAAGCGCAACGTGAAGCCGAAGAGAAAGCCAGGCGCGAAGCCGCTGAAAAGGCTAAGCGTGCAGCAGCGGAAAATGAGAAAGTGACTAATCAACCTACCGACGAAGTGACCAAGGCCGCGCAGTCCGATAAAGCACGTCGTGAAGCCGAAGCCGCCGAACTGAAGCGTAAAGCGGAAGAAGAAGCGCGCCGTAAGCTGGAAGAGGCTGCCCGCCTCGCTGCGGAAGAAGCCCGCCGTTTAGCCGTAGAAAAAGCGGCTGAATGGGAAAAGCCTGAAGAAGAGGACAAGGGCGACTATCACGTCACCACCTCTACGCATGCCCGCCAGGCCGAAGACGAGAACGATCGTCAGGTGGAAGCCGGCCGTGCCCGCACGCGCAGTGCAAAAGCCGCGCGTCCGGTTAAAAAAGGCAACAAGCATTCAGAAGCCAAAACTGACCGTGAAGAAGCGCGTGCGCAGGTTCGCGGCGGTAAAGGCGGCAAGCATCGCAAACCAAGCGCACTGCAGCAGGGCTTTAACAAGCCAGCGCAGGCGGTTAACCGTGATGTCATCATTGGCGAAACCATCACCGTTGCCGAACTGGCTAACAAAATGGCCGTCAAAGGTTCACTGGTCATCAAAGCGATGATGAAGATGGGCGCTATGGCGACCATCAATCAGGTTATCGACCAGGAAACCGCACAGCTGGTTGCCGAAGAAATGGGCCACAAAGTGACCCTTCGTCGTGAAAACGAGCTGGAAGAAGCGGTAATGGACGATCGTGATACCGATGCCGCACAGGAATCTCGTGCGCCGGTCGTGACCATCATGGGCCACGTTGACCACGGTAAAACCTCACTGCTGGACTATATTCGCTCCACCAAAATCGCCTCTGGCGAAGCGGGCGGTATCACGCAGCACATCGGTGCCTATCACGTCGAAACTGATAACGGCATGGTGACCTTCCTGGATACGCCGGGCCACGCCGCGTTTACCGCAATGCGTGCTCGTGGTGCGCAGGCAACGGATATCGTTATCCTGGTCGTGGCTGCGGACGATGGCGTTATGCCACAGACCGTTGAAGCTATCCAGCACGCCAAAGCGGCGAAAGTGCCGGTGGTGGTTGCAGTCAACAAGTGCGATAAGCCAGAAGCCGATCCGGATCGTGTTAAAAACGAGCTGACTCAGTACGGGATCATCCCGGAAGAGTGGGGCGGCGAAAACATGTTCGTTAACGTCTCTGCGAAAGCCGGTACCGGTATTGACGACCTGTTGAACGCTATCCTGCTGCAGGCAGAAGTACTTGAGCTGACCGCTATCCGTGAAGGTATGGCGAGCGGTGTGGTCATTGAATCGTTCCTCGACAAAGGTCGTGGTCCGGTTGCTACCGTGCTGGTACGCGAAGGTACGTTGAACAAAGGCGACATCGTTCTGTGCGGCTTCGAATACGGCCGTGTCCGTGCGATGCGTGACGAACTGGGTCGTGAAGTAATGGAAGCGGGTCCGTCTATCCCGGTTGAGATCCTTGGCCTGTCAGGTGTACCGGCAGCGGGTGATGAAGCAACCGTGGTTCGTGACGAGAAGAAAGCACGTGAAGTGGCTTTGTATCGTCAGGGCAAATTCCGTGAAGTTAAGCTGGCTCGTCAGCAGAAATCTAAGCTGGAAAACATGTTTGCGAACATGACCGAAGGCGAAGTATCCGAACTGAACATCGTGCTCAAAGCGGACGTTCAGGGTTCTGTGGAAGCGATCTCCGACTCCCTGCTGAAACTCTCCACCGACGAAGTGAAGGTGAAGATTGTGGGTTCAGGCGTAGGTGGAATCACCGAAACCGACGCCACGCTGGCAGCAGCATCCAACGCCATCCTGCTGGGCTTCAACGTCCGTGCTGACGCCTCTGCGCGCCGCGTAGTTGATGCGGAAAGCCTGGATCTGCGTTACTACTCCGTCATCTATAACCTGATTGACGAAGTGAAAGCGGCGATGAGCGGTATGCTGGCACCAGAGTACAAACAGCAGATCATCGGTCTGGCTGAAGTGCGCGACGTGTTCAAATCACCGAAATTTGGTGCAGTGGCAGGTTGTATGGTGACGGAAGGTAACATCAAACGTCACAACCCAATCCGTGTACTGCGCGATAACGTGGTGATTTACGAAGGCGAACTGGAATCACTGCGTCGCTTTAAAGATGACGTCAACGAAGTGCGTAACGGCATGGAGTGTGGTATCGGCGTGAAGAACTATAATGACGTTCGTGTCGGCGATATGATCGAAGTCTTCGAAGTGATTGAAGTTAAACGCACCATCGCTTAAGTCCTGGCATTGATGATGCAATTTGGGAGGCCGCTGGCCTCCCGAATTATTTGGGAGAAATAAAAAATGGCGAAAGAATTTGGCCGTCCGCAGCGTGTCTCGCAAGAGCTGCAAAAAGAGGTTGCCATGATCCTGCAGCGTGAGATTAAAGATCCACGTCTTGGCATGATGGTCACCGTTTCTGGCGTTGAGGTATCACGTGACCTCGCTTACGCCAAAGTGTTTGTCACCTTCCTCAATGATAAAGATGAAGAAGCCGTACAAAATGGCCTGAAAGCGTTAAAAGAAGCCTCTGGTTATATCCGCACGCTGTTGGGTAAAGCCATGCGCCTGCGTATCGTGCCGGAGCTGACCTTCTTCTACGACAACTCGCTGGTTGAAGGTATGCGCATGTCAAACCTCGTCACCAACGTGGTGAAAAAAGACGTTGAGCGTCGTGGTCCTGAGTCCACGGACGATAACGAGGAGGCGTAATGAGTCGTCCTCGTCGTCGCGGTCGCGACGTCCATGGCGTGTTATTGCTGGATAAGCCACAAGGGATGTCATCCAATGATGTCCTGCAAAAGGTAAAGCGCATTTTTAACGCTAACCGTGCAGGACATACCGGGGCGCTCGATCCGCTGGCAACCGGCATGTTGCCTATCTGCCTGGGCGAAGCCACCAAATTTTCTCAGTATCTGCTGGACTCCGATAAGCGTTATCGCGTGATTGCCCGTCTGGGTGAGCGCACCGATACCTCGGATGCTGACGGTAACCTGGTGCAAACCCGTCCGGTGGACTTTACCCAGGCTGCGCTGGACACGGCGCTGGAGGGTTTTCGCGGCGATATCATGCAGGTGCCGTCAATGTTTTCTGCATTGAAACATCAGGGCAGAAAACTGTACGAATACGCGCGCGAAGGCATCACCATTGAGCGTGAGCCGCGTCCAATTACCGTTTATGACCTGCAGTTTATTCGCTGGCAGGGCGATGAGCTGGAACTGGAAATCCACTGTTCCAAAGGTACCTACATCCGCACCATTATTGACGATTTGGGCGAGAAGCTGGGCTGCGGTGCGCACGTCATCATGCTGCGCCGTATGCAGGTGGCACGCTATCCGTTTGAGAGAATGGTGACGCTGGAACAGTTGCAGGCGCTACAGCACAACGCTAACGAGACGGGTGAGGATCTGGCGCAGCATCTTGATCCGCTGCTTTTGCCAATGGACAGCCCCGCGTCAGATTTCCCGGCGGTAAACGTGTCCTCTGATGTGGCCGCATACTTTAAACAGGGCCAACCGGTTCACGCCAGTCAGGCACCGGCTCAGGGCCTCGTGCGCGTCACCGAAGGTGAAGAGGGCAAATTTATCGGCATGGCAGAAATTGCCGAGGATGGCCGCATTGCTCCCCGACGTTTAGTGGTTGAGTATCAGAATTAAGTTGTGCGCTTTCCGCGTTGGGCATTTGCGTTGCCCTGAAGCGAAGAGTAGAATGGCGCGGCTTTAAAGCGGGATGCTGAATTAGAGATCGGCGCCCATACATTCATTTAACTGGAGTTTATTATGTCTCTAAGCGTAGAAGCTAAAGCAGAGATCGTTGCTAAATATGGTCGTGGTGCTAACGACAGCGGTTCAACCGAAGTTCAGGTTGCCCTGTTGACCGCGCAGATCAGCCATCTGCAGGGTCACTTCTCTGAGCACAAGAAAGACCACCACAGCCGCCGCGGTCTGCTGCGCATGGTATCTCAGCGTCGTAAGCTGCTGGACTACCTGAAGCGTAAAGACGTTGCACGCTACAGCAGCCTGATCGAAAGTCTCGGTCTGCGTCGCTAGTCTTAAAATCGGGTCGTCAGGGATGCCACTCACGTGTGCTAAAAACCCGACTGGCGATCAGATTTGTGCGAGTTTCATGAAAAGGGGGCCTTTATGGCCCCTTTTTTCGAGCAATGCGCAGCAATCCTGAGCAAACTCATGTATTGTTGTTGGGTGTGATCTTTGTTTGCAGAGGTTCGCGCGGCTAATGAGAGGCTTTTACCGCAGGGGCGGTTAAGGGTTGTCATTAGTCGCGAGGATGCAACGAGGATCGGTAATCAATGGCAGGCTCAATATAGCACTGCCCCGATGTTAAGGACTTTGATTTTGCTTAATCCGATCGTACGCAAATTCCAATATGGTCAACATACCGTCACGCTGGAAACCGGCATGATGGCTCGCCAGGCGACTGCCGCTGTTATGGTGAGCATGGACGATACCGCAGTATTTGTCACCGTGGTTGGTCAGAAAAAAGCCAAACCAGGCCAGGACTTTTTCCCACTGACCGTGAACTATCAGGAGCGTACTTACGCTGCTGGTCGTATCCCAGGCAGCTTCTTCCGTCGTGAAGGTCGTCCAAGCGAAGGCGAAACCCTGATTTCACGTCTGATCGACCGTCCTGTGCGTCCACTGTTCCCGGAAGGTTTCGTTAACGAAGTGCAGGTTATCGCCACGGTTGTGTCGGTAAACCCACAGGTTCACCCAGACATCGTTGCCATGATCGGTGCCTCTGCAGCGCTGGCGCTGTCAGGCCTTCCGTTCAACGGCCCAATCGGTGCAGCGCGCGTTGGTTATATCAATGACCAGTACGTACTGAACCCAACCGCGGATGAGCTGAAAACCTCACGCCTGGATCTGGTCGTTGCCGGTACGCAGAACGCCGTTCTGATGGTGGAATCTGAAGCAGAAATCCTGTCTGAAGAACAAATGTTGGGCGCAGTGGTGTTCGGCCACGATCAACAGCAGATTGTGATTGAAAACATCAATTCACTGGTCGCCGAAGCGGGCAAACCGCGTTGGGACTGGCAGCCAGAGCAGGCGAATACTGCACTGATTTCACGCGTTGCGGCGCTTGCCGAAACACGTATCAGCGATGCGTACCGTATCACTGACAAGCAAGAACGTTATGCTCAGGTTGGCGTCATTAAAGACGAAACCATTGCTGCGTTGCTGGCGGAAGATGAATCACTGGATGCGGCCGAAATCGGCGACATCGTTCACAGCCTGGAAAAGACGGTTGTCCGTACCCGCATTCTGAACGGCGAGCCACGTATCGATGGTCGTGAGAAAGACATGATCCGTGGTCTGGACGTGCGCACCGGCGTGCTGCCGCGTACTCACGGTTCAGCCCTGTTCACCCGTGGTGAAACGCAGGCGCTGGTTACTGCTACCCTGGGTACGACCCGCGATGCGCAGAACCTGGATGAGCTGATGGGCGAACGTACCGACAGCTTCCTGTTCCACTACAACTTCCCTCCGTACTCTGTCGGTGAGACCGGTATGGTGGGTTCGCCTAAGCGTCGTGAAATTGGTCACGGTCGTCTGGCGAAACGCGGCGTGCTGGCTGTGATGCCAAAAGCCGAAGATTTCCCGTATACCGTTCGCGTGGTTTCTGAAATCACCGAATCTAACGGTTCTTCTTCTATGGCCTCGGTCTGTGGTGCCTCTCTGGCGCTGATGGATGCCGGTGTGCCAATCAAGGCATCTGTTGCGGGTATCGCGATGGGCCTGGTAAAAGAAGACGACAAGTTTGTTGTCCTGTCCGACATCCTGGGTGACGAAGACCACCTGGGCGATATGGACTTTAAAGTCGCCGGTAGCCGTGAAGGTATCACCGCGCTGCAGATGGACATTAAAATCGAAGGCATCACCCGCGAAATCATGCAGGTTGCGCTGAACCAGGCCAAAGGTGCACGTCTGCATATTCTGGGCGTCATGGAGCAGGCTATCAGCACCCCGCGTCAGGAAATTTCTGAGTTCGCGCCACGTATTTACACCATCAAGATCAGCTCCGACAAGATCAAAGATGTGATTGGTAAAGGCGGTTCCGTGATCCGTGCGCTGACCGAAGAAACCGGTACAACCATCGAAATCGAAGATGACGGTACCGTGAAAATCGCAGCGACCGACGGTCTGAAAGCGAAAGAAGCTATTCGCCGTATCGAAGAAATCACCGCAGAAATCGAAGTGGGCCGTGTCTATAGCGGTAAAGTCACCCGCATCGTAGACTTCGGAGCCTTCGTCGCTATCGGCGGCGGTAAAGAAGGTCTGGTGCATATTTCTCAAATCGCAGACAAGCGTGTTGAGAAAGTGACTGACTATCTGCAGATGGGTCAGGAAGTGCCGGTTAAGGTGATGGAAGTCGATCGCCAGGGCCGTGTACGTCTGAGCATCAAAGAAGCGACAGAAACCAAGCCTGAAGCTGTTGCAGCTGAGAGCACACCTGACGCTGAATAAGTCTTTCCTGATTTGCCTCTCCTTGCCTGGCAGGGAGAGGCTTTTGTGTCATCGCGAGGGCGGGAATCCTTGTGCACAGCAGGCGGATAACAGGATGGTTGTCCCAATGTTTGTATTCGGGAGTGGGAAATGAAGCCTTTTTTGCGCTGGTGTTTTGTTGCGACAGCTTTGACGCTGGCAGGATGCAGCAACTCCAATTGGCGTAAGAACGAAGTTCTTGCAGTACCTTTACAGCCCACACTGCAACAGGAAGTGATTCTGGCTCGCATGGAACAAATTCTTGCCAGTCGAGCCCTTACCGATGATGAACGCGCACAGCTGTTATATGAGCGCGGAGTGTTGTATGATAGTTTGGGTCTTAGGGCATTAGCGCGGAACGATTTTTCGCAAGCGCTGTCTATAAGACCAGATATGCCAGAGGTGTTTAACTATCTTGGTATATACTTAACGCAGGCGGGCAACTTTGATGCCGCCTATGAAGCGTTTGATTCTGTACTTGAGCTTGATCCAACTTACAACTATGCGCATTTAAATCGTGGTATCGCCCTCTATTACGGTGGTCGATACAAGTTAGCGCAAGATGATCTGCTGGCGTTTTATCAAGACGATCCTAACGATCCTTTCCGCAGCTTGTGGCTCTACCTTGTCGAAAGCAAGATGGATGCAGACAAAGCGAAAGTAGCGCTTAAGCAGCGTTACGACAAAGCGGTCAAGGACCAATGGGGATGGAATATTGTCGAGTTCTACCTTGGCGACATCAGCGAAGCAACACTGATGGAACGTCTCAAGGCGGACGCAACGGATAACACCTCGCTCGCTGAACATCTCAGTGAAACCAACTTCTATTTAGGTAAGTATTACCTAAGTCTGGGGGAGAAGGACAACGCAGAAGCGTTGTTCAAACTGGCGGTCGCCAACAACGTTAATAACTTTGTTGAACACCGATACGCATTGTTGGAACTGGCGCAACTCGGCCAGGCACAAGACGATTTATCAGAATCTGACCAGCAATAGCTGACGAACTTTTTTGCCTGTAAAACCTGTCAAGTCATCATCTTCAGGGATGAAGGCTTTTCTGTTCGTCAAAACTTCTAATTTGAGCCGGTTCACACTTTTTGATGAAAATGACTGAAAGTTTTCACGACGAGTTATGTAGACTGGCCGCCGCAATCAACGAGGCACGTGTACTACATGACTGATATTCAAACCACTTTTGCTGACCTTGGCCTGAACGCCGAACTCCTTGAATCACTGAATGGCATGGGCTATGTAAAGCCATCCCCAATCCAGGCTGAGTGTATTCCTCACCTGCTGGCGGGCCGTGACGTGTTAGGTATGGCGCAGACCGGGAGTGGTAAAACCGCAGCGTTCTCGCTGCCGCTGTTACATAACATCGACCCAACTGTTAAAGCACCGCAAATTTTGGTGCTGGCACCGACCCGCGAACTGGCGGTGCAGGTTGCTGAAGCTGTTACCGAATTCTCTAAACATATGCGCGGTCTGAACGTGGTTGCCCTTTACGGCGGCCAGCGTTATGACGTGCAGCTGCGCGCACTGCGCCAGGGACCACAGGTTGTCGTGGGTACGCCAGGCCGCCTGCTGGACCACCTGAAACGTGGCACCTTAGATTTGTCTAATCTGCGTGGTCTGGTTCTGGACGAAGCAGATGAAATGTTACGCATGGGCTTCATCGAAGACGTTGAAACTATCATGGCGCAGATCCCAGAAGGTCATCAGACCGCACTGTTCTCTGCCACTATGCCAGAAGCGATTCGTCGTATTACCAAGCGTTTCATGAAAGATCCGCAGGAAGTTCGCATCCAGTCAAGTCTGACAACGCGCCCGGATATCAGCCAGAGCTACTGGACTGCCCACGGCCGTAAAACTGATGCGCTGGTTCGCTTCCTTGAAGCAGAAGACTTTGATGCGGCGATTATCTTCGTACGTACTAAAAATGCAACGCTGGAAGTCGCTGAAGCGCTGGAGCGTAGCGGTTACAACAGTGCGGCACTTAATGGCGATATGAACCAGGCACTGCGCGAGCAGACGCTGGAGCGCCTGAAAGATGGTCGTCTGGATATCCTGATTGCTACCGACGTTGCGGCCCGTGGCCTGGACGTTGAGCGTATCAGCCTGGTTGTTAACTACGATATTCCGATGGACTCAGAATCATACGTTCACCGTATCGGCCGTACCGGTCGTGCAGGTCGTGCCGGTCGCGCACTGCTGTTCGTAGAGAACCGCGAGCGTCGTCTGCTGCGTAATATCGAACGCACCATGAAGCTGACTATTCCAGAAGTTGAGCTGCCAAATGCAGAACTGCTGGGTCAGCGTCGTCTGGCTAAGTTTGCTGCGAAAGTTCAGCAGCAACTGGAAAGCAGCGATCTGGAGCAGTACCGTGCGCTGCTGGCTAAGATGCAGCCTGAAGAAGAGCTGGATATCGAAACCCTGGCTGCGGCTCTGCTGAAAATGGCACAGGGTGAGCGTCCGCTGATCGTTCCTGCTGATGCACCACGTCCTGCGCGTCGTGAATTCCGTGAGCGTGACGATCGTCGTGAGAGCCGTGATTCACGTGAAGCACGTGGCCCACGCGAAAACCGTGAGGGCGGCGACCGTCCACGTCGCGAGCGTCGTGACGTTGGCGATATGCAGCTGTACCGTATTGAAGTGGGTCGTGATGACGGTGTTGAAGTTCGTCATATCGTGGGCGCTATTGCTAACGAAGGCGATATCAGCAGCCGTTACATCGGTAACATCAAACTGTTCGGTACGCACTCTACCATCGAGCTGCCGAAAGGCATGCCTGGCGATGTGCTGCAGCACTTTACCCGTACACGTATTCTGAACAAGCCGATGAATATGCAGTTACTGGGTGATGCTCAGCCGCATGAAGGTGGCCGTGGCGAACGTCGTCCGGGTGCCGGTGCTGGCGAGCGTCGTGGCGGTGCTGCGCGTCCTGAAGGTCAGGGCCCGCGTCGCTTCTCTTCTGAGCGCCGTGAAGGCGGTCGTGATGGTGCACGCCCTTTCAATCGTGAAGGCGGTCGTGGTCCACGTCGTGAAGACGGTGCTGCTGCACCACGTCGTCGTGACGCGTAAGCGAGCTTATTCGGTGTAATAAAAAGGGAAGCCTACGGGCTTCCTTTTTTTGTCTTGTCGTTGACCCATCACAGGATCACCGCCGCTGGCTACAGGCTGCTGGCAGCTTCCATGGCCAGCTTAAACGAATGCAGGCGCGCTTCGTTGTCGTAAATTTGCCCGTTAACCATCACCTCATTTGCCTGAGTTTCACGCAGCAGTGAAGCCAGACCATGCCGTACCTTATCCACATCGCCAACCAGAGACATGCTCAGCGCCTGCTGCACGCCATACTGTTCTGACGGCGACCACAGACTGTCCATATTCTGTACCGGTGCAGGCAGTGGACCCGGTTTACCACGACGCAGGTTAATAAATTGCTGCTGCATGGAGGTAAACAGAAAACGCGCTTCACTTTCGGTGTCAGCGGCAACAATGTTTATGCACACCGTGGCGTACGGCTCGGCAAGGCGCGCGGAAGGCTTGAAGTTCTCACGATAGACGTGCAGGGCCTGGAACAGCTGGTCCGGCGCAAAGTGTGAGGCAAAGGCAAACGGCAGTCCCATTTTGGCCGAGAGCTGAGCGCTATAAAGGCTGGAACCTAACAGCCACACCGGAATTTTCATTCCTAAGCCGGGAACCGGCTGCACCGGCGGCTGCGCACCTGCTTCCGCATCAAACCAGTCGATCAGCTCGGCAACATCGTCCGGGAAGGTATCGGCATGAATGCCAGACAGATGACGACGCAGTGCCAGCATCGTGCGCTGGTCCGAACCCGGTGCACGGCCTAATCCCAGATCGATACGATCGGGATACAGCGAAGCCAGGGTACCAAACTGCTCTGCAATCATCAGCGGTGAGTGATTGGGCAACATAATGCCACCAGAACCCAGACGCAGCGTGGTGGTGTTGGCGGCCAGATAGCCAATCAGCACGGCGGTGGCCGCACTGGCAATGCCAGTCATATTGTGGTGCTCGGCGAGCCAGTAACGTTCAAACCCCAGTTTTTCTGCCTGACGCGCCAACGCGAGTGAATTATGGAAAGCATCACGTGGCGTCGCGCCCTGCGGAACAGGGGCAAGATCCAGAACGGAAAGGCGAACGTTTTTTTTATCAGACATGGGTACTCCAGAGTGTATAGCGCAGGTGTCAGACCCTGCACCATCAAGTATTGCGTAACATCCGCCATATTAAAACTTTTTACACTCTCAGTATGTTGCCTGTATGTGCCTTTCAGTCGGTGGTCAGTAAAACCATCCCCGCCAGCTTGCGCCAGTAGCCGTTACAATCCCGATTTTTCTCCAGATCCAGCGGTGCCTGGCCTTCCTCGTTTTGGCGAAAACGGTCAATAAGACTTAAGGTTTGCGTGTCCTGAGGCGACAGCCGCACGATATCCACCCAGTTGCGCATGCCAACCAGATCGTTCCCCAGGTTATAGCAGTAACCGCTCATGGTCTGGATACCGTTTAAGACGAAGACCTGCTGTTGCTCCTGCGACAGGACCTTGCGTCCGTTAGGGTAATGAATGCAGCAGGTTTCGCAGTCATCTTTGGCGCGATTCTCCGAGCGAGCCGTAAAGCAGCGAGCCGACAGCGCCAGTGGCAGATGGCCATAGCCCAGCACTTCCACCTCGAACTGCTGGCGTATGCCTTTGGTTTCGCACTGCTGTAGCAGTTGCACCAGCCAGTCGCGTGGCATTTCAACCGGCAAACACCAGCGCGTCATTCCCTCTTTCACCAGAAGCTGCAGCGTATCAGCGTTATACACATTCAGCGTGGGGCCCGCGACAAAGGGCAGCTTGCGTTCGGCTGCCATGTTGACGGTGCCAACGTCGTTGGCCTCAATAATAAACTCGCCATTTTCAACATAGCGCTGCAGCTCTTTGAGCTCAGAAGGGGATTGCAGCAAAGCCAGGGTACTGATGACCACCTGCTTACCACTGGCTGACAGCTCACGCGCCAGGCCCATCCAGGCAGCAAAGGGCGTCGCACGCCGCTTGCTGCAGACCGTTTCCCCAAGATAGATGATATCGGCGCTGCTGCTGGCGGCGAGTTGATAAAAGTGTTCCAGCGTGGCGGTTGGCCAGTACCACAGCACTGGCCCAAGGGCGTATTTCATGGTTTTTCCTTACTGCCAGTCACGATGATAAGCGCCTAACGTGGTTTGCGAGCCCTCAGACAGCGCGCCCAGCGTCTGCATCCACTGCTGCGCCACGTCAAAGTTATCCGGCTCGGCTTTACAACGATCGATCGCCTGACGCCAGACGCGGGCCACATCGGAAACATAGGCAGGGCTGCGCTGGCGCCCCTCAATTTTCACCGAGGCAATGCCTGCCCGTAGCAACGCTGGCAACAGTTCAAGCGTGTTCAGACTGGTGGGTTCTTCCAGCACATGGTAGCGCTGGTCGTCGACCTGATAGCGGCCTTTGCACAGCGTGGGATAGCCCGCGCTCTCCTCCGCGTCATAACGATCGATCAGCACCTCATTGAGACGTGCCTCCATGCCGGCTGGCGTCTGTTGCCAGCGCACAAACTTCGCGGGTGAGCAGGCACCTTTACTGTTCGGGGATTCACCCGTTAGCCAGGAGGAGAGATAGCAGCGGCCCTCCGCCATGATACACAGGCTGCCAAAGGCAAAGACCTCCAGCGGAACAGGGGTACTGCGCGCCAGCTGTTTTACCTGATGAATCGACAGAACGCGCGGCAGCACCACACGGTGCAAATGAAAATGGCGATGGTAAAAACGAATGGCTTCAAGGTTAGTGGCGGAAGCCTGTACTGACAGATGGCGTTCAACATGTGGATAGCGTGCGGTGGCATATTCCAGCGTCGCCATATCGGCCAGAATCAGCGCGTCCGCGCCGCTGTCAGCCGCCACGTCAATGGCCCGCTGCCAGCGATGCATGCCATCGGGATGTGCAAAGGTATTGATCGCCACGTGCAGCTTACGACGATGCTGATGGAGATAATGTGCCGCCTCAAGCAGCTTCTTATCAGTAAAGTTTAACCCGGCGAAGTGACGCGCATTGGTGTCATCTTTCAGCCCGACATAAACCGCATCGGCACCATTCTCAACGGCGGTGCGTATTGCAGGCAGGTTCCCGGCCGGACACAGCAACTCCATACTCAATCCTCTCGACATGCAGATGGAGCACGAGTCTAGTCATGGCGCTTCGGGGAAATGTTGATTTGGGGCAGTGAAACCGTCATTGATGAGATAGCCTGGCATTTTTTTAACCCTTCAGCGGCGGGTTTTATTGATCTCACCAGCGGCGAGAACCGCTGTCTGTGGCAATATAGCTAAAATTTTTTTGACGGGAGTGCAAAGCGTGTTCCAGCGGTTATCTGCCAGTTTAGTGAAAAATGGCCATAAAATCCTCAGCTTACCTGTAACATTCGCCCCGTTCACGTTGAAGCAGCGGCTCTTGCAACAACTCTTAAACTGGCAATTTCGTCATGTTTTAGCCGAAGGTGAGTTAGACTTCCTTCAGGGACGCTTTTTGGGTATTGAGATTAGCGATGTTAATCTCACGTGGATCACCACGCTGGAAGGCGGTCGACTGAGGGTGTTGCAGAATGCCGAAGCAGATGTCTGGTTCCGGGGCAACGCCAATGATTTGTTGCTGGTAGCAGCACGCAAAGCGGATCCAGATATGCTTTTCTTTCAGCGACGACTGCTGATTGAAGGGGATACGGAACTGGGACTGGAGGTTAAGAACGTAATGGATGCAATTGAACTCGACACCATGCCCAAGGGGTTACGTACCGCCATTCAGCAGATGGCTGCAATCGTGGAGACAACAATGCAACAGGACGCGAAAGCCGCACAGGCACGCGCGGGTGGCTCATGTTAATACGCACAGAAATTGGCGTGGATGCCGCCGGTATCGATGCATTACTGCGACGTTGCTTTCCCACATCAGCTGAAGCTGAGCTCACTCAGGCCCTGCGCGAAGACGGCCTGTTAACGTTGGGCGTGGTCGCGACTGACGATGAAGGTCAGGTGCTGGGTTATGCCGCGTTTAGCCCGGTCACCATGCAGGGCGAAGATCGCAATTGGGTCGGGCTGGCCCCGCTGGCCGTGGATGAAAGCCTGCGTGGACAGGGCATCGCGAAACAACTGGTTTATGAAGGTCTGGATACGCTGAATGAGTTTGGCTACAGTGCGGTTGTGGTGCTGGGCGACCCCGCACTGTATCACCATCTGGGCTTCGAACCTGCGGCCCGGCACGGTTTGCACTGCCGCTGGCCGGGCAGCGAAGCGGCCTTCCAGGTTTATCGTCTGGCGGACAACGCGTTTGACGGCGCTGAAGGACGTATTGAGTATTCCGCGCCCTTTAATCGGCTGAGCTAAGCCACACTTCAAGGCGAGTGGGTTGCTCGGCAACCAGCTGCAGTTTTCGTTGACGGGTCAGTTGCTTAACCTGATATTCCAGCACGGAAGCCTGCGCGCGGTCACCCGCCGCGCAGGCATAAACCAGCGTTAACGGGCCTTTACCGCGCAAGGCTCGGGCACCGCGACCCTGCTCATGCTGCCCAAGGCGGCGCGTGACGTCAGTCGTGATGCCGGTATACAGGCTGCCTGCGGCTGTTTGTATCAGGTAAAGTTGCCAGTGCTGACTCATAATCTGTCCCAGAAATGCCTGCCCGGCAGTGTACCGTGCTTCCTTGCGGTGCGCTATCCATCGCCCTTACCGGAGTTGATTGTGTCTGATCTTTCCCATCTTGTTCGTTACCTGAAAAAGCAGCATGTGCTTTCATTATGCTGCTGTGCCGACAACGATTTGTGGTGTGCAAACTGCTACTACGTGTTTGATGAGTCACGCATGGTATTCTGGCTGATGACCGAGTCAGATACACGTCACGGCCTGCTGGCGATAAAACACCACAGCGTAGCGGGCACCATCAATGGACAACCGAAGACGGTATTGCTGATAAAGGGCGTGCAGTATCGTGGTCAGATCAGGCAGCTCAGCGACGAAGAAGCAACGGAAGCGCGCACCGCCTATCAACGGCGTTTTCCGGTCTCGCGCAAGGTCGCCGCGCCCTTATGGGAAATTACGCTGGATGAGCTGAAAATGACGGACAATGCATTGGGATTTGGTAAAAAAATTGTCTGGCAACGTGGGGCGTAAATAAAGCGCCCCCTTCCTGGCGGAAAAGGGCGTAAGGCCGTTACAGCGCCTGCAGAATACGCAGGGATTCACGGTTAAACGCGGGCAGGTCCGCAGGCGTGCGGCTGGTGACCAGTTTGTCACTGTCAACCACCACTTCCTCGTCGCGGAAGTCGGCACCGGCATTGATCAGGTCAATGGCAATGGCTTTTACGCTGGTTATTTTACGACCGCGCACACCATTCGCACTAATCAACAGTTGTGGCCCGTGGCAAATAGCAAAAATGGGTTTGCCGCTCGCCACAAATTCTTTGGTAAAGGCAACAAAGCGATCATCACCGCGCAATGCATCCGGTGAGTGTCCGCCTGGCAACAGCAGGGCATCAAATTCTGCCGGACTCACTTCGTCGATGCTGCGATCGATCGTGACTTCAGCCTCACCCTGTTTGCCTTTCACGGTTTTGCCCGCTTGCTCCTCAATCGTTACCACTTCATAGCCTGCGCGTTTGTAGATCTCGGCTGGCGAGGTAAACTCAGAGTCTTCAAATTCATCGGTGATCAGAACCGCAATTTTGGTGCTCATCTTTACCCTCCTTTAGGCATGTTAGGCGCATACTGCGCTATCCTGATTACCTGTTAAGTCTGGTTGTCGATTCTGAGAACGCAAGCCAGGCGGCTCACATTGGCCAGATTTTGCACGGCTGGCGGCGAAACAGGGAATATTCCGAGATGAATCGTATATTACTGACGGGCGCAACCGGGTTAGTGGGATCGCACCTGCTGCGTTTACTGATCGATGACCCGCGCGTTGATGAAATTATTGCGCCGACTCGCCGTGCGCTGCCGGCGATGAATAAAGTGATCAATCCCGTTGAAGCCGATCTAACCGATGTCCTGCGCCCGCTGGACACACCCTTGACGACGGTATTTTGCTGTCTGGGCACGACCCGCAAACAGGCGGGCAGTAAACAGACATTTATTCACGTAGATTACACGCTGGTGGTGGATACTGCGTTGAACGGTTTACGTCTGGGCGCCAGACAGATGCTGGTGGTCAGCGCGCACGGCGCAAATCGTCATTCCCCTTTTTTATACAATCGCGTTAAGGGTGAGATGGAAAATGCGTTGCGCCATCAGGACTGGCCGCACCTGACGGTGGTCCGGCCTTCACTGTTGCTGGGTGAGCGAAAAGATAAACGCCGTGGGGAAAGCCTGATGGCCCCGCTGTTCGCCTGGCTGCCAGGCAACTGGCGCGCCGTCTCGGCCCAGGATGTAGCGCGCTGCCTGCATCACCAGGCGTTTGCTGAGGAAAAATCCGGGTTCACGCTGATCGCGTCGGGTGATATCCCGCGTGCGTCAGCGTAAGTACCAGATTTGCTGATTGCGGCTGCCACGCCACAGAAGCGTGGCATCTTTCTCTGCCGCTTCAAACCGCCCGTCAATCATGACGTCTATCCAGGGCAGGATTGCCCGCTGCGCCGGGCTGAGCGTCTGCATCTCATAGCCGGTCCACAACCAGATGTCTTTGCCTGCACACTCCTGTTTGACCCGTTTCACCAGGCGACGGATATGCGGCACATTGTGGGGATGCAGCGGATCGCCGCCGCTCAGCGATAAACCCTGACGCGGGATGCGCGTATCTTTCAAGTCAGCCAGTAGCTGCTCTTCCATCGCCAGTGTAAAAGGCACGCCAGAATCCAGCCGCCAGGTGCTCTGATTGTAACAGCCACGGCACTGGTGCTCGCAGCCCGAAACAAACAGCGTACAGCGTGTGCCGGGGCCGTTAACAATATCGACATCATAGTAGCGATGGATGCGCATCATCCCAGCGGTCCGCTATCAAGGTGTTTCACCCGACGCTGAACCTCCTGCTGTTTACCAGCGTTGAACGGACGGGCATCCGGGCTTCCCAGGTAACCACACACGCGCCGCGTAACCGAAACCCGCGCAGGATCGTGATTGCCACAGTTGGGACAGGTAAAGCCACGGCTGGTGCAGGTAAATTCACCGTTAAAACCGCAATCGTAGCACTCGTCAATAGGCGTATTAGTACCGTAGTAAGGCACCCGGTCGTAGCTGTAATCCCAAACGTCTTCCAGCGCTTTCAGGTTGTGCTGCACGTTGGGATATTCGCCGTAACAGATAAACCCGCCGTTAGCCAACGAAGGATAGGGCGCTTCAAAATCGATCTTATCGTAAGGATTCACCTTCTTCTCGACGTCCAGATGAAAGCTGTTGGTGTAGTAGCCTTTATCGGTAACGCCGTTTACCACCCCGAACTGTGCGGCATCCAGACGGCAGAAACGGTCACACAGGTTTTCACTGGGCGTGCTGTAAAGGCTGAAGCCATAGCCGGTTTCATCTTTCCAGGCGTCCGTCGCGGCGCGCATCCGTGCCACAATGGCAACACCTTTGGCACGCAGTGTCGCATCATCGAAAGGATGCTGTTTTGCGCCACTCAGGGCGTTCAGGGTTTCATGCAAACCGATGTAGCCCAGCGACAGCGAGGCGCGACCGTTACGAAAAATCGGGCCAATCTCTTCATCGGCATTGAGCCGGACGCCGCAGGCTCCTTCCATATAGAGGATCGGCGCAACGCGGGCTTTGGTTTTTTCCAACCGGGCGACGCGCGTCATGAGTGCCCGTTTTGCCAGCGCCAGCCGCTCATCCAGCAGCGCCCAGAAACGGGTTTCGTCGCCAGCGGCTTCCAGTGCAATGCGCGGTAAATTCAGGCTGATGACACCGATGTTGTTGCGGCCTTCATGAATCTGCTCGCCGTTTTCTTCATAAACGCCCAGGAAGCTGCGGCAGCCCATCGGGGTTTTAAAGGAGCCAGTGACCTTAACGACCTGCTCGTAATTAAGAATATCGGGGTACATGCGCTTGCTGGCACAGATCAGTGCCAGTTGCTTGATATCGTAGTTAATATCGTCCGCACGGCGGTTAATGCCTTCACGAATCGTAAACACCAGTTTAGGAAACACGGCGGTTTTGTGGTTTTTACCCAGCCCAGCCAGGCGGTTACGCAGAATGGCGGTCTGAACCAGCCGTGCTGCCCAACTGGTGCCCAGGCCAAAACCAAAGGTTACAAACGGCGTTTGGCCATTTGCCGTATGTAACGTGTTCACCTCGTATTCCAGCGACTGAAAAGCGTCATAGCACTCTTTTTCAGTGCGCTCGTGGGCATAGGCTTCCGCCTGAGGAATGTGCCAGTTCTGAGCCACGGCAAGGTGCTTAGCGAAGCTCTTTTCCACATAGGGTGCCAACACTTCATCGATGCGATTCAGGGTGGTACCGCCATAAATATGGCTGGCGACCTGAGCAATAATCTGCGCCGTAACGGCCGTTGCGGTGGCAATGGATTTTGGCGGCTCGATCTCGGCATTCCCCATTTTAAAGCCGTTGGTCAGCATGCCTTGCAGATCGATCAGCATGCAGTTAAACATGGGAAAGAAGGGCGAATAGTCGAGATCGTGATAGTGGATCTCGCCGCGCTCATGCGCCTGCACAACATCTCGCGGCAGGATCTGCTGCTGGGCGTAGTGTTTTGCCACGATCCCGGCCAGCAGATCGCGCTGCGTCGGGATCACTTTGCTGTCTTTATTGGCATTTTCATGCAGCAGGGCGGCGTTGGTCTGATCCACCAGACCGCGAATGGCGTGATGCAGTTGGCTGCGGCGTTCGCGCTCTACGTCGCGATCGTGACGATACTCAATATAGGCGCGTGCCAGCTGAGGATAAGGCCCCGCCATCAACGTTTCTTCCACCGCATACTGGATATCACCAATATCCACTTCCTCGCGATCGGCCAGTTGGGTACTGACCCGATCGGCCACCGTGGCGCACCAGGGTGCATCTTCCACATTTGCTGCCCGTGCCGCGGCCGCCACCGCTGCAGCGATACGCTGTGCGTCAAAGCCTACGCGGCATCCGTCGCGCTTCACCACCACCGTTGCCATTTTCTCTCCATTAACTACATATAGGTGTGTTTTTGGATTTTAGGCTCAACATGTAGTAATTGCAGCGAATTAATTGGCTTGTTTTTGACCTGAAGCAAAGAAGCCGTGAACAAGGAGATAAAACCAGCGCCGGAAAAAAAACGGCCCAGGATCGCCTTTCTCTGCGCGCTAATTTGCTTACGCCACAAAATGGCTTAACTCTGTTTATCGTTCTTTTTTGCCATTGACTCGCAGGGAACCGTGCCAGTGTCGTCACGCCGAAAGATGCTGTGCATTGACCTTTTCGTCGCCGCCTTGCGGCAACACCAATGCCCTGGCTGAGTCCACAGAACGCAACGGCTGAAAGAGGATGACGGGAAAAGCACTGTGAGCACGGGGGTGGCGCGCTCCGTGTGGGTTAAATGCCGCGCTGAGCGCGCGGCATGCTAAAGGTGAAATCAGGATGAGGTAATCGGGCCACCAACCGAATGGCGACGTACCAGCGTAGGGCTGAACATATTGGTCACTTCGGGCAGCGGCTGTTGATGCGCCAGCGCCAGGGCCAGTTCGGCGGCCTGCTGGGCCATCGTGACAATCGGGTAACGCACGGTGGTTAAACGCGGGCGAACGTAGCGGGAAACCAGTACGTCATCAAAGCCGATCAGTGACATCTCTTCCGGCACCTGCACGCCGTTATCACTCAGCACCGCCAGCGCACCGGCTGCCATGGAGTCGTTGTAGCAGGCCACGGCGGTGAAGTTTTTACCCCGTCCCAACAGTTCGGTCATGGCCTGTTCACCGCCGACTTCGTCCGGTTCGCCCCAGGCGACCAGCCTGTCATTGCAGGGCAGACCATGCTCCTGCAGCGCATCGTAATAACCCTGCAGGCGATCTTCGGCATCGGAAATGGTATGGGTGGAGCAGATAAAGGCAATATTCTGGTGGCCCAGTTGAATCAGATGGCGCGTGGCGAGCCAGGCACCGTAGCGGTCATCGAGCGCGATACAGCGCTTTTCAAACCCTTTCAGCAGCCGGTTCAGTAACACCATGCCCGGCATTTGCTTCATCAACACTTCCAGCTCGCTGTCGGGGATTTTTTTGGCGTGAACCACCAGCGCCGCGCAGCGATGCCGCATCAGTTGTTCAATCGCCTGGCGCTCTTTTTGCTCATTATGGTAACCGTTACCAATCAGCAAAAAGTTACCTGTCTGGCCTGCCACCTCATCAACGGCTTTAACCATCGCGCCGAAAAAAGGATCGGAAACATCGCCGACCACCAGCCCCAGGGTTTCGGTTGACTGCTGGGCCAGCGCCCGTGCATTGGCGTTTGGATGATACTGCAGCGATTCCATGGCCTGACTGACAGCCTGACGCGAACTGTCACTGGCTTTAGGTGAATTATTGATCACGCGGGAAACCGTGGCGACAGAAACACCCGCCAACCGGGCAACATCCTTAATGGTAGCCATGCGTTTACCTGATTTTGGGGAAACGTTTACACATCGCACCAGTGTTACGGAAAAGCGGGCGCACATCAAGACAACAGAATGCCAGCGCTGTCGCAAACAGGGTAAAATCAGACGGTTGGTGATGCCTTCTGCCAGGTGCCTGGCCCATGCTATGCTGCTTATCCCAACACCTGCCAAAGCGATGACCATGAAAATAAAAGTGCCACATCTGGCGCACTGGGGCGCCTTCACTGCGGTAAGCGAAAATGACCGTCTTATCGGCTGTGAACCTTTTTTTGCTGACGCCGATCCCTCGCCGATGCTCAACACCATTCCTGAACTGGTTTATTCAGACAAGCGCATTCGCCAGCCGATGGTGCGCCGCTCATGGCTGAAATCCCGCGAAAACAGCGACCGCACGCTGCGCGGACGCGAAGATTTTGTTGCCGTTGACTGGGATACCGCACTGGATCTGGTGGCAGAGGAAAATCGCCGCATTCGCGAACGTTACGGTGCGTCGGGCATTTTTAACGGCTCTTACGGCTGGTCATCGGCAGGACGGGTTAACCATGCGCGTACGCTGGTGCGCCGCTTCTATTTCCAGGGCGGCGGCGGGGTCGATCAGCAAGGCAACTACAGCTGGGGCGCCGCGCAGTTTTTCCTGCCCTACGTGATGGGCACCTACATGCCGCTGACCGGGCGCGTCACCGACTGGCCGCAGGTGGTGGAACATGCGGAAGTGTTTGTCGCCTTTGGTGGGCTGGCGCTGAAAAACGCGCAAATCGCATCCGGCGGCGCAGGCCAGCACAGCCTGAAACCGGCGCTGGAGCAGCTGGCGGCGAAAGGCACGCCGGTGATTAACATCAGCCCGATGCGCGATGACTGTCCTGCGTTCGTCAATGCAGAGTGGATTCCGATCCGGCCCAATACCGATGTGGCGTTGATGCTGGCTCTGGGCTATGAAATTTATCAGCGTGGCGCGACCGACGAGGCGTTTCTTTCCCGGCACTGCACCGGCTGGCCACAACTGCGTGCCTACCTGCTGGGCGAAAGCGACGGCATCGCCAAAACTGCCGGCTGGGCAAGTAAGATCACCGATATCCCGGCGGATCGCATTGTGCAACTGGCCCAGCAGCTGATCGGCAAACGCAGTTTTATCACCTGCTCCTATTCCGTCCAGCGCGCCCACCGTGGCGAACAGCCTTACTGGATGATGATCGCGCTCTCTTCCATGCTCGGGCAGCCGGGCTTGCCGGGCGCGGGCTTCTCGTTTGGGCACGGCTCAATGAACAGCGTAGGCAATCCGCGTCAGGAAGGCCCCGCGCCGATGATGAGTACCGGGCCGAATCCATCGGGTCTGTCCATTCCGGTGGCGCGCATCAGCGACATGCTGCTTAACCCCGGCCAGCCTTACGGTTTCCAGGGCGACACTCTGCACTATCCGGACATTCATATGGTGCACTGGGCGGGCGGCAATCCGTTCCACCATCATCAACAGCTTAACCGGCTGGTGGAAGGCTGGCAGAAGCCCGATACCGTGGTGGTTCAGGATATTGTCTGGACGGCTGCTGCACAGATGGCCGATATCGTACTGCCCGCGACCACCACGCTGGAGCGCAATGATATCGGCGGTTCATCGCGTGACCGTTTTGTGCTGGCGATGCATCAGGCGATTAAGCCGCAGCATCAGGCGCGCAATGACTTTGATATTTTTGCCGATCTGGCGGAACGCTTAGGCTATCGCGATACCTTCACCGAAGGGCGCAACGAGATGCAGTGGATAGAACATCTCTACCAGCAATGTGCGGTGGCGCACGGCCGTCGTGGCATTCCTTTCCCTGAGTTCGCTGAGTTCTGGCAGCGTGGCTTTGTGGAGATTCCCGAAGGCGGCAAGCCCTACATCTTTATGGAAGATTTCCGCGCCGATCCCGAGGCCAACCCGATCCAGACCGCCAGCGGTAAAATTGAGCTGTTCTGTCAGACCATCGCGGATTACCAACTGGAGGATATGGCCGGACATCCGGAATGGCGTGAGCCTCAGGAATGGCTGGGCGCGGCAGCCAGCCGTGATTATCCGCTTCACATGATCTCCATTCAGCCATCGGACCGGCTACACAGCCAGTTAGATGCGACGGCCAGCGTTCAGGGCAACAAAACCGCCGGGCATGAAACCCTGTATATGCATCCGGCGGATGCAGCGGCGCGTGATATCGAGGACGGCGATGCGATTGAGGTCAGTAATGCGCGCGGTAAAATACTGGCTGGCGTGCGGTTAACGGAAGGGCTGAAGCAGGGCGTGGTGATCATTGCCACCGGCGCCTGGTTTGATCCCGGCTTTGGCAAAGCGTGGCAGCCCTATGACCGTGCAGGTAACCCGAACGTGTTAACCCTGGATATCGGCACATCATCCCTGACGCAGGGGCCCAATGCCATGAGTTGCCTGGTTGACATTAAAAAACATGCCGTTTGCACAAAAGCGTAAGGATCTCATGGCTGGTTACATTTTGCAGGCATCTGTTGCGTTTCAGTCGTGGCAAAAAAGCCGCACCGCTTGCTACAGTCAGGGTCCCAGAGGTATTGATGGGTGAACATCAATTGATTTTTTCTTGATTACACCGACCTGCGTAGATACGCAGGTTTTTTTTGCCCTGAACAAAATGAACGATAACGAACTGATACACAGTTTTCCTGTGTTTTTGCCAGCGCTTTGATTATAACTGCTGGATTGACCTCTTTTTTTTAAGCGCAGCGGATTGCCATGCCCCGGATTAAAAAATTACTGGGTAAAGACCAGATAAAAGCCCCGTTTAACCCTTTCCGTTTTCGTCTGATCTGCCTCGGCGTATTTACCTGCCTGGCGGTTCTGCTGGCGCGCGTGGCCGATTTGCAGTTTCTTAACCAGCCGATGCTTGAGCATGAGGCCGATCAGCGCTCGCTGCGCACCGTCACGTTGCCCACCAGCCGCGGCACGTTGCTGGATCGCAATGGCGAAGCGCTGGCGCTCAGCGTGCCGTCGCGGGACGTGATCGCCGACCCGCAGCGCGTGCTGGAGAGCAATCCTGATTTTACCAGCGCCAAATGGGCCTATCTGGCGGCGGCGCTGAGTATGCGACCCGAAGAGGTGGCGGCGCAAATCACCGCGAACCCAAAACGTCGTTTCCTCTACCTTGGGCGCAAAGTCGAGCTGGGGATCGCCAAAGACATCAAAGATCTGAAGCTTAAGGGCATCAGTGAAGTTTACGATGACAGCCGTTTTTATCCGATGAGTGAAGCCTCCGCACCGCTGATAGGGATTGTCGGGGCCGATAACACGGGCCTGAACGGGCTGGAAAAAGGCTTCGATAAAGTCCTGCAGGGCCAGCCGGGTAAAGAAGTCTATCGCCAGGATGCGGCGGGCAATATCATCTCGATGATCAGCTATCAGCCGCCCACGCAGCCGCCCACGGTCCAGCTCAGCATCGATAAATTCAGCCAGTACACGCTGTACAGTAAGCTGCGCGATGGCGTGCTGTTAAACAAGGCCGATTCGGGCGCGGCGGTGTTGGTTAAAATTGATACCGGCGAGATTCTGGCAATGGCCTCTTATCCGTCGTTCAATCCCAACAACTATCAGAGGGCAACCCCGGCGCAGATGCGCAATACCGCCATTAACGACAGCTACGAGCCGGGTTCGACGGTAAAACCGCTGGTAGTGATGGAAGGGCTGGAGCGCCACCTGGTGCGACCGGATTCTGTGCTGGATACCACGCCTTACCGGGTTAACGGCCACCTGATTCGCGACGTCGGCCACTGGCCACGTCTGACCATGACCGGTATCTTGCAAAAATCGAGCGACATCGGCGTGTCACATATTGCCCTGGCGATGCCGGCAGAGGCGCTGGTAAACACCTTCTATGCGTTTGGTCTTGGCAAACCGACCGGGTTAGGCTTAACCGGTGAAAGCGTGGGCTACTTCCCGTTGCACCGCACGCGCTGGGCGGATATCGAACGTGCGACCTTCTCCTTTGGCTATGGTTTGCGCGTCACGCCGCTGCAAATTGCCCGGGAATACGCCACGCTGGGCTCCTATGGCGTTTATCGTCCGCTGTCGATCACCAAAGTCACGCCGCCGGTGCTGGGCAAGCAGGTCGCGAACCCGGAAACGGTGAAGGAAGTCGTGCACATGCTGGAAAGTGACGTCTTACCGGGCGGGACCGGCGTCAAGGCGGCGGTGCCGGGCTACCGTCTGGCCACCAAAACCGGTACGGCGGAAAAAATGGGCACCAGCGGAAAGTATGACGGTGGCTATGTCAACTACACCGCCGGGATTGCCCCGGCCAGTCATCCCGAGGTGGCGCTGGTGGTCATGATTAACCATCCGACCGCAGGCGATCACTTCGGCGGCTCCGTTGCTGCGCCGGTGTTCGGTAACATCATGGGGCCGGTGCTCAAGCACATGAATATTGCCCCGGATGCTATCTACAGCAAGCCTGTGGATAGCGGTTCAGATAAATCCTAACCAAATCAAACTGTAAGCGAGGTGTGGATGTTTTTACACCTCGTTTCATTTCGCCGAATTCATTTTCCTTTTTCATCTGTCCCTGTCCCTCACAGAGTGAGAGGATGGAAATCCCAGAGGTATTGATGGGTGTGAAAACGGGCACTGCTCCGGCAAGGCCAATCGTTATTACACCAACCCACGCAGATGCGTGGGTTTTTTTTGCCTGAAGCACAGGCCTGCCTTCGTCGCCGGCATGGTCAGCCATCGTATCCACGCGGCCTTTCTCTGCGCGCTCGCCTTGCTGACAGCAGACTGGTAAGGTTTCTTAACGCAAACCTTACGGTTTGGCGATGGAAAGTCGTAACACAAGTAGCTGATAATCTTTGCTGATGCCGTTTCGATGAATCCTCCTCCTGATGAGGATTCCCTTTTTCCTCAATATCTGAAGAGTTCGATGACTACTTACGTCTCCCGTTCCCGTGGTTCCCGCTGGCTGAAATGGCTGCTTCTGCTCATTGTGCTGCTCATTGTCGCCGGCGTGGCCTGGCGTCTGCTGGGCCATAGAGGCGCAGGGGGCAATATGCCCGCTGGTGGTCATGCGCGCCACGCGGGTCCCGGTATGCTGAAGGGCGGTACGACGCTGGTGCACAGCGGCACCGCCAGCACGGCCGATGTGCCGGTCTATCTCAACGCGCCCGGCACGGTTATTCCTAACGCCAGCGTGACGGTCACCAGCCGGGTGGACGGTCAACTGGAGAAGGTTTACTTCACCGAAGGGCAGAAAGTTGAAGCGGGCCAGCTGCTGGCGCAGATCGATCCCCGCAGCTACGTGGCAACGCTGAACCAGTATCAGGGCGAGCTCAGCGAAAATGCGGCATTGCTGAAAAGCGCCGAACTGACGCTGGCGCGCTACCGCAAACTGGCGGCTCAGGACTCCCTGTCCCGACAGGATTTGGATACGCAAATCGCGACCGTGGGACAGTATCGTGGTGCGGTTGCCGCCGATCAGGCCCAGATCGCCAGCGCCAGGCTTAACATCGGCTACGCGCGCATCACCGCGCCCGTCAGCGGTCGGGTAGGGCTACGTCAGGTCGATCCGGGCAATATGATTCAGAGCAGCTCAACGACCGGGCTGGTAACCATTACCCAGATGCAGCCTGCCGCCGTCACCTTCAGCGTGCCACAAAGCCATATCCCGACGCTGGTGAAAGCCCTTCATCACGATCAGACGCTGCCCGCCACCGCCTTCGATCAGGATAATCAGCATGTGCTGAGTCAGGGACAGGTGAAATTTATCAGTAATGAGATCGACACGGCGACCGGCACCATTGCACTGAAAGCGATGTTTGCTAACGACGACGAGGCGCTGTACGCCAACCAGTTTGTGAACGTTCGCCTGCAAACCAGCGTGCTGAAAAACGCCACCATCATTCCGGCGCAGGCGTTGCAGCTGAGCAGCGACGGCAGCTTTGTCTTTATCATCAATAAAGACAACACCGTCACCCGGCAGCCGGTCACCGCAGGCCCGGCGTATGGCGAAGCGTGGCAGGCTGTTCTGCAGGGCGTGAAGCCCGGCGACCGCCTGGTTACAGAAGGGATCGATCGCCTGACCAACGGCAGTAAAGTCGCGGTCGCAGACAGCACTCAACCGACCGCACCTGCCGAGGCCCAATGAATCCGTCACGCCTCTTTATCCTGCGACCGGTCGCCACCATCCTGCTGATGGCCGGCGTGCTGATCGCCGGTATTTTTGCCTACCGGTTTCTCTCCACCTCGGCGCTGCCGCAGGTCGATTACCCCACCATCCAGGTGACAACGCTCTATCCCGGCGCGAGTCCGGATGTCATGGCCTCGACGGTGACTTCGCCGCTGGAGCGCCAACTGGGGCAGATGTCGGGACTCAGCCAGATGACCTCGACCAGCTCCAGCGGATCGTCCATCATCACGCTGAAGTTCAGCCTGGATCTGTCGCTGGACGTGGCCGAACAGGAGGTGCAGGCCGCCATTAACGCAGCCAGTAATCTGCTGCCGACCGATCTGCCGAACCCGCCCACCTATAAGAAAGTCAATCCGGCCGACAGCGCGGTGATCACCTTAGCCGCCAGCTCGGACACGCTGCCACTGACGCAGGTTCAGGATCTGGTGAATACGCGCGTGGCACTGAAGCTGTCGCAAATTTCCGGTGTGGGCATGGTGACGCTTGCGGGCGGCCATCAACCGGCGATTCGCGTACAGATGAACCCTCAGGCGCTGGCGGCCCATGGCCTGACGCTGGCAGACGTGAATACGTTAATCAGCAACAGCAATGTCAAAGGTTCCAAAGGCGGATTTGACGGTCGCTATCACTCGGTGACGATCGATGCCAATGACCAGCTGCGCACCGCTGCCGAATACGGCAACCTGATCCTGACCTACCAGAACGGGGCGGCGCTGAGGCTGAAGGATATCGCGCATATAGAACAGGGGCCGGAGAACAGCTTTCAGTCTGCCTGGGCCAACGGCAGCCCGGCTATCGTGATCGGCGTGCAGCGTCAGCCCGGGGCCAACGTTATCCAGGTGGTCGACAGCATCAAGGCGCAGTTGCCGACGCTGCAGGCCGCGCTGCCTGACGGCGTGAAAATGACGGTCCTGTCCGATCGTACCCAGACCATTCGTGCTTCCATCAGCGACGTGCAGTTTGAGCTGATGCTCTCGATTGCGCTGGTGGTGATGGTGACGTTTCTGTTCCTGCGCAACGTGGCAGCGACGCTGATTCCCAGCGTGGCGGTGCCGCTCTCGCTGGTGGGAACCTTTGGCGTCATGTATCTCGCGGGCTTCAGCCTCAATAACCTGTCGCTGATGGCGCTGACCATCGCCACCGGCTTTGTGATCGACGACGCGATTGTGGTGGTCGAGAACATTTCCCGACGGCTGGAAGCGGGCGAGCCACCGATGGAAGCGGCGTTAAAAGGATCGCAGCAGATTGGCTTTACCATTATCTCTCTGACCTTTTCCCTGATTGCGGTGCTGATTCCGCTGCTGTTTATGGGCGATGTCGTAGGACGCCTGTTTCGCGAGTTTGCCATCACGCTGGCGGTGTCCATTCTGGTCTCGATGCTGGTCTCGCTGACCTTAACGCCAATGCTCTGTGCCTACCTGCTGCGCCATATTCCGCCAGAGAAACAGTCCCGCTTTGCGCGCAAAGGCGGCGAGATTTTCGACCGGCTCATTCGCGGCTATGATCGCCTGCTGACCCTGGTGCTGGACCATCAGAAACTGACGCTGCTGGTGGCGCTGGCGACCTTTGCCCTGACCGCGCTGCTGTATATGATTGTCCCGAAGGGCTTTTTTCCGATCCAGGATACCGGGTTGATTCAGGGCGTAACGGTGGCTTCTCAGGACGTTTCCTTTACGGAGATGGCGAAGCGTCAGCAGGCGCTGTCAGCGGTGATCATGCAGAACCCGGCGGTCGAGAGCGTCTCTTCGACAATTGGTATTGATGGCAATAACACCAGCCTGAACAGTGGTCGGTTGCAGATCAACCTTAAGCCCTTTGGTCAGCGCGATGACAAAGCCGGTGCGATCATCAAACAGCTCCAGCAGGCAGCAACAGGCGTGGTCGGCATTCAGCTCTACCTGCAACTGGCACAGGATCTGACCGTCAACGATCAGGTCACGCCGAGCCAGTATCAGTTCACCCTTGATGATGCCAACAGCGAAGACCTGGTGACCTGGTCGCCGAAACTGGTGGCGGCCTTGCAGAAACGGCCAGAGTTCAACGGCGTGGTCAGCAACCTGCAGGATCAGGGCCGGGTCGCTTATGTCGAGCTGAACCGGGACAAAGCCGCGCGCGTTGGCGTCACCGCCGCGGACGTGGATACCGCGCTCTACAGCGCGTTTGGGCAGCGTCTGGTCTCGACGATCTTTACCCAGTCGAATCAGTATCGCGTGGTGCTGGAAGTCGCACCGCAGTACCAGCAAAGCCCGGCCTCATTTGATGATGTGTTTCTGAAACCCTCTGCCAGCACGAGCAGCAGCGCATCAGGCAGTACGTCCACCAGCACCAGCAGCACGGAAACCACGTCAACTTCGACCGCCAGCAGTCCCACGGCAACAACGACCAGCAGCAGCGGCATGGTCAAACTCACCTCCATCGCCACGATCCACCAGCGGACCGGTTCGCTGATGCATATGCGGCTGAATCAGTTCCCGGCGGTGATGATCTCCTTCAACCTCAGTGACGGCTATTCGCTGGAAGACGCGCAGAACGCCATTAGCGAGGTGACTGCACAGCTGCATCTGCCGTCGGCAGTGACGCTGCGTTATCAAGGGGAAACCTCGGCGTTTCAGAGTGCCACCAGTAATACGTTGTGGCTGATCCTGGCGGCGCTGCTCACGATGTATGTGGTGCTGGGCATTCTGTACGAAAGTTTTATTCATCCGGTGACCATTCTCTCGACGCTGCCCTCGGCGGCGGTCGGCGCGCTGTTAACCCTGCTGCTGGCCAATACGGCGTTCAGCCTGATTGCGTTGATTGGGGTCATTCTGCTGATCGGCATCGTCAAGAAGAACGCCATTATGATGATCGACTTTGCGCTGGAGGCCGAAAATAAGCAGCATCTTTCGCCCCGGGACGCGATTCACCAGGCCTGTCTGTTGCGTTTCCGGCCCATCCTGATGACCACCATGGCGGCGCTGCTGGGCGCGCTGCCGCTGATGCTGGCCTCCGGATCGGGCGCGGAACTGCGCCAACCGTTGGGGCTGGTGATTGTCGGCGGATTGATCGTCAGTCAGGTGCTGACCCTGTTTTCTACCCCGGTCATCTATCTGTGGTTTGACGGCATCGCCCAGCGCGGCAATGCCTGGGTGAAACGCCGACAGCAACAGGCGCGGAGCGGGCAATGAACCTGACCCAGCTGTTTATCTTTCGCCCGGTCACCACGCTGCTGCTGACGATGGCGATCCTGCTGCTCGGCGTGCTGGGCTACCGCCTGTTGCCGGTGGCCCCGCTGCCGCAGGTGGATTTCCCCACCATTATGGTTAACGCCAGCCTGGCCGGTGCCAGCCCGGAAACGATGGCGGCAACCGTTGCCACCCCGCTGGAACGGTCGCTGGGACAGATTGCCGGTATTACCGAGATGACCTCGAACAGTTCACAGGGCACCAGCACCATCATTTTGCAGTTTGAACTTAATCGCGATATCAACGGCGCGGCACGTGACGTACAGGCGGCGATCAACGCCGCACGCAGCCTGCTGCCGAGCGCGATGGCGTCGCTGCCGACCTACCACAAAGCCAACCCGTCGGATGCGCCGATTGTGATGCTGGCGCTGACCTCCGCCACCCGCACGCCGGGGGAACTCTACGATCTGGCCGAAAGCAAAATCGAACAGGCGATGGGGCAGGTCAAAGGCGTGGGTGATGTGTCGCTGATGGGGAGCGCACTGCCCGCGGTGCGCATCGATCTGCAGCCGCTAAAACTCATCCATGCGGGTATTTCGCTTGATACGGTGCGCAGCGCAGTGGCCGACAGCACCAGTAATCTGCCCAAAGGCTCGCTACAGGGCAGCAGCCAGTCGTGGATGGTGGACGGCAATGGACAGCTGGACAAGGCTGCCAGCTATCGCAACCTGATTATCAGCAACAAAGACGGCAATGTCGTGCGCCTGGGCGACGTCGCCAGCGTGTACGATTCAGTGGAGGACCGCTATCAGGCGGGCTTCCTCAATGCTCAACCGGCGGTCATGGTGGGCATCAAGCGCCAGGCGGGCGCCAATATGCTGGACACCATTGACGCCATCAAAGCCCAACTGCCAGCCCTGGAAAAAGATCTGCCTGCCGATACCCAGCTTAAGGTGGTGGTGGACCGTTCACCGGGCGTGCGCGCCTCGCTTTACGATACCGAAGAAACGCTGCTGATTGCCGTGCTGTTGGTTATTGCGGTGGTGTTTGTCTTTTTACGCAACCTGCAGGCCGTCATGATTCCGGCCCTGGCGCTGCCGGTCTCGCTGATCGGAACCTGTGCGGTGATGTACCTGCTGGGCTACAGCCTGGATAACCTCTCCCTGATGGCGCTCATCATTTCGACCGGCTTTGTGGTCGATGACGCCATCGTGGTGCTGGAAAACATCACCCGCCATATTGAAGCCGGACATCGCCCGCTGCGAGCGGCACTGCGCGGTGCGCGCGAGGTCAGCTTTACCGTACTGTCGATGACGGTATCGCTGATCGCCGTGTTTATTCCCATCCTGCTGATGGGCAGCCTGCTGGGTCGGCTGTTTCGGGAGTTTGCCATCACCTTGACCGTGTCTCTGCTGATTTCGATGTTTGTTTCGCTGAGCCTGACGCCAATGCTCTGCGCACGGCTGCTGAAGCCGAAACCCAGCGTATATAAGCGCCCGCATCCGTTCTATCAGTTGATTGAAAATCAGTTAAACCACGCACTTGCGGCTTACTCACGTGGCCTGAACTGGGTGATGCGCCATCAGAAACTGACTCTGTTCAGCCTGCTGCTCACCGTGCTGCTTAACCTGTTTCTTTATACGGTGGTGCAAAAGGGCTTCTTCCCGGAACAGGATACCGGCTTGCTGATGGGAGCCTTACGGGCGGATCAGAATATTTCGTTTCAGGCGATGAAGCCCAAAATGCTGCAGTTCACCAACATCATTCGGTCCGATCCGGCGGTTGAAAGCGTGATGTCGTCCATGGGCAGCGGGATGTTTGGCTCGCGCAACAACGCCGACTTTTTTGTCCGGCTAAAAGATTTTGATCAGCGTGATGCCACGGCCAGCGAAGTGGCCAACCGGTTAAGTCAGAAAACCAGTAAGATCCCCGGTGCGCAGCTGTTTCTGATGGCGGCGCAGGACCTGCACATCGGCGGACGCAGCGCCAATGCCAGCTACCAGTACAGCCTGCAGGCGGACGACCTTGCGCTGCTACGCGAATGGACGCCCAAAGTCCAGGCGGCGCTGGCGGCGATTCCGCAGCTCAACAGCGTCGATTCCGACGCGCAAACCGGCGGTCAGGAAGTGATGCTGACTATTGACCGCGACCGGGCGACCCAACTGGGCGTGAATGTGAAGATGCTGGACACCATGCTGAATAACGCCTTCAGCCAGCGCCAGATTGCCACGCTGTACCACACGCTGAATCAGTATCATGTGGTGATGTCGCTGCAGGACAGCGATACCCGCGATCCGGCGATTCTGCAGCAGCTTTACGTGATTAACGATAACGGCGATCGCATTCCGCTGTCGGCGTTTGTCAGCTTCGCGGGCGGCAATGCCCCGCTGACGGTGACACATCAGGGACAGTCTGCGACCAGCACCATCGCCTTTAACCTGAATGACGGCGTGTCGCTGGAGCAGGCGGAGGCGCTGATCAAGCAGGCGATGGCCCGGCTTGGCTTGCCCTCAACGATTCAGGCGGGCTATGCCGGGACGGCGGCCGAGTTTAACCAGTTGACCGCTACAATGCCGTGGCTGATTGTGGCGGCACTGGTGGCGGTCTATATCGTCCTCGGCGTGCTGTATGAGAGCTACATTCACCCGCTGACCATTCTGTCGACCTTGCCCTCGGCGGGCGTCGGCGCGCTGCTGTTACTGTTACTGACGAACACCCAGCTCACGATAATCGCGCTTATCGGCATTATCCTGTTGATTGGTATTGTGAAAAAGAACGCGATTATGATGATCGACTTTGCCATCGATGCCGAGCGGCGGCTGGGCATGTCGCCACAGCAGGCGATTACCCAGGCCTGCCTGATGCGCTTCCGTCCCATAATGATGACCACGCTGGCCGCGTTCTTCGGGGCGCTGCCGCTGGCGTTGGGCAGCGGCGGCGATGCCGACTTACGCAGCCCGCTCGGCATTGCCATCGCCGGGGGATTAGCGCTGAGCCAGCTGCTGACGCTGTTTACCACGCCGGTCATTTATCTGTGGCTCGATCGCCTGAGCCGTGCCACTCAACGTCAATGGCGTCGTCTGCGCCATGCGGAATCCTGAATCATGAAATCACTTATTCCCGCCGTGCTGGTGGTGCTGTTGAGCGGTTGTACTGTCGGCCCTGATTATCAACGCCCGACGATGGCTATGCCGGTTCACTACAAAGAAGCGAAAGGCTGGCAGCAGGCCACGCCGCAGGACGACCAGCACAAAGGCGCATGGTGGACGGTGTATCAGGATGCCACGCTAAGCAGCCTGCTCAGCCAGGTCAGCATCTCTAATCAGAATGTGGCGGAATATGCGGCCCAGTATCGTCAGGCGCAGGCGCTGGCGGCGCAGTCTCGTGCAGCACTGTTTCCCACCTTAGGCTATGACGCCAGCACGACGCGGAGCGGCAGCCACGGCGCTACCGACAGTACGCGCACCACCAGCAGCAGCCATCAGGCGGCACTGAATGCCAGCTGGGAGCTGGATTTATGGGGCAAACTGCGTCGAACGCGGGAAGAAAATCAGGCCAGCGCGCAGGCCAGCGCCGCCGAGCTGGCCAATATTACGCTGAGCGCCCAGGCCGAGCTGGCGGAGGACTACTTCCAGTTGCGCATCATGGACGAAAAAATTGCGCTGTATCAGCAGAGCATTGCCGCCTATCAACGCTATCTGAGGGTGATACAGAACCAGTATCAGGCGGGGACAGAATCGCGCGCCACGGTGGCTCAGGCGCAGCAACAGTTGGAGAGCGCCAGCGCCTCGGCACAGGATTATCAGTGGCAGCGCGCTCAAATGGAACATGCTATCGCCCTGCTGGTGGGCAAAGCGCCTGCGGATTTCAGCCTGCCTGTGGCAACGCTGATGGCGACGCTGCCTGCGGTTCCCGGCGGCTTACCGTCCGAACTGCTGCAGCGTCGCCCGGATATCGCCTACGCCGAGCGTAAAATGGCGGCATCCAACGCGGCGGTCGGTGTGGCGGTTGCGGGGTATTACCCCGATCTCACCCTCAGCGCCAGCGGCGGCGTGAGTGCCTCTGCGCTGCATAACCTGTTCGCCTTACCTAACCGCGTCTGGTCGTTGGGGCCAGAGCTAAGCGGCACGCTGCTGGACTTCGGCGCGACCTCGGCCAGCGTTGAGCAGGCCCGCGCCGCCTATGATGCCAGCGTGGCGAACTATCGGCAGACGGTGCTGACGGCGATGCAGGACGTTGAAGACCGGCTGGTGGAGCTGAATACCCTGCAGGGCGAAATCGCCGCGCAGCAGCGCGCCACCGCCGCCGCGCAGACCTCGGCCCAGGTCACGCGTAATCAGTATGAGGCCGGGATGATTGACTATCTGGATGTGGCGACAACGGAAAACAGCAGCCTGAGCGCGCAACAAAGTTTACTGACGCTAAAAAGCACCCAGTGGGTGAGCAGCGTGGCACTTATCGCGGCGCTGGGCGGCGGCTGGCATACCGCACCCTGAAGGCGGACATCGCGCTGAATTCTGCCAATAATCAGTTGTCGATTCCGCCTAAATCCTGCATCGTGAGTGGCTGTTTTTCATGATGCTAAGGAGCCGGCATGTTATTCACTTTTTTCCGCCTGGTATTTCGCCTGCTGTGGCGGGTGGAATTACGGGGCGATACCGCTGAACTGCATAAGCAGAAGGTGCTGATTACGCCCAATCACACCTCGTTTCTGGATGGGGCGCTGCTGGCGCTGTTTCTGCCCATCAAACCGGTTTTTGCGATCTATTCGTCGATCAGCGAACACTGGTTTTTACGCCTGATCAAGCCCTATGCGGATTTCGTCCCGCTTGACCCCATGAAGCCGATGGCGCTGAAGCAACTGGTGCGGCTCATCGACAGCGGTCGCCCGGTGGTGATTTTCCCCGAGGGTCGCATTACCGTCACCGGATCGCTGATGAAGATCTACAGCGGGGCAGGCTTTGTGGCGGCAAAATCTGGTGCAACCGTGGTGCCGATGCGCATTGAAGGCGCAGAATTTACCCCCTTTGGTCGCCTGGCGGGCGTCTTCAAGCGCCGTTTGTTCCCCCGCATTACCCTGAACATTTTACCCGGCACCCATATTCCAATGCCTGAGGCGAAGCGCGCCCGTGATCGTCGCGTGCTGGCCGGTGAGCACCTGCACCATATTATGATGGAAGCGCGCATGGCCGTGCGCCCGCGGGAAACCCTGTTCGAGGCCTTTCTCAATGCCCGCCAGCGCTACGGCGCCTTTAAACGCTGCATTGAAGACGTAAATTTCAAACCCGACAGCTACACCGGCTTACTGAAAAAAGCCCTGGGCGTTGGCCGTATTCTGGAACGTTACAGCCAGCCCAAAGAATATGTCGGACTGCTGCTGCCCAACGCGACGGTCACGGCGGCGGCAATCCTGGGCGCGTCCCTGCGCGGGCGCGTGCCCGCGATGCTGAATTACACCGCAGGCGTCAGCGGTATGCGCGCGGCGCTCACCGCCTCCCAGGTGAAAACGGTGTTTACCTCCCGCCAGTTTCTGGACAAAGGTAACCTGTGGCACCTGCCGCAGGGTCTGACAGAGGTGCAGTGGATTTACCTGGAAGATCTGAAAGAGACCGTGACGCTCAAGGACAAGCTCTGGATACTGGCGCACCTGATTGTGCCGCGCCAGGCCCAGGTGGCGCAGCAGCCTGAAGAGGCGGCGATGGTGCTGTTTACCTCAGGATCGGAAGGTCATCCCAAAGGTGTGGTGCACTCCCACAAAAGCCTGCTGGCCAACGTTGAGCAGATCCGTACCGTGGCGGACTTTACGCCGCGCGACCGCTTTATGTCGGCCTTGCCGCTGTTTCATGCTTTCGGCCTGACCGTAGGGCTGTTCACGCCACTGATGACCGGCGCGCAGGTGTTTCTTTATCCCAGCCCGCTGCACTACCGGATTGTGCCGGAGCTGGTTTATGACCGTAACTGCACTGTGCTGTTTGGCACCTCGACGTTTCTGGGCAACTATGCCCGCTTTGCTCAGCCCTATGACTTTGCGCGCCTGCGCTACGTGGTGGCCGGGGCGGAGAAGCTGCAGGAGAACACGCGCCAGCTGTATATGGACAAGTACGGTATCCGTATTCTGGAAGGTTATGGCGTGACCGAATGCGCACCGGTGGTGGCGATCAACGTACCAATGGCCGCCAAAGCGCATACCGTTGGCCGCATCCTGCCCGGGATGGATTCTCGTCTGATGTCGGTGCCGGGCATTGAAAACGGCGGGCGCCTGCAACTGCGTGGCCCCAACATCATGAAGGGCTATCTGCGGGTCGAAAACCCCGGCGTGCTGGAAACCCCGGCGGCCGATAACGGCGAAGGGCAGATGGAAGCAGGCTGGTACGATACCGGCGATATCGTCAGCTTCGATGATGGCGGCTTCTGCCAGATTCAGGGGCGCGCCAAACGCTTTGCGAAAATAGCTGGCGAGATGGTGTCGCTGGAGGTGGTGGAGCAAATCGCCCTGAAAGCCTCACCGGATAAACAGCATGCTGCCTCGCTGCGCCCTGACGGTAATCGTGGTGAAGCATTAGTGCTGTTTACTACCGACAGCGCACTGGCCCGTGACGGCCTGCAAAAAGCCGCCCGCGAGCTGGGAGCCGCCGATCTGGCCGTGCCGCGCGATATCCGCGTCGTAAAAACGTTGCCCTTACTCGGCAGTGGTAAACCTGACTATGTCACCCTGAAAAAAATGGCGGAAGAGGAACAGGCATGATGGTAGAACGTGATGCGCCGTTATTGTCGCGCGGCATGATAGCGGTAATGGTGGCGCAGTTTTTCTCGGCGTTTGGCGATAATGCCCTGCTTTTTGCTACTCTGGCGCTGTTGAAAAACCAGTTCTACCCCGACTGGAGCCAACCGGTCCTGCAGATGCTGTTTGTCGCGACCTATATCCTGCTGGCCCCCTTTGTGGGGCAGATGGCTGACAGTTTTGCCAAAGGCCGGGTGATGATGTTTGCCAACAGCCTGAAGCTGCTGGGCGCGATGATCATCTGCTTTGGTTTTAATCCTTTCCTGGGTTACACCCTGGTGGGGATCGGCGCGGCGGCGTATTCGCCCGCCAAATACGGCATCCTCGTGGAAATTGCCCATGACGAGAAGCTGGTTAAAGCCAACGGACTGATGGAAGCCTCGACCATTGCGGCCATCCTGCTGGGTTCTGTGGCGGGCGGCATTCTGGCGGACTGGAATCTGGTTGCCGCGCTGGCGGTCTGCGCCCTGACTTATGCCGTGGCGGTAATGGCAAACCTGTTTATTCCCAAACTGCAGGCTGCACGTCCCGGCCAGAGCTGGAACTTTGCCGCGATGCTGCGCAGTTTTAGCCGCGCGACGCGCGTGCTGTGGAATAACCCCGAAACGCGCTTTTCCCTGCTCGGCACCAGCATGTTCTGGGGCGCTGGCGTCACGCTGCGTTTTCTGCTGGTGCTGTGGGTGCCGGTGGCGCTGGGTATCCAGGATAACAAAACCCCGACCACGCTGAATGCCATGGTGGCGATAGGGATCGTGGTCGGCGCGGCGCTGGCGGCCAGGCTGGTGACGCTGGAAACCGTGCGCCGCTGTATGCCTGCCGGTGTGCTGATTGGGGTGATGGTAGTGATTTTCTCGCTGCAACATACCATGCTGAATGCTTACCTGCTGCTGCTGGTGATTGGCGTACTGGGCGGTTTCTTTGTGGTGCCGCTTAACGCGCTGTTGCAGGAGCGGGGCAAACAGAGCGTCGGCGCTGGCAATGCGATTGCGGTGCAGAACCTGGTTGAAAACACCGCCATGTTGGTGATGCTTGGGCTGTATACCTTAGCCATTCGGGCCGGTGCGCCTGCGGTGGCGACCGGCATCGGCTTCGGCGCGCTGTTTGCGCTGGCGATTACCGTACTGTGGCTGTGGCGTCCGTCCTCCCGCTCCTGATGTAACAACGGCAGGGCGCGCTGGCCCTGCCGTTATCTCCCTTTCTTCTTCCTCTTCCTGACGCTGTCGCCAGTGAAACGGTGTCTCTTTTTTGGCGACGTTTTACATTTACTATTCAAAATAATATAGTTTATTTGGTTATTGTTTTTTTCTGTTATTTTATTTTAATTACCATAACTTTTTGCAATGAATAATTAATTTAAACTTGAAATCGAATTCAAGGTTAAAAAATTTGAAATAAATATTTATTTATTATTGCCGATTAATTTCTGGCTTCCTTTGAGAATTCACTCGGGGAAAGAAAGGAGCTTGGTTTAATGAATATGACGCAAAGACTCTCTCTGGCTTTTTCACTTCTGGCAGGTTCGTTAATTATTCTAGGGATTGTAACCATTTCACTTCTCTCAGGTTTTCAGGCGAGATTTGAATATGTGCAGGTAAACACAATTGATTCGCTCAAAGTGCTGAATCGGTTGGTAGATGAAAGTAATCGCCTCTCTGTGGCGTTATATCGACATCAGACTGAAGATGAGAGCGGTAAACTGGCCAGCCTTGAAACGGTGATTCAAAAACGTATTGAGGATATTTCGACATTAACGAAATATTATTTCGATAATGATATTACCAATGACGAAGATCGGGCGATGACGGATAAGTCACTCCGGCTGATCGATGCCGTTAAACAAAGTCTGCCAGCGTTTCTCACGGCCTCCCGGTCGCATCAGAATGCACTCAGCCTGTCGTTGTTAAGTGATGGTGAAGGCATTGGTGGCGCCATCACTCAGCTCAAAAGCAGTTATCGCAATCAGTTCGAGTTCAACAGCAAAATTGGTGAAGCGTTACGTCTGCAAAACCAACATATTTATCAGTTGACCAAATGGGGCATGGTGGCCGGTATCGCACTGGCGATTATCGGCCTGGGCATGTTGACGATTTTAACCATCATGCGCGTCCGTCACAGCCTGAACGCCATTGGCGAGCTGATGGAGCGTGCCAGCACCCATCTTGATCTTTCCCTGAAGGCCGATGACAGCCGGCGTGATGAAGTTGGCATTATGGCGCGGTCTTATAATCGTCTGATGGAAAGCATCTCCGCCGCCATGCATGCGGTCAGCAGCGCTTCACAGTCGGTCAGCAGTGCGTCGGGCCAGATTGCGGCGGGCAATGAGGACCTGTCTGCCCGTACGGAAGAGCAGGCCGCCTCGCTGGAGCAAACCGCGGCCAGCATGACCCAAATCAGCGAAACCGTCAGGCAGACCGCAGACAACACGCGCCAGGCAAGTCACCTTGCAGAAAACACGCGCAATCTGTCCGAAACCAGCTCAGCCGCACTCAATACCATGCTGGATACGATGCAGGCGATTCGTGACAGCTCGGGGAAGGTGGGAGAAATTATTACCCTGATTGAAGGCATTGCGTTTCAGACCAATATTCTGGCGCTGAACGCGGCGGTCGAAGCGGCCCGCGCAGGGGAACATGGGCGCGGCTTTGCGGTTGTGGCGGGCGAAGTGCGCAATCTGTCGCAGCGGTCCACCACCGCCGCCCGTGAAATCAAAGCGCTGATTCAGACGTCCAATGGGTTGATCGCATCGGGAACGTCCCAGGCGGATAACGTGAATCACAATATGGAGACGATGCGCGGTGCGGTCAGTCAGGTCACCGATCTGGTTAACGAAATCGCCGCTGCGGCCACCGAGCAGAGTCAGGGCATTTCGCAGGTTCATCAGGCGGTTAATCAGATGGACGATGTGACTCAACAGAATGCGGCCCTGGTCGAAGAAGCCTCAGCCGCGTCGCTCTCTTTACAGGAGCAGGCTGATACGCTTGCTGCGCTGGTGCGGAAGTTTACGCTCGCAGGCCCGCAGGCGGCGGTAGCCATGCCTCGGGCTAAACCCGCAGCCGTTGTGGCATCCAGACCGGCGCTGGCCCTGGCGGCAGGCGGGCAGGATAACTGGCAAAGCTTTTAAGATGACGGGTCTGAAAGCAGAGTAACAGGTCGGCGGTGAGAAGGGCGAATCCGTATTTACGCCAGGCCGAAAGCAGCGTGCGCACTCAGCAGTGCGCACGTTTTTTATCAACGACGCAGCGCGATCGCTTCAATCTCAATCTTCACGTCTTTTGGCAGACGCGCCACTTCCACGCAGGAACGCGCCGGGAAGGGCGCATTATGCTCGGTAAAAAAGGCTTCGTAGGTGGCGTTTACGGTCGCAAAGTCATTCAGATCTTTCACGAATACCGTGGTCTTCACGATATCGGCAACCTTCAGGCCCGCGGCTTCCACTATCGCCTTCACGTTTTCCAGCGACTGGCGCGCCTGTGCTGAGACGTCTTCGGCGACGTCGCCCGTGGCCGGGTTCACCGGAATCTGACCCGAGGTGATGATCATGCTGCCGAGATCAACGCCCTGAACGTATGGGCCGATAGCCGCTGGGGCTTTTTCCGTACTGATTTCACGAGACATCATTTCTCCTTAGATAAAGGCCGTGGCAGCAAAGGCGCTACCCGCCATAAAACGTGGTTCATTATAAGCGCGGCAGGGCCGATTAAAAGTGACCCAATACCACATGACGGGCGAACTCTTTCTCACAGTATTTACATTTCAGGTGCACCTCATCGGCGCGATGCTTCACGGCAAAGCTGGAGCACACCGGTTCGCTGCGGCTGATGCAGTTGCTGTTCGGACAGGTCAGCACCCGGTCTATCCGGTCCGGCAACGTGGGCGCGATCTTGGCGACCACTTCATAATCATCAATGCGGTTGACGGTGGCGTGCGGCGCATAAAACGCCAGCTGATTGATCTGATCTTCCGTAAGGTAGGTGTTTTCGATCTTAATCAGATCTTTACGGCCCATCTCACCGGATGGCAGGTTCAGGCCGATGGTAATGCGCTGGTCGGTTTCGGTCAGACGAAACAGCGACAGGAGCTTAAAGCCCACCTGCGCAGGGATATGATCGATAACCGTGCCATTTTTGATGGCTTCGACCTGCAGTTTGTTATCCTGGCTCATACTGTCTCTCCTTACAGGGCGGTGTCGCGGTTTAAGACCAGTGCCAGCAAAGCCTGGCGTGCGTAGATGCCGTTACCGGCCTGCTGGAAGTACCAGGCGTACGGCGTGCTGTCCACGTCGGTGGTGATTTCATCAATGCGCGGCAGCGGATGCAGCACCTTCATGTTATCGCGGGCACCGTTCAGGTCTGCCGCGCGTAAAATAAACTGCGCTTTGACGTTGGCATATTCGGACGGATCGAGCCGCTCTTTCTGCACCCGCGTCATGTAGAGAATATCCAGCTCCGGCATCACCGCTTCGAAACTGTCGTGGCGTGACCAGGCAATATTCTGCTCATCCAGCATATCCGTAATATAGGCCGGCATCGCCAGCGCATCCGGGGCGATAAAGAAGAAGCGGTTGCCGTCAAACTTGGCCAGCGCCTGGGTCAGTGAGTGCACGGTGCGACCATATTTCAGATCACCGACCATCGCCACGTTCAGGTTGCTGAGTCGGCCCTGGGTTTCATGGATGGTAAACAGGTCCAGCAGGGTTTGCGTAGGATGCTGGTTTGCCCCGTCTCCGGCATTCAGAATCGGAATGCCATTGGAAAACTCCGTAGCCAGTCGCGCAGCGCCCTCCTGCGGGTGACGCATTACAATGGCATCCACGTAGGTGCTGATCACGGAAATGGTATCGGCCAGGGTTTCCCCTTTTTTGCCCAACGAGGTATTGCTGCCGTCGGCAAAGCCCACTGCGGACGCGCCCAGGCGATGTATCGCGGTTTCAAATGACAGTCGGGTGCGGGTCGAGGCTTCGAAGAAGCAACTGGCTATCACGTTATGCTTCAGCAGTTCCGGCTGAGGGTGGTTTTTTAGCTGCGCCGCGGTGTGCAGCACCAGCTCCAGCTCGTCGCGGCTGAGATCGTTAATTGAAATGATATGCTTGCGATATAGCGGGTTAGCCATAGCTCTCTCCTCTGCGCGGCCGGATAACGGACAAAAAAAAGCCCCTTATACAGGGGCTTTTTTAAGATCGGTTCGATGACGGAAAGAAACAGCGGTGCCGCCTGCATTGAGGCGAGGTAGCGCGTCACATTGTCCACGATGCTGTTGCATGTTTCCTCCGGCAAATTGTGGCGCATTATACGCCATCAGGAATGGGCATCAAGGAAAAATCGCGCAGCAGGTAAACGTTTGCGGTTGCCCGATCAGCGCTGTCCCAGGGTGGCTACCATCACCGCTTTAATGGTGTGCATACGGTTTTCCGCCTGGTCAAAGACGATGCTGTGTGCCGATTCGAAGACGTCATTGCTGACTTCCATTCCATCCTGCAGGCCATACTGTTCCGCCATCTGACGGCCCAGCGTGGTCTGATCGTCATGAAATGCCGGTAAGCAGTGCAGGAATTTCACCTGCGGGTTGCCGGTCAGCGCCAGCATCGCTCTGTTCACCTGATAGTTGCGCAGCAGGGCAATGCGTTCTTCCCACACCGCTTTCGCTTCACCCATGGAAACCCAGACATCTGTATAGATGAAATCGGCACCTTTAACGCCTTCGGCGATATCGTCTGTCAGCGTGATTTTGCCGCCGGTCTTCTCTGCGACCTGACGGCATTGTGCCACCAGACCGGCTTCCGGCCAGCAGCTTTGTGGCGCGACCATACGCAGATCTAAGCCAACCTGCGCGGCGGCTTCCAGCATGCTGTTGCCCATGTTGTTACGCGCATCACCCACGTACACCAGCGTCATCTCGCTGAGCGGCTTGCCTGGCAGGTGTTCCTGCATGGTCAGCAGATCGGCCAGCAGCTGCGTCGGGTGGAACTCGGTGGTCAGGCCGTTCCAGACCGGTACACCGGCATGTTCAGCCAGGGTTTCGACCAGCGCCTGGCCATAACCACGGTACTGAATGCCGTCATACATGCGGCCCAGCACGCGCGCGGTATCTTTCATCGACTCTTTATGGCCGATCTGGCTACCGCTTGGGCCGAGGTAAGTCACGTTTGCACCCTGATCGTATGCGGCAACTTCGAAAGAGCATCGGGTACGGGTCGAGTCTTTTTCGAAGATGAGCGCGATGTTTTTGCCTTTCAGGTATTGGGTTTCACTGGCGGTTTTTTTTGCGCGTTTTAATTCGGCGGACAGGCTCAGCAAATAGTCAATTTCCGCCGGGGTAAAATCCAGCAGTCTGAGGAAATGACGTTGATACAACTGACTCATACAGCACTCCGGTACGGGTTTCATAATGAATTAAAATTCAATCTAACCGTATGAATATGCATTTTCAACCCTAGCGAGAATAATCTTTTATGTTTTGTGTAGTGGCGCGACAGGCAGTATGGGAAAATAATCACTTATTGCCGAACTCAGAGAGGATATCGCCATGGCATTTGAAGCATTGTTGGAAGAGCAGCGTGAAGAGACGCGGCTGATCATCGAAGAACTGTTAGAGGATGGCAGCGATCCCGATGCGCTCTATACCATTGAGCACCATCTCTCCTGTAACAACTTCGACTCACTCGAAAAAGCGGCGGTGGACGCCTTTAAACTGGGCTATGAAGTCACCGAGCCAGAAGAGCTGGAGCTGGAAGACGGCACGACCGTGATGTGCGTGGACATTCTCAGCGAAGGCGCGCTGAAAGCGGAAATCATCGATGCCCAGGTAGAGCAGTTGGTAAACCTGGTGGCGAAATACAACGTTGACTACGACGGCTGGGGCACCTATTTCGAAGATCCGAATGCCCCGGATGACGATGAAGACGACGGCGAGGCTATCGACGAAGACGACAACGGTATTCGTCATTAATTAACGCCGGGCGGAGCCTGCTCCGCCTTTTCTGTTCCCCTGTGTTGTCTGACCGTCATGAATTACGCACCCTTACTTGAACCCATACATCAGTTTTTACGCTGCCGCACACCTCAGGCCTGGATTGATGAGGCGCGCAAACCAGAAAACCTGACTCTGCTGCTCACCGATCATCTGGTGTGCGAACTCAAAGCGGCCCAGACCGCGGTGTGGCTGATCCGCAAATACGTTGCTGACAAGCCCAGCGGTGACCAGATTCTGGCCTGGCTGAAGCCTTACGAGAATTTTATCTTTCGTGAGGACGGCGACAGCGATTTTATCAATGCGCATAAAACGCTGACCAAAGCCATTATCGTGCGCAACGAACTGCCGTGGGCTGACGATCTGGTTGAGAAGATGGTGCTGCTGATCAAAGAAGAGCTGCACCACTTTTATCAGGTGTGGGAAATTATGCAGTCGCGTGGGCTGGTTTATCAGAAAATCACCTCAAGCCGTTATGCGAAAGGTCTGCTGCGTGAAGTGACCACCCACGAACCCGATACGCTGGTGGATAAGCTGATTTGCGGTGCCTATATTGAGGCGCGCTCCTGCGAGCGTTTCGCCAGCCTGGCACCTTACCTGGACAGCGAATTAGAGAAGTTCTATATCTCGTTGTTGCGCTCAGAAGCCCGTCATTATCAGGACTATCTGACGCTGGCGGCGCAGATTTCGCCAAAAGATATTACGGCGCGCGTGCGGGCGATTGGTGAGGCAGAGGCGAAGCTCATTGCTGAGCCGGACAAGGAGCTGCGCTTTCACAGCGGTGTGCCGGCGTTCTGATGAGAGTAAACGGTCTCTATCTATGACCGTTTACTGTTTGTAAATGGAATCAGATAGAATTTATTTATAATAAAAAGATAAATATTAAGTGTTAGTTTAATGCGAATGCGTTATCTCAGATAAATATAATTTGCGTCACTCATCACAGAATTTTTTTTTCTGCTCTGATTTTTATTTGCGGAATAAGTATATTGCTCTTGCCGAATTAGGGTTGTTATTTTTCAAGCAAAACCTGATTCATAATTCTTCTCTGCCAGAGAGGATTATGAATCAGGTTTTTTTTCGTCGGGTATAACCCGGAAACAGAATTAGCGACTTTCTTTGAGGCCACTTTTCCTGAAAAGCGTTTAATGGAAGGATTCATAAAATGAGGAGAAAGACCTGTATTTCGCTATTTATCTTGCCCTTTTTGCAGCCACCTGTTGCATGGGCTGAGTCTTCGCAAGCGTTAGCGCTCTCTGACTCCGCTTTCCTGCGCGATTCTCAGTTCAATCTCAGGCTGCGTAATCACTGGAAGTATCTCAAGGAAAATGAAGCACAGCCTGTCACTGTTCATAATGCCTGGGGACAGGCGGCCAGTCTGAATTTTCGTTCCGGCTATCTGTGGGACTGGCTGGGATTTGATGCAACCTATACCCGAGCGATTAGGCTGGGAGCCAGCGACAACTTTGCTACGCGCGGCCTGCTTTACGACAGCGGCGGTAATCAGCGAAAAGCTGACGCGCATGGCTTTAGCAAGTTTGGTCAACGCTATCTGAAAGTGAAGCTGGGCGACGGGCACGCAGGATTGGAAGGGAAAGCGGGCTGGCAGGCATTAAAAAATACCGGCGTGCTGACCACCACTGACCGCTTATCACGCAATAGTTACTTAGGCTATAGCGGCATGCTGAGCGGACAGAAGGTGCGGCTGGATTTGGCTTACGTGACGAAAACGATCCGACACGACTCGCCAGACAGTCTTGCCCTACAAACGCAGGACAAACGGAAAATTGCTGCGATCTATACGGGCGGCCTGAGCTATAACGGTGAACGCGGACGGTTCACTTATGCATTTGGCGAAGCGGACGCCTATCAGCGTCGCCATGTTATCGAAGCGAGTTACTCCTTTTCTCCGCACTGGCGTTTGTCCTCTCAAGTTTATGGCAGTCAGGGGCTGGAAAATTATAAAAGGATGTCCGCCAGCACAAGATCGTTCGATGATAACGCGTGGCATTATGTTGGTGAAGCTGAATGGATTAACACTGGATGGACACATAAATTCGCTGCCGCCTGGAGCGCCGCGCCCAAACATAATGCGGTGGGATATTATGCGCGCCCGCTGACCAAAAATACCCGTGGTCGTTTTAACTCGCTGACTTCTGCCGGAAAAGATTACACCCGCGATAAAGAACTTGCGCTGGTGTCGCAGACGATGTTTGAAATCTCAAAAGGCGTGTTTAGTGGCATTCAGATTAATTATGGACAGTTTACTTATCGTCATCAGCGTATACGTTCGGGGGAATTTGCGCTCATCAATCGTTTCACTGAACTTCATCCCGCCCTGAAGAATTTATCGATTTTTACATTGTTCGGCTATGGCTGGTCCTACAAAAATAATAAAGAAACACCCGTTTTTAATGCGCAAGGAAGGTATATGCGTTCTCCCAACCTGTCTGCGGAGATTGCGGTTGAGTATAAATTAAACCTGTTTAAATAAGGAAAATACGATGAAAAGAATAGTTAAAGCATTGCTGGTTTTTATGATGGTGGGGACTCTCGCAGGCGAAGCCATCGCCGCCGATGTGACCCTGTTTGTTACGCGGCATGGCAAAACAATGTTTAACACGGTGCAGCGCGCACAGGGCTGGTCCGATACGCCGCTAACCGCTTCTGGGGCGGCGGTAGCGGAGCAGTTAGGGCGAGGACTTCAGCCTCTTACTTTCATCGCAGCCTGGTCCAGTGATGCTGGCAGGGCCAGAGAAACCGCGCAACGTGCTATGAAGTCATGGAAGCGGATTCCCACGCTTAATGAACATAAAGGATTGCGCGAAGTCTGTTTTGGACTTTATGAAGGTGATCTGGATAAGAATATGATTACTGCTGCGGCGCTTCAGGCGGGCTATACCTCTGATGCGGCGATGATGAACGCATTCAGCGCAGGTAAGATTCACATTGACGGGATTATTGATGCTATTCATCGGGCCGAAGCGTCGGGTACAGCCTCACTGCCGGGCATCAACTCCACCGGACAGGCTGAAAGCTATCAGCAGGTGGCAAAACGCATGCTCGAAAGCATGACAGAAATTGCACAGCAGGCTCAGCAGCAGGGCGGTGGTAATGTGCTGGTCGTCAGCCATGGCATGGCGATTACCGCGCTATTGCAAGCCCTTGGCGATACGTCTTTAAAGCAGTCGCTCGAAAATGCGAGCGTTACACGGCTGCGCTACACAGATAGCGGAGAGTTCGTCATTGAGTCCGTTAACGACATGCGCTACGTCGAGCGCGGCTTATAGTGCCTTTAGCATTCGCACTTCGCAGTCGACATGGCCGGTGCAGCCCATCGCGCTGTCGATATGCTCAAAGCCCAGTGACTCATAGAGTTTAATCGCCCGTGTCAGGCTGGCGGTGGTTTCGAGATAGCAGCGGCGAAAGCCGTGGCGGCGTGCATGATCCATCGCCCGCAGCGCCAGCTCGCGCGCCAGACCCTGACCGCGCACCGTCGGCAGAAAATACATCTTCTGCAGTTCACAAATGTCAGGTGCGCTGCAGGCGAGAGGCGCAACACCGCCGCCGCCAGCCACCTTGCCCTGATATTCAATAATCCAGTAGGCGCTCTGTTCGGCACTGTACAACTCAAACAGGTGGTCAAGCTGGGGATCGGATACGGTATAGCCCTTGTCTGCCGTAAGGCCGAACTCGGCCGATACGTCGCGAATCACCTGGGCGATGTGCGGATTGTCGGCAGTCGTAATCGGCCGCACCAGGAGGTCAAAACGCGGGTTGGCACTGGTCGTCATCATCTCTTCCGGATTTGTACGAGGTCAAAAAAAAGCCGGGCAAGCCCGGCTTTATGAATAAGCTGTCAGCTACGATGCTTACAATGCCGCAATGACCGCCTGCTGTTCAATCAGTTTTGCTTTTGACTGTTCCATCTCAGCAACGCGCTCGCGCTCTTTGGCGACGACCGCTTCTGGTGCGCGCGAGACAAAGCCTTCGTTCGCCAGCTTGGTCTGGATTTTTTCGATTTCCACATCCAGCTTCAGCAGCTCTTTGGCCAGGCGCTCCAGCTCGGCGGTTTTATCCACCAGATCCGCCATCGGGATCAGCAGCTCTGCGCCTTCGACGATTTTGGTCACCGAAACCGGACCTTTCTCGCCCGCAGGCAGAATAGTCAGGCTTTCCAGCCGCGCCAGGCGTGACAGGAAGTTACGGTTCGCCTCAACGCGGCGCTGGGCAGCAGGGGAGCAGTCACGCAGCAGCACATCCAGCAGCTTGCTGGGCGCAATGTTCATCTCTGCACGAATGTTACGGACGGCGATGATTGCCTGCTTCATCCACTCGATATCGGCCTTAGCTTCAGCATCTTCTTTCGCCGCGTCGTACTGCGGGAACGGCTGCAGCATGATGGTGTCATCGCTGATGTTTTTCAGGCCCTTCACGCGCTGCCAGATGGTTTCCGTGATAAACGGAATAATCGGGTGCGCCAGGCGCAGCAGCGCTTCCAGCACGTGGACCAGCGTATGGCGGGTGCCACGCAGTTCTGCTTCGCTGCCGCTGTTCATCACCGGCTTGGTCAGCTCCAGATACCAGTCACAGAACTGGTTCCAGGTGAAGTCATACAGGATGTTCGCCGCAATATCGAAACGATAGCTGTCCAGCGCCTCACGGTAGGCTTTTACCGTATGGTTGAATTCCGTCAGAATCCAGCGATCCGCCAGCGACAGCGTCATGTCGCCGCCGTTCTGACCGCAGTCCTGGTCTTCGGTATTCATCAGCACAAAACGGCTGGCATTCCACAGCTTGTTACAGAAGTTGCGATAACCTTCCAGGCGCTTCATGTCCCAGTTGATATCACGCCCGGTCGAGGCCAGCGCCGCCAGCGTAAAGCGCAGGGCATCCGTACCCGATGGCTCGATGCCGTTCGGGAACTGCTTCTCGGTGCGCTTGCGGATTTTTTCCGCCAGCTGAGGCTGCATCATGTTACCGGTGCGTTTTTCCAGCAGTTCTTCCAGTGAAATACCGTCAACCATATCCAGCGGGTCAATCACGTTGCCCTTGGATTTCGACATTTTCTGGCCTTCTTCGTCGCGGATCAAACCGGTCATATACACGGTTTTAAACGGCACCTGCGGCTTGCCGTTTTCATCTTTGATGAAGTGCATGGTCAGCATGATCATGCGGGCAATCCAGAAGAAGATGATGTCGAAGCCACTCACCAGCACGCTGGTCGGGTGGAAGGTGCGCAGGGCTTCGGTGTTTTCCGGCCAGCCCAGCGTTGAGAAAGTCCACAGGCCCGATGAGAACCAGGTGTCCAGCACGTCATCGTCCTGACGCAGCGCGACATCGACTGCCAGGTTGTTTTCGCTGCGCACCTCGTCTTCTGTGCGGCCCACATAGACGTTGCCGTTATTGTCGTACCAGGCCGGAATACGGTGGCCCCACCACAGCTGACGGGAAATACACCAGTCCTGGATATCACGCATCCAGGAGAAGTACATGTTCTCGTACTGCTTCGGCACGAACTGAATGTCGCCGTTCTCAACGGCTTCCACCGCCACTTTGGCCAGCGGTGCCGTGCGCACGTACCACTGATCGGTCAGCATCGGTTCGATAACAACGCCACCACGGTCACCGTAAGGCACGGTTAAATCGTGAGGTTTGATCTCTTCCAGCAGGCCAAGCGCGTCTACCGCCGCCACGATGGCTTTACGCGCGGCAAAGCGCTCCATGTTCTGGAACGCGGCAGGAATCGCGTCGCTGTAAGCGGTGCTGGCTTCGCCGTTGGTATCGTAAACCTGCGCGCTGTCGCGGATCTCGCCGTCGAAGGTCAGGATGTTGATCATCGGCAGCTTATGACGACGGCCCACTTCGTAGTCATTGAAGTCGTGCGCCGGGGTGATTTTCACACAGCCGGTGCCTTTTTCCATGTCCGCGTGCTCGTCACCGACGATCGGGATCAGACGATCAACCAGCGGCAGCATCACAAACTTGCCGATCAGATCTTTATAACGTGGATCTTCCGGGTTAACGGCCACGCCGGTATCGCCCAGCAGGGTTTCCGGACGGGTGGTCGCAACGACCAGATAATCTTTACCGTCGGCGGTTTTCGCGCCCTCTGCCAGCGGATAGCGGATATGCCACATAGAGCCTTTGCTCTCGCGGTTTTCCACTTCCAGGTCAGAGATGGCGGTACGCAGTTTCGGGTCCCAGTTCACCAGGCGCTTGCCACGGTAAATCAGGTTCTCTTTATACAGGCGCACAAAGACTTCTTTCACCGCATTGGACAGACCGTCGTCCATGGTGAAACGCTCGCGCTCCCAGTCAACCGAGTTGCCCAGACGGCGCATCTGACGGGTAATCGTCCCGCCGGATTCGGCTTTCCACTGCCAGATTTTGTCGATGAACGCATCACGACCGTAATCCTGACGGGTTTTGCCTTCTTCTGCCGCGATCTTGCGCTCCACCACCATTTGGGTGGCGATGCCTGCGTGGTCAGTACCGGCCTGCCACAGGGTATTTTTGCCCTGCATGCGCTGGTAGCGAATCATGGTGTCCATGATCGTTTGCTGGAAGGCGTGACCCATGTGCAAGCTACCGGTGACGTTCGGCGGCGGGATCATGATGCAAAAGCTTTCCTGGCTGGTGTCGCCATTCGGTTTGAAGTAGCCCTGCTTTTCCCAATGCTCGTAAAGCGGCTGCTCAATATCTTGCGGGTTATATGTCTTATCCATTTCTGCTATGTCGTTTGCGGCTGTGGCGGCGTTGCCGTATTCAATTGGAAGCCAACGCTGCGATAGGCTTTATAGCGATCGCGCGCCAGCTGTTTGAGAGCGTCTTCGTAAGGAACGAAGTCTATCACTTCATGGAAAGCAGTAGCAAAATCTGCGAACTGCGGCAGCAGGCTAATCAGCAGGTCGCGTGGCGAATTGCCCCGACGCTGCGGCCATGCCAGCTCTACCGGTGCGCCGTAGCGCGGACCTTCCCCGGCGAGATTGTGGGGCACAAAGGCGTTGGCGGGGCGCTGCCACAGCGCCTCATCAAGGCGAATGGCTTGCTGCTCATCTTCACAGGCGATGAGCACCCGCTTACCGGCCCGCCAGCGTGTTTCCGCCAGATCGCACACCAGCGCTTCAACGGCGGTTAAGCCCTCGCTGGATGCATCGGTTTCCAACACGTAGAAGGTTGCGTTTTTCATCGAATTGCCTGTTTAACGAAAAGAAGGGCGGAGTAAACTCCGCCCCGATGGGGTCGGTTATCCGTACGATTAATCGTCGCCGTTCAGACCGGCACGATTTAACAGGAACTGAGACAGCATCGGTACAGGACGACCGGTGGCACCTTTGGCCTTACCTGACCGCCAGGCGGTACCGGCGATGTCCAGATGTGCCCAGTTATATTTGCGCGCAAAACGGGCCAGGAAGCAAGCGGCGGTAATGGCACCACCCGGACGGCCGCCAATGTTCGCCATATCGGCAAAATTGGATTCCAGCTGTTCCTGATACTCATCGGCCATCGGTAAACGCCAGGCGCGATCGCCGGACTGCTCGGAGGCACCAATCAGCTCATGCGCCAGCGGGTTGTGGTTCGACAGCAGTCCGCTGACGTGATGACCCAGCGCAATAACGCAGGCACCGGTCAGGGTTGCTACATCGATGACGACTTCCGGATCGAAGCGTTCCACGTAGGTCAGCGCATCGCACAGCACCAGGCGGCCTTCAGCATCGGTGTTTAACACTTCAACCGTTTGGCCTGACATGGTGGTCAGCACGTCGCCCGGCCGCATGGATTTACCGTCCGGCATGTTTTCACAGCCCACCAGCACGCCCACCACGTTCAGTGGCAGATTCAGCTCGGCGACCATGCGCATCACGCCATAAACCGAGGCCGCGCCGCACATGTCGTACTTCATCTCATCCATGCTGTCCGCAGGCTTGATGGAGATACCGCCGGAGTCAAACGTCAGCCCTTTGCCGACCAGCACAATCGGACGCGCATCGGTATCCGGGTTGCCTTTGTACTCAATCACCGACATCAGGGATTCATTATGCGATCCGGCACCCACGGCGAGATAGGCGTTCATGCCCAGCTCTTTCATCTGCTGCTCGCCAATCACGCGCGTCGTGATGTTTTTGCTGTAGGCATCAGCCAGCTGACGTGCCTGAGAAGCCAGGTAAGCCGGATTGCAAATATTGGGCGGCATATTGCCAAGATCTTTTGCTGCTTTCACCCCGGCGGCGACCGCCAGTCCGTGTTGAATCGCACGCTCACCGCTGGTTAACTCACGGCGCGTGGGCACGTTAAACACCAGCTTACGCAGTGGACGACGCGGCTCCGCTTTGTTGCTCTTCAACTGGTCGAAGTTATACAGCGCCTCTTTCGAGGTCTCGACGGCCTGGCGCACTTTCCAGTAGGTGTTGCGCCCTTTGACGTGCAGTTCGGTCAGGAAGCACACGGCTTCCATCGAGCCGGTGTCATTCAGCGTATTGATGGTTTTCTGAATCACCTGCTTGTACTGGCGCTCATCAAGCTCACGCTCTTTACCGCAGCCAATCAGCAAAATACGCTCTGACAGGATATTCGGCACATGATGCAGCAGCAGCGTCTGACCCACTTTGCCTTCCAGTTCACCGCGGCGCAGCAGGGCGCTGATATAGCCGTCGCTGATTTTATCCAGTTGCTCGGCAATCGGTGACAGACGACGCGGTTCGAAAACACCAACTACAATGCATGCACTGCGCTGTTTTTCCGGACTACCGCTTTTTACACTGAACTCCATGCACTCTCCTGAATCTTAAAGACAACGGCCGCGGCTGCCGCTAGAATGTAGCGCGTTCGTGACCCATTTATTAAGCTAAGCAACATGACAGCGTGCTGCTGGAGGTCATAATGAATCAGGGTGACAAGATGTTGTTTTTTCATCACCCAAACGCGATTACCATACATTTCTAGCGTCGACGACGGCCATTTATGAAGAAAAATGGCTAATAAGCGTTGAAATTAGCGATTTTCCTGCAAAAAGACAAGTTTTCACAGGCGTATTAAGCGTGATCATTATTAGATATCTGGTTCGGGAAACGCTCAAAAGCCAGCTGGCTATCCTGTTTATCCTGTTGTTGATCTTCTTCTGTCAGAAGTTGGTGAGGATTTTAGGGGCCGCGGTGGATGGCGAAGTGCCGACAAACCTTGTTCTGACGCTGTTAGGACTTGGCGTGCCTGAAATGGCGCAACTTATTTTACCCCTAAGCCTGTTTCTGGCGATTTTGATGACGCTCGGGCGGCTGTATACGGAAAGTGAAATTACCGTAATGCACGCCTGCGGCCTGAGCAAGGCGGTGCTGGTCAAGGCGGCGATGGTGCTGATGCTGTTCACCTCGGTGGTGGCAGCGGTGAACGTCATCTGGCTGGGCCCCTGGTCGTCGCGCTATCAGGAACAGGTTACACAAAATGCCAAGGCCAATCCTGGTACTGCCGCACTGGCTGCGGGACAGTTCCAGACGTCCAGCGATGGCAGCGCCGTGCTGTTCCTTGAGAACGTTAAGGGCAATCAGTTTGGTCACGTCTTCCTGGCGCAGCTACGGCCGAAAGGCAATGCCCGACCTTCTGTGGTGCTGGCGGACAGCGGGCACATGGAACAAAAGAAAGACGGTTCACAGGTTGTGACCCTGGACAAAGGGACGCGCTTTGAGGGAACGGCGCTGCTGCGCGATTTCCGTATCACCGATTTCACCAACTATCAGGCCTACGTGGGCTATAAGCAGGCAATACTCGATCCTAACGATGTGGATCAGGCCACGTTCGGCACGCTGTTAGCCAACAAAACGCCAGAGTTTAAAGCCGAGCTCAACTGGCGCCTTACGTTGGTGTTTTCCGTGCTGGTGATGGCGTTGATGGTAGTGCCGCTCAGCGTGGTCAACCCGCGTCAGGGCCGCGTGCTCTCAATGTTGCCCGCGATGCTGTTGTATCTGATTTTCTTCCTGCTGCAGAGTTCGCTGCGCTCAAGCGGTGCCAAAGGCCGTCTTGATCCGGCCATCTGGATGTGGGTGGTGAATCTCAGTTATCTGACGCTGGCGATCTTGCTTAACCTGTGGGATACCGTGCCAATGCGTCGAATTCGTGCGCGCTTTACACGCGGAGGATCGGTCTGATGTTTCGCGTTCTCGATCGCTATATCGGTAAAACGATATTTAATACCATCCTGATGACGCTGTTTATGCTGGTTTCGCTGTCCGGCATTATCAAATTTGTCGATCAGCTGCGTAAAACCGGACAGGGTGCCTACAGCGCGCTGGATGCGGGCTATTACACCTTGCTGAGCGTGCCGAAAGATATTGAAATCTTCTTTCCGATGGCGGCCTTACTGGGGGCGCTGTTAGGTCTGGGTACGCTGGCGCAGCGGAGTGAACTGGTCGTCATGCAGGCAGCGGGCTTTACCCGTATGCAGGTCGCCCTGTCGGTCATGAAGACGGCAATTCCGCTGGTGCTGCTGACCATGGCTATCGGTGAGTTTGTTGCCCCACAGGGCGAGCAGATGGCGCGTAACTTCCGCGCTCAGCAGCTCTACGGTGGTGCGCTGGTGTCAACCCAGAGCGGCCTGTGGGCCAAAGATGGCAACAACTTTATCTATATTGAGCGCGTGAAAGGCGACAATGAAATCGACGGCGTCAGCATTTACAGCTTCAATGACGATCGCCGTTTACAGAGCGTCCGCTATGCCGCGACGGCCAAATGGGATAAAGACAAGAAGCTGTGGGTTCTGTCCCAGGTGGATGAGTCGAATCTGACCGATCCGAAACAAATTACCGGCTCACAGAGTCTGGGCGGGGAATGGAAAACGAATCTGACGCCAGACAAACTGGGCGTGGTGGCGCTGGACCCGGATGCGCTGTCGATTACCGGCCTCTATGATTACAGTAAATACCTGAAGCAAAGTGGGCAGGAAGCTGGCCGTTATCAGCTCAACATGTGGAGCAAAATCTTCCAGCCGCTGTCCGTGGCGGTCATGATGCTGATGGCGCTGTCGTTTATCTTTGGTCCGCTGCGTAGCGTCTCGATGGGCGTCCGCGTGGTCACCGGGATCAGCTTCGGCTTTCTGTTTTACGTGCTGGATCAGATTTTTGGTCCACTCAGCCTGGTCTACGGCCTGCCGCCCATTTTTGGCGCGATCCTGCCAAGCTTTGCCTTCTTTGCCATCAGTCTGTTTATGCTGATAAAACGGCGCTAAATGCTGACAGTCAGAAAGGCCGCGCGATGCGGCCTTTTTTTATGGGCGGGCAGACAATAAAACGTTATTTCAGGCTAAGGATGCCTGTCACAGACATAAGGTGCGATGCCCTGTCGCCCTGAACCTGTTTTAGCGACGGGAAGTGCCTGCCAGCGCGGCCTTCAGTTGAGCGCGTGTCATGCGTACGCAATATACTGGCGTCCCGCGTTCGAAACGCCAGCCTTCAGCTAACGGCCCCACATCGACCGGATCGAAGCCAAACGTGTCGTATAACGTAGCGACACGCTTTTTAGCCTGCTCATCATCCCCTGCCAACGGCAGTGCACGTCGGTTCGCATCGCCTGCGGGCAGCCCCTGAACCTCCAGGTCGGTCATCTGAATGGCATTAAACGCTTTTACGACGGTCGCGTCAGGGAACTGCTGGGCAAGTCTTTCGCTAGTGGTTAGCGTACCGTTATCCAGTTCTGCAATCTGTCCATCGCGCTCGGGATAGTAGTTTACCGCATCAATTATTAGCTTATTTTTTAGTCGTGATGATGGAAGCTGTGCCACAGCGTTAAGTGGCACGGCAATCACCACTATGTCGCTAAAGTCCGCCGCTTCCTCTACGGTGCCAGCTTCGCAGCCAATCATAGGTTTCAGGCTAAATAGCGTCTGCGGTCCGCGAGAGTTACTTAACATCACCTGATGGCCTGCCTGGGTTGCCAGTCTGGCGATCGCTCGTCCAACAAACCCTGCACCAATAATGCCGATTTTCATTATGTCGTCCTCCAGTATTGTCGATAGCACTCACGTTAATTAAAAATATTTGGTTGATAAATACGCAGTTAAGAGCAAGATAAACAACAAAAAGGAGGGAATGATGGACAGGCTTACCAGCATGAATGTTTTTGTCAAAGCCGCAGAGGCCGGCTCCTTTGCTGCGGCAGCCGAGCAGCTTCGACTCTCACCTCAAATGGTGGCAAAACATATCGCCAGCCTGGAAACGCGACTGGGCACGGTGCTGCTGAACCGCACGACGCGGCGGCAAAGTCTGACGGATGTTGGCCGTAATTATTACGAACGCTGCAAGGTTGTTCTGGCAGAGGCGGCAGAGGCCGACGCGATTGCCATGGAGATGAAAAGCACACCTTCAGGCACACTAAAGGTGAGCGCGCCCCTGACTTTCGGGGCGTTCACTCTGGCACCTTTTATTACCCGTTATCTGGCACGCTATACGGAAATTCAGGTTGACCTGGAACTTAGCGACCGCTTAGTTGAGCCGTTCGAAGAAGGGTACGAAGTAGTGATTCGTATTGGTGAATTAACGGACAGTTCATTAGTTGCGTATCCGCTTAAGCCTTATCGGTTGATTGCCTGCGCTTCGCCCACCTATCTGGCACGAATGGGCATGCCCGCAACGCCCGCAGACCTGATGGATCACGTGTGTTTGGTGTATGGCATCTGGTCACCGTCCATGCCTTGTCGTTGGCATTTTCAACGCGCTGGCAGGGTTGAGGAAGTAAAACCACAGGGTCGCTTCCGTTCTAATGACTGGAAGGCGCTGTTGCACGCAGCACTGGAAGGACATGGTGTGACGCTCGGCCCGGCCGATGTGCTGAATGAAGAGATCGAAAAAGGCCGACTTATACAGATTTTGCCTGAATACGATGGACCTGCGCGGCCAATGAATATGTTAATCCCCGCAGGTCGACGTCAGACGGTGAAAATTCGCAGTTTTGTTGATGCCATTAATCAGACATTTGGTCTGCACCGCAGCACAACGGACTGATTCCCGAGGCTACTTTTGGCACGCCAGCAGCGCCTCCACATCTCCCGACACAATCTGCTCAAGGTGCGCAGTAATCCATGCCGGTGATTGGTCCCACCACGCCAGCGACTCCAGTTGGGCCACGACCTCTGGGGCAAAGCGGGCACGGACGGGCTTCGCGGGATTACCGCCGACGACCGTGTAGGCTGGCACGTCCGAGGTGACGACGGAACGGGAAGCGATAATCGCGCCGTTACCTACCTTAACGCCGGGCATGATCAGCGCCTCATAGCCTATCCACACATCGTTACCGATCACCGTGTCGCCTTTGTAGGGCAGATCGCCTTCGCCCGGCATCACCTTTTCCCAGCCGTTGCCAAAGATCTGAAACGGGTACGTCGAGATGCCGGACACTTTGTGATTGGCCCCGTTCATTATGAATTGCGCACCTTTGGCAATGGCGCAAAACTTGCCAATAATCAGCTTGTCGCCAATGAAGGGGTAATGGTAAAGCACGTTACGCTCGAAGTTTTCCGCGTCCAGCGGATCGTCATAATAGGTGTAATCACCCACGATGATATTGGGATTGCGAAGGGTGTTCTTGATAAAACACACTTGTGGAAAGCCTGGCAATGGATGAGGATTTGCGGGGTTGGGTCCGTTCATAAAGGCTCCTTTTAGCTGACCTCAGGGTAGCGCTAGCGCGCGACGTTAAGGTGATGCGCTCACGTCTGCGGCGGCGACTTCATCAGCATAACACCCTTTCAGAAGAGTACCTGGTGGTCAGCTTATCCCGTCACAAATCAACGCACCATACAGCGTCTCCGCTTCCGTTAACCGGCTCAGCAGGCAATATTCATCGGTCTGATGCGCCATCGACGGCTCGCCGGGGCCAAGAATAATGCAGGGCGGATTGCCCAGCGCGGGCAACAGCAGTGAAGCATCGGTAAAGTAGGGCACAATCCGCGGCACCAGCGGTGCATCATGCAGTGGCTGGCATCGTTGATAAACTGCCTGAATCCATGCCTGATCGCCTTCACTCAGCACGGCAGGCAGATCCACCAGCGTGGAAACCGTCACACTTTCACCCAGTAAGGTGGTGAGCTGCTGGCGAATGGTGGCGTGCTCAAGATTGGGGGCGCTACGAATATCCACGTCGAACTGCGTGCGGTCAGGCACGGAGTTGATGTTGAGGCCACCAGAGATGCGCCCGACGTTGATCGTCGGCTGCTTCATCAGTGGATGCGGCACGCCGGGTGAGAAATGTTGAATTTTACCCAGCGCATCAGCCGCCAGGTAAATGGCATTAATGCCCAGCTCCGGCATCGCGCCGTGGGCGGTTTTCCCCCGGGTTTCACAGCGCAGCCACAGTGCGCCTTTGTGGCCGATAACCGGATAATTCGCGGTAGGTTCGCCCACGATAAGCGCCCCGACCTCGGGCAGCGTGGCGTTTTCGATGAGCGCCCGCGCCCCGTCGCAGCCGGTTTCTTCCCCGCCGGTGATCAGCAGGACAACGCCCGTACCCTGCCGAATCGCCTGTTGGTGCGTAACGCAGGCCACAGCAAAGGCGGCGACGGCCGCCTTCATATCGCTCGATCCCCTGCCATAGAGCCGATCGCCCGCGATCTCACCAAAAGCATCGTGTTGCCAGTCGGCATTGCCAAGCGGCACCGTATCCAGATGTCCGGTAAACGCCAGCGCAGGTCCGGCACGCTCGCCGGACATCCGGGCTATCAGGTTACGGCGGCCTTCACCGAAGGTAGACAGCGTGACCTCAAAGCCGTTTTCACCCAGCCAGTCGGCAAAAAACTGCATACAGGCCGCTTCGTTACCCGGCGGATTAATGGTATCAAAGCGAATCAGCTGTAACGCCAGATCCGCCGTGCGGGTGATCGTCATCAGTGGCGTACCGTTAACCAGTCGAGGCAGTTGATCCACAGCTGACGATAGCCCTGCCACTGGGAAAACTCCTGCGGCAGCCAGTGGGCCGACATATCGCTGGTCCACACCAGTGAGCGGCCCTGCTGATATTCGCGCACCGCCAGCAGTGGATGATCTGTGCCGGCGACGGTGGCCAGCAGCTTGCCTTCGGGATGCATTTCCACCTCGTTATAGCCAAGCAGCCACGGCCACTCGCCCGGCAAATCGGCAAACACCGCGTGGGATTCCGTCACGCTGGGATAGCAGCCTTCGGGCGTTTCAATCCGGTCGTCCCAGGCCAGGCAACGCACCGGCAGCACTTTTTCCACCGCGGTATTGCGATAGCGCGCGCCGCCATTGATGCCCTGGAAACTGAAGTAGCCGCCAATCATCATCAGGGCACCGCCCGCCGCCACATAATCGTGGATCAGCGTCAGGCGATTCGCCGTGCGTTGGCTCTTCAGCCAGGTATCCGGGTGCAGGAGCAACGTGTTTGCACCGATATCCGACAGAATGATGGCGTCCCACTGTTGCAGCCCCGCCAGGGTCAGCGGAAACGCCGTCGCCGCTGCATGGGCGGGCATATAGGTGATGGCATAATCACTGTCTGCCAGCGCCGCCATAAAGTCGGTCGCGCCGTTGTGCCAGGTGGCGGTCGCAAACTGATCGAAGCCTTTAACGTGTACGGATGTGCTGGTCCAGGATTCGCCGACCAGTAAAATGTTCTTCTGCATTACGCTTCTCCCTTACCCACCAAATACGCGCTGTGGGTTAGCAATCATTAAGGTTTCAAGTTGTTCGCCGCTGACGCCGTGGCGTTTCAGGCGCGGAACAAAATGTTTAAGGATGTAGCCATAGCCGTGGCCGCCGTAGCGGGTGAGCATGGTTTTCAGGAATACGTCCTGGGACAGCAAAATCTGCTCGATAAAGCCGTCATCAATCAGTTCGCGGATAGCGCGGGCGTTCTCTTCGTCGGACGGTGACTGGGCGGACTCATCGGCGTAGTAATAGCTCATGCCGATCATGTCGTATTCCAGAAACGCGCCGCGCTGGGCCAGTTCACGCTGATAGCGCTTGTCGGCAAAGCTGGGGTTCATATGGCACAGCACCACATGACGCAGATCGGCTCCTTCGTGTTCCAGGATATCCAGCACCTTGTGGCCCAGCCGTTCCCAGCCGGGCAGGTGAACTTCAATCGGCACCCGGGTTGCTGCACTGGCGCGGCCTGCTGCCCGCAGGGATTTCTCCTCGCTGGCGGTAAAGCGGCTGGACACGCCGATCTCGCCGATCAACCCGGCGAGTACGTCGGGTTTGTCTTCCCGGCCACCAAGGTCGTAAATCAGCTTGTCAGCCAGGTCCTCGATGCTGAGGGTTTTCACCCACTCCGGGTGCGAAGGTTCCAGGTACAGGCCGGTACTCATGATGATGTTCAGCCCGGTCAGACGCGCGATGCGCTGCAGGGCTTTCGGGTCGCGTCCGATGCCGATATTGGTCGGATCGACCACCGTTTCACCGCCGAGCGCACGGAATTTCATCAGCTCCTCAATCGCCAAATCCACATCAAACAGCTGACAGTTGTCGCGGCTGATTAACGGGTTGAGTGAGAGCTCGCCCAGGTTTTCCATGCTCACCGGCATGTCCGCGAGGTGGCGATCGCCACAGCAGCAGGGCGGTACCCACTTGCCGGACGCATCCAGCAGAATGTGTTCATGCATCAGCGTCACGCCCATTTCACCGATCGGCAGCGGCCCCAGCACCGTCATGACATAGCCACTGTGGATGCCGAGCGGCAGGGGATCGGGATGCCGAAAAATCGAGTGTTTCATCACCTATCCTTTTGCCGCCGCGCGGGTCGGATTGAGAATGCGGGTGTTCAGCCAGATCGCCAGCAGAATGATGGTGCCGGTGGCGATCTGGGTATAGAACGGGGAGATATGAGACAGGATCAGGCCATTCTGGATAATGGCGATCGACAGCGCGCCCAGCAGCGTGCCAATCACGGTGCCGAAGCCGCCGAACAGGCTGGTACTGCCCAGCACCACGGCCGCAATCACCTGTAACTCAAAGCCTTCGCCCTGGTTAGACGAACCGCTGCCCAGACGGGCGGTAATAATCATGCCCGCCAGCGCGGCGGCCATCCCGCTGATGATATACACCTTCATGGTCACAGCTTTGGTGTTAATCCCACTGCGGCGCGCGCCTTCGGCATTCGCCCCAATCGCCGTCACATAACGACCAAAACGCATATGGTTCAGCACGATATGGCCGACAATCAGCACCACAATGCCAATCAGTGCCGGCATCGGCACGCCCAGCACCTTAGCGCGGCCCATCAAGGCAAACAGGCTGTCGGCAGGGATGGGAATGGAGTAACCCTGGGTAATCAGCAGCGCCACGCCGCGCACCACGGCTAAAGTCGCCAGCGTGACGATAAAGGCGGGAATGCCTTCATAGGCGATAAAGAACCCGTTGATGGCACCGACCAGCGCGCCCAGCAGCAGGCCACCCAGCAACACGACCGGCCAGGGCAGTCCCCAGCTATTCAGTGCGATAGCCGACAGTGCACCGACCAGCGCCAGCGTCGATCCCACGGAAAGATCGATCCCGCCGGTGGTGATCACCAGCGTCATGGCCGTGGCCACGATCAGCAAGGGCGCACTCTGGCGAATAATATTGAGCCAGTTGGCACTGCTGAGAAAGTTGCCGGTGATCAGGGAAAACACCACGCAACAGAACACAAAAAACAGCGCGATGCTGACCACGCCAGAGTGGTTGTGCAGCAGGCGACGCGGCAACGAGTGTTGGGCCATACGGGAACCGCTCAGATTCATGATAGTCATCCTGTTACCTCGCTCAGTGCGTCGCCGCAGAGCGGGCGACAAATTTTTCGCCCACGATCAGATTGACGATCTCGCTCAGGTCGGTGTCCGCCACCCGGCGATCTGCCACGTTCGTGCCTTCGTACATCACCATGATCCGGTCGCAGACCAGGAACAGATCCTGTAAGCGATGGGTAATCAGGATCACGCTGACGCCGCGCGCCGACACCCGACGAATCAGTTCCAGCACCGCTTCGACTTCGGCCACGGCCAGCGCCGCAGTGGGTTCATCCATGATCAAGACTTTGGGATCAAAGGCGGCCGCGCGGGCGATGGCGATAGCCTGGCGTTGTCCGCCAGACAGATTGCGCACCAGCAAACGCGTGTCGGGAATGGAGATGCCCAGACCTTTCAGCATTTCCCGCGCATCGGTATGCATTTTTTCCTGATCGAGAAAGGGGATGCCGAGGATCGATTTCATCGGCTCGCGTCCCATAAACAGGTTGCCTGCCACATCGACCGTGTCGCACAACGACAGATCCTGATAAACCATTTCGATATGGCAACGGCGTGAATCCGCAGGATTACTGAAATGCTGCGGTTCTCCATCAATACGAATCGTGCCGCTGGTGGGCACCACCGCGCCAGACAGCACCTTGGTCAGCGTGGACTTGCCCGCGCCGTTATCGCCCACCAGACCCAGCACTTCGCCAGGCGCCAGCTGTAAATTGACGCCGCGCAGGGAACGTATCGCGCCGTAGGTTTTGGTGATATTCACCATCTCTACCCGTGCCGGGGCAGTATGTAATTGCTGCATTCGATAACTCCCATCACCACTCACGGGAAAAGCTGAACGGAGGTAAAAAAGCGTTATCCTGCACGGTTTACGCCCTTGTAAACCGGTTTACCTGCCAGATAAAGCCTTTATGCATAACCTCTGAACAACCGCTGTAACGATATTTGCTTGCCAGATACGCTATTGCAGCATCCGTGCCAGCCTGCAACACAGGCATTACACACGCGGTTTAACCATTTGTTTTTAAACACGTTTAAATGTTAATTTCTGGTAAACCGGTTTACTAACTATAACGCTGAGAAATTAAAAAGCTCGTTATTTGCGCTAAAATTGTGCGCTTTTGCGCCATTTTGGGACGCAGTTAGCAAATTTGTATGGAATCACGCGCCACCCATTCCACCGCAAGACGGGTTTCGGCGGGGATATCGGCTTCGTCATTCAGGATGCGCAGCATGATGTTAACCGCGGTCTGGCCAAGTTCCCGGGCGGGCTGGCGAATGGTGGAAATGCGGGGTTGGGTAAAATCGGCATAGGTGGCGTCGTCGAATCCCACCAGCGACAGCGCCTCGGGAGCCCGCAGCCCGCGCGCGCGCAGGCCATCCAGCAAGCCCAGCACCAGGTAATCACTGGCGGCAAACACGGCGGTCGGGCGGTGCGTCCGGCTGAACAGATGCTGAAGCGCCTGTTCACCAAAGGTGCGCTGGTATTCGCCGTACATCACCCATTCGGGCGGAACGTCCAGACCTGCCTGCTTCATGGCGGTGCAGAAACCCTGATAGCGTTCGCGCACGCTCATCAGTTCATCCGGCCCGCCCACAAACGCGATGTGACGATGACCGGCAGCGATCAGTTTTTCGGTGGCAATACGACCGCCCTGCACGTTATCGGCAAAGACTTTTGGCACCAGGCTGCCGGGAATATCTTCATCCAGCAGCACAATGCGCTGATGGCGGTTAATTTCCTTACGCAGCAGTCCGTTATCCGGGTGGTTGGTGGTAAACAGCAGGCCATCCACCTGGCAGGTATCCAGCCAGCGAATAAACTGGCTTTCTTTGCCGGGATGGTTGCGGGTGAGGCACAGCACCAGGCTGTAGCCGTGGGCCGAAGCGGCTTCTTCCGCCGCGTCCGCCAGTTCGGCGAAGAAGGGGTTGGTGATATCGGGCAGCACCAGGCCTAAGGTTTCACTGCCGCCTTTGCTCAGACGGCGTGCCAGGCTGTTGCCACGATAATCCAGTTGGCGAATGGCGGCTTCGATACGGTCGATGGTGTCCTGCGGCAGCATAATGCTTTGATTCATATAGCGGGATACGGTCGCTTTTGACAGCCCGGCCAGCGTCGCTACGTCGGATAACAGCACCCGTTTTTTGATCATATCCACAGCCATGTTGCCCAGAATCGGCTATCTGTAACACAGTTACGCGCAACGGATACAGTATTTTTGAGCCAGACCAGGCGATAAAATAATCGCTTGACAAAATCTGAGCGGAAGAGAATGGTAGAGTCAGTTTACCGCATTACCCGGGAGTCACTCCCAAACCGGCTTAACCCGTTTCAGGTGTTCACCATAATGGACAGTGAACAGAAATGACGTTATTCAGGTTCAGGCTGAATAAGCCCTTCCTACGATATTTGCCCGCCAACAATAATCCCTCTGCATTTCGATGCGGAGATCGACTGGTTATCGCGTATTCCCGACGAGGAATTTTATGATGATGTCATTTAACACCAGAAAATTGCGTTCTGTTGCGCTGGCAACGGGCTTACTGGCAGCGGGTTCTGTTTTTTCTTTGGCTCACGCAGCACCGACTTATGCGCTGGTACAGATTAACCAGCAGGCCCTGTTTTTTAATCAGATGAATAAGGGCGCACAGGAGGCGGCGAAAGCCAGCGGTAAAGAAGTAGTGATTTTTAACGCCAACGATAATCCCGTATCGCAAAACGACGCCATTGAAAATTATATTCAGCAGGGCGTAAAGGGCATTATGGTGGACGCGATTGATGTGAACGGCATCATGCCTGCAATTAAAGAAGCGGCTGCCGCAAAAATTCCGGTAATCGCGATTGATGCGGTATTACCGGCTGGTCCACAGGCGGCGCAGGTGGGCGTGGATAATCTGGAAGGCGGTAAGATTATCGGTAAATATTTTGTCGACTATGTGGCAAAAAATATGGGCGGCAAAGCGCGGCTGGGGATTGTGGGGGCACTGAATTCTGCGGTCCAAAACCAACGTCAAAAAGGCTTTGAAGACACCATCAAGAGCAATCCTGGCATCACCGTGGCCGATGTGGTTGACGGCCAGAACGTGCAGGATAACGCGATGACGGCGGCTGAGAACCTGATCACCGGGAACCCGGACTTAACAGCCATTTATGCCACCGGCGAACCGGCCTTACTGGGGGCGATTGCGGCCGTGGAGAACCAGGGACGCCAGAAAGACATCAAGGTGTTCGGCTGGGATCTGACCTCAAAGGCTATCACCGGCATTGATAACGGTTACGTCACGGCGGTGTTGCAGCAGGACCCGAAAAAAATGGGGGAAGAAGCCGTGAAGGCGCTGAACCAGATTACCGCAGGCAAAAGCGTACCCAAAACCATACTGGTACCGGCCACGGTCGTGACCAAAGCTAACGTCGACAGCTACCGCGCGATGTTTAAGTAACCGATGCCTCGCCGCCTGCACGCAGCAGCGCGGCGAGTTCGTTGACGGAGGGGAAGGCGCTTAGCGTGCCACGGCGACTCACCGTTATGGCGGCGGCGTGGCTGGCATGAGTAAGTGCTAACTTATCTGTCTGAACCTGACGGATGAGCGCCGACGCCAGCATCACCGCAAGAAAGGTATCGCCTGCGCCGGTGGTATCCAGCGCCTGAACGTGCTGGGCCGGGCAAAACGTACGTTGGGTGCCCTGAATCAGCCAGGCACCGGCGCTACCGTGAGTAACCACTAACGTTTTGACCGCTTCAGGCTGCAACTGCCGGGCTTCGTGCTGATTCACCACGGCAATATCCACCAGCGGCCAGCAGGCACTAAATCCGGCATGGACTGGCGAAGGATTAAATACGGTGATCAGGCCACGCGATTTCGCCAGCCGGAACAGCGCATGGGTTTTCTCTGGCGAGAAATTGCCCTGTTGTAGCAGCATATCGCCCGGACGAGCCGCCGCCAGATGGCTGACGATCGTGTCGAGGCTCAGCGCCTCGGCGGCCCCGGTACTGGTAATAATGGCGTTGTCACCGTCCGCGCTGTTTAAAATAAGCGAGGTATCGCTAAAGGGGTGAACAGGTTCAGCCGGCAGCAAATAAAGCGGCTCCTGCGTGAGCTGCTGGCGAATCCATATTCCATTACTGTCTTGTCCCGTTGCGGCAATTAAATGGGTTTCAATGCCGCAGCGGGATAACAGAATGGCCTGATTCGCGCCTTTGCCGCCGATATCCTGCGACATTTTATTTCCATGAATGGATGCGCCCTTTAGCGGAATATCGGCAATGGACCAGGTTTCATCGACAGTGATATTTCCGGCCACATACACACGCATAGTGTTTCCCTGAACAGGATGAAGAAAAGATGGTTGCTATATCAGCAGGAAAAAATGATGCAATACAAGCGATATTTTCCCGCCCAAAAGCGGTGATTGGCGTTATTCACTGTGACCCGTTTCCCGGTGCGCCACAATATCGGGGGAAACCGGTTAAGGCGATAATTGAGCGTGCCCTGCGCGATGCGGAAAATTATATTTGCGGTGGCGTTCATGGCCTGATCATTGAAAACCACGGCGATATTCCGTTTTCAAAACCCGAGGATATTGGCCCGGAAACGTCCGCCCTGATGGCGGTCATCACGGAAAAAGTGCGTGAACGTTTCGGTGTGCCATTGGGGATTAACGTATTAGCCAATGCGGCACTGCCGGCCTTTGCCACCGCGCTGGCGGGCGGAGCCGATTTTATCCGCGTTAATCAGTGGGCCAACGCCTACATCGCCAACGAAGGCTTTATAGAAGGCGCTGCCGCCAAAGCCCTGCGCTATCGCAGCCAGCTGCGCGCCGAGCATATCCGGGTGTTTGCCGACAGCCACGTCAAACACGGCAGCCATGCAATTGTGGCCGACCGCTCTATCCAGGAGCTGACGCGCGATGTCGACTTCTTTGACGCGGACGCGGTGATCGCCACCGGACAGCGCACCGGCGACAGCGCCACTCTGGACGAGATTGACGACATTCGTGCCGCCACCGCCTTGCCGCTGCTGGTGGGCTCGGGCGTGACGCCAGCCAATGTCTGCCAGATTCTGGGCCGCACCCAGGGCGTGATTGTGGCCAGCGCGCTCAAGGTGGATGGCGTGTGGTGGAACGATGTGGATCTGGAAAGGGTGAAACACTTTATGGCCGTGGCGCAGGCGGCGCTGGATAAGGCGTAGCCGCCGTTTAGCGCCAGCCACAGACAACAAAAAACCCCGCTGGTGAGGCGAGGTTTTTTGTTTACATCAGCACGGTTAAGTGCGGTGCACACCATGCAGTATCAACGTTTTGAAATATACGAACAAATCCGCTATAGCGCAAGTGGGTGAGGTTTTATTGTTCGTTCTTCCTTAGCCGTTATGCGGCAGCGCTCGTAATAACGGGTCTTAACGCTTTGTCTATAAAGTTATTTTGTTATGCTTTTCCACGTTGATAGTGATGTGCTCTGAGGCCGCACCGGGTTGTGAAAGCGGCATTCCATGACAGACAAGTCCTGGCTGAAACGGGTGGTGCCGTCAGTGCCTTAACCTCCTGGGGCACATCATGCAGTATCAACCTGATCAGCCTGTCACAGGCAGCGGAAAGGTACGCAGGCTGAAAGTGCTCCTGACCACAGGAGTCAGCGTATGAGATGGATAGAAATCGCACGCGTATTTCTGAAGCTCATGGTTGCGCTACTGCAACTGCTTGAAATTATCGTGAAGACCTTCAGGTAAATCACGTTCAGGCCGCACCTAAGGGAGGTGATATTCACCTCCCTTTAACAATGCGGTTGAAAAGAGGAACAGCGCCGTTGTAACTCAGGCCAGCCAGCCTTTTACCACCGGCAGCACCGCCGGAATCTGCGACAGCAGGTAGAGAATCAGGCCGATGGTGCCGCCCACCAGCGTCCCGTTGATGCGGATAAACTGCAGGTCTTTACCGATGTTGAGTTCGATCTGTTGGGACATATCACGGGCATCCCAGCTTTTCACGGTGTCGCTGATATGGCGCGTCAGAAAGCCGGCAAACTCAGGCGCGACGCTGCGGGCGGCGTCTTCCAGATGCTGATTCATGGAGCTGCGCAGTCCTTCGTCGGCGGCCAGGGTTTCACCCAGCCACAGCGCCGCCAGACGGACTTTGTCCTGCACTTTTGAATCGTCGCTGCTCAGATCGGCTTTCAGCCAGTTACGCAGATCACCCCAGAGTTCACCGATATAGCGGTTGAGCGTGGGATCGTCTTTTAACCAGCCTTTGATCACCTCTGCGCGCTCGGCCATTTCGGGATCGTTTTTAAGCTTCTCAATCAAACGATCCACCGCACGGTTAAAACCCAGACGCAGCTCATGGCCCTGATCCAGCGCCACATCGTCCAGCAGGGAGTCCACCGCATTGGCCACCAGCTCTGCGCTGTGCTCGCCCAGCCATTCAGTTGGCAACATTTTGGCTTTGATAGGATGTTCACGCTTCAGCCAGCGCACCAGCTGGCTGGCGATAAACTCCCGGGTGCTGGGTTTATGCAGCAGGCGCAGCAGCTGATCCACCGCCGCATCCAGCAGTTCCTGATGACGGTTGTTTTTGGTCAGGCTTTCCAGCATCAGCGCGCCACTCTGACTGAGATCGACTTTATCGATCGCCTTGTGCACTGCCCGGCGGATAAAGTGCTGAATCCGGGCGTCATCTGTCAGATCAAGAAAGCCACGCATCACCTGTAACAGATGGCGGCCGATCCGATCGGCATTGCCGGGGGCGCTCAGCCAGGAAGCTAACATCTGAGAAGGATCGTGACGGCGGATCAGGTTCAGCAGCGAATCGGTATCCAGAAACTTTTCCTGCACGAAGCGGCCAAGATTTTCCCCGATACGATCTTTATTCCGCGGGATGATCGCCGTATGACGGGCGATAAAGGGCACCGGCACGCGCCGAAACAGCGCGACCACCGCAAACCAGTCGGCCAGCGCACCGACCATCGCGGCTTCGGCAATGGCTTTGATGCCGCTAACGTAAAAGTTGGGCGGCAGAAACAGGGTGACCACAAAGGTGGCGGCGGCAAGCAGCAGCAGCGACAGCGCCAGACGTTTCGTCCGTTTTAGTTCGAGTTGTTTATCCATATCCTGATCTTAGCAGCTTGCCTGATAAGTAAGTGAAAAATGCCCGACTGCGCCCGTGCGCCACAGGTCAGAATGGTACTGAATCCTACCCTGTTATTCGGCGAACGCTCCCCGAATCGGACTGTTCCTAAAACTAATCACCGTGAAAATTACCACTCTGATAAACAGTTACGCCAGGGTACATTTCGGGTGCAGTCTCAATACGTTGACGCATCTTATCCATGGAACCAGACCAGGAGAATCACGTGAAAGCAATCGCAACGGCAACCGCAAGTCTGTTGATGTTAATGAGTGGCGTGACCGCGCAGGCAGAAGGGCTCACCACCTCGGCGGATGGTAAAAACCTGACCGTCAGCTTCGGCCAGCCCACCATCAAGCAGGTGCTGCACTACCGTAAAATGTACGACAAAAAACCCTTCCCCGATGCCGAGATTTATTACTACGACAACGGCACCTATAAAATCATCTCGCAGGGCGAAAACCACTACGGCGTTTACGTGATGCAGGGTAAGTTCGATGATGAGACCTTTACCGTGCGCTTTATCTCACTGCCGTCCACTGACTGGGGTAATAAAACCGCCTTCCACCAGTTAACCTTTGTGCGCGGCGACAAGCAGAACGTGTTTATTCAGAACGCGATTGTGGATACCGGCGAGGCGATAGCCCAGCAGAACGGCACTTACACGCAGGAAAAGAACACCGTGACCAATCCGGTGTCCACCAGCTGGAAACACAAGTAATCGCAAGGTGGCGGCCTGGCTGCCACCGGATTAAGCTGCGGCTGCCAGTCTTTGCCAGCCGCGCTTGCAACTTCTCGCTGTCATGGTCTTCCATCGTTACGCCGGTTAAATCATCTTACATATCCGCCATAAACACCGGCACGCCAATCGACGAAAAAGATTCCGCCAGCTTTTGCAGCATCATGTTTTCCCTCTACCTGTAGCGTAGGTGATCAGGCCGCGACGGTTTGCCAACTGTGGCAGCAGGTGCCAGAGAAGTATCGTGAAAGTGCAGAGGATATTGGATGCCGCTTTGCTGGCAGAGATCAGACAAATGGCCCTTCTTCTGCTAAACGTGCTTAGCTTAGATCAGGCTCACTCGCGGATGAGATCTTATGCTGATTGCACAAATTACAGATATTCACGCCTCGCCAGATAACAATAATTTGGATCGATTTGATCAGGTAATGGCATGGCTCGCGCATCTGAAAACGGATGTGCTGGTGCTGACAGGGGATATGGTTGAGGGGCAATGGCGGCAAGGTTACGAACACATTGCCGGGCACCTGAGTCGGTTAGGTTATCCGACGTTGCTGCTACCGGGTAATGCAGACAATCGCGCTCTGATGCGCTCAGTATGGAGCAATCAATTGTGGGCTAATGATGTCTCAGGTGAAGCCCTGCATTTTACGCATGATGCCGGAGAACTGAGGCTTATCGGGCTGGACTCGACCGTTGAGGGCGAGGATGTTGGTTGTGTAACGGACCATCTCGCGTGGCTGGAGCAGCAGCTCGCGGCAGCAGACGATTCGCCATCTTTGCTATTTTTACATCATCACGTTTTTACATCTGGTATTCCGACACTCGATGCAACGATGTGTAGAGGGCGGGATAAGCTGGAAGCGCTTCTTCATCATTATCCGGCTAAACTCCTGATGATTGCGACAGGCCATGTTCATCGTCCTGTGGCTGGCCTGTTTGCGGGCATTCCAGCATATATCTGCGGTTCAGTCTGCCCGGCTAATCCCGTATGGTTTGGAACGGAGAATGTTCCTCCCGCCAATGACTCGCCCGCGCTGATGATTCACCGTTACGTTGACGATGTGCTTAGCTGTCATCACGTCTGCGTTTAATTCACCAGCAGCGGATGGGATCTGGTGCAAATAGCCAGCGAGGCGGCAGACGCCAGTGCAGTTTACGTGCCGCCGCCCTCAGATTTACTTCTCCACCTCTTCAAAATTCAGCAGCGTGACGCCAATGCCTTGTTGCGCGTGCGTCACGTTTTTGCGCAGTGCCACCTGTACCTTGCCCTGCAGCATCACCACGTAAGGGGAGTTCTGCTGTAACTGCTTTTGCAGGGACACATAATCTGCCCGACGCTGTGCGGCATCGCTTTCTCCGGCGGCTTTACGGGTCAGGGCGCTCAGTTGCGGAATATCCCAGCCCACGCGCCAGGCCAGGGTTTTGCTGCCGTTGGGGACGTTATAGGCGAAGGTGCTGGCGTTGGTGTTCGGATCGATGTAGTCCGCGCCCCAGTAGGTAAAGATGGACTCGAAGTTGCGGCTGCGCATTTTGCTCCACAGCTCTGATTCCGCCACCGGCTGGATATCCAGATTCACATCCGCTTTGGCAAAGCTCGACTGCAGCGCCTGGGCGATATCGATATAAGGCGGCTGATTCACCACCGACAGCGCGATATGCGCGCCGGGCTTAATGCCGCCTTTGGCTAAAATCGCTTTGGCTTTCTCGACATCGTAGTGGAACGGTGTGGTCTCCAGCGCGCCGTCAAAACCCTGCGGCAGGAAGCTCTGGTGCACGCGGTATTGCCCTTTCAGCAACTGATTCGCCAGGCTGTCGTAGTCCACCAGCCAGCGCGCTGCCTGCCATAAGGCCGGATTGCCCAGCGCAGGCTGCTGCGGGCTTTTGGTATTAAAACCCAGGTAGTAGATCAGGCTGGAGGGAAAGGCGGCGATGTGCACGTTGGGATCGCTTTTCAGCGAGGCAAGCTGATCCGGCCCCAACTGGTACGCCGCATCCACATCGCCCTGCTGGATCAACAGCCGACGGGTGCCCGGATCGGCCACGCCTTTCAGCAGTACCCGTTTCAGGTGCGATTTCTGCGTGCTGTTGGGATTGGCCTCCAGCACCAGCGCCTGCAGGGGCACAAACTGTTTGATCGCATAGGCCGCGCTGCCCGCCGAGTGGGTTTTCAGCCAGCCATTGCCGAAGTCGTTGTTGGCGGCATGCGACTGCGCCAGCTTGCTGTCAACGATGGAGGAGACGGACGCGGTCAGCAAATGCAGGGCCAGATCCTGCCCAATCTCTGCCGGCCAGCGCAGCTCCACCTGATGGTCGTTGATGACGGTGAATTGCTGGTCGATATTCTCCGGCGTCCAGCCAAATTCCCCAAGGATAAACGAGGGCGCTTTGTTCAGCCTGACCGCGCGGGTTAAGGAGAACACCACATCCTGCGCCGTTAACGGATTACCGCTGGTAAAACGCGCCTGCGGGTTCAGGTCAAACACCAGGCTGTGCGGCGTTTTGCCCGGCTGCCAGCGTAGCGCCGCCAGCGGGGACAGTTTTTGCGGGTCCTGATTGTCCGGCTGCAGTAAGGTCTGATAGATATTGCGCAGGCTGCCGGTGCTGACGGTTTCAAAGCTTTCCGCCGGATCGAAACTGATAATGCCGTCCAGCGGCACGGCGACCACGAAGGTATCTTTCGGCGTCGCCGCGTGGGCGGCAGAGGAGAGAGCAAGGGCGGTAAGCAGGAGCAGCGGTTTGCGCATAGCGGTTATCCTTAATGATTGATAACCCTACTTTAACCCGCGCCAGAGCAGGTCAAAATGCCGGTTTGTTCTGAGCTATGCCAGTTTCGTCTTAGCCGATTTGTCTTAGGTGATAAGCCGCCCAACCGCGGGCGGCTCAGGCCGTCAGTGGAAGGTGTGAATGACTTCCAGCACGCCGTTGATGATGAACTGCACGCCCATGCACACCAGCAGGAAGCCCATCAGACGCGAGATCGCCTCAATGCCGCCTTTGCCCACCAGGCGCATGATCGCCCCCGAACTGCGCAGGGAAATCCATAAAATCACGCTCACCACCAGGAAGGTCAGCACCGGGGCCACGTTGAGTACCCAGGCGGGAAAATCCACCCCGCTGCGCACCGTGGAGGCCGATGAGATGATCATCGCGATCGTCCCCGGCCCGGCGGTGCTTGGCATCGCCAGCGGCACAAAGGCGATGTTCACCGGTTCCTGCGCGGTTTCCAGCTCATCGTGCTTGTGTTTGGCTTCAACCGAGTGGCCCACCGGCTTCGCCGGAAACAGCATGCGAAAACCAATAAAGGCCACGATCAGCCCGCCCGCGATGCGCAGCCCCGGAATGGAGATGCCGAAGGTGTGCAACACCGCGCTGCCCGCATACCAGGCTACCATCATGATGGCGAACACATAGATGCTTGCCTGCAGCGCCTGACGGTTGCGCTCCTGAAAACTCATCTCACCGGCCAGGCCCAAAAACAGCGCCACGGTGGTAAGCGGGTTGGCGAGCGGCAATATCACCACTAAGCCCAACCCGATCGCTTTGATTAACTCCAGCATACCTTAACCTGCTTAATGTTTCGGACGTTCCAGCGCTTCCAGCAGTTCCGGGAAGAAGTCTTGCAGGATCTCCGGCGTCATCAGCTCCGGGTACTGCATCAGGTGCTCGCGGATACGTTCATTCACGTCCGGGATCAGGCGCTGTGCGGCATCGCTGGCGCTGATCTTGTGCTTTTTCATGCTGCGAAGCAGGTCGGCGGGCAGGTTGTCTTCGTCTTCGCTGTCTTCCACCATCTCCAACGCATCCAACTCGTCGAACATCTCCATCAGGGCTTCGGTCTGCGGCGTGCGGGATTCATATTCGCGCGGATGTTCCTGCTCCAGATAACGCAGCATGGCGCGCATCGGCGTGCCGTCGGGCGAGGAAGGCGGTTCGGTTGCGAACCACGTCAGCATTTGGTGGCTGGTAATCTGGTGGACGTGATAGCCCTGATCCACCAGTTCGTCGGCCAGCAGTTCGGCGCTTTCGTTTTCGATCAAACAGATATGCGTGCGGTTAGGATCGTACTGTTCGAGCCACTGGTAGATCTCTTCGATCACCCCGTCGTCGTACTCGAACTTTTTATTGACGAAGCTCCCTTCTGACGCATTTACGCAGGCTGTGATCAGGTCTGGATCGAAGTAAATGGCGATGTTGATACCTTTCATGCGTGCTGTCCTGTTCAAATCAAAACATCACTATAACGCTCAACGCATTAAGAAGGGAAACTTATGGCTAAAGGTGTTGGGATTCAGGGTGATGCATGCGGTAAACAGGGCGGGAATGCGCGGGGAGAATGACGTGCCGGAAGAGGCGATTGACCTGCCAGCACAGGGCTGGCAGGTGGCTGTCAGGAGATAAAGTTTTTACCCTGTTTCAGCACCACGTCACAGGCTTTGGTTTTCAGCTTCTCGCCCATCGGGGAGTTGCTGAGGCTTTGCAGGTTTAGCTGTTGGCCATTGCCGGTGTTCAGCAGTCCGGCCACGCCCTGGGTGTAATCCGGTTTCTGCTGCTGTGCGGCGGTGGTATCCAGGCCAAGCTTGCTCAGCACCTGGTCCTTCACCGACTGCACGTTGTTTTTCACCACGTTGTGCTCCACGCAGTACTGCATGACGCCTGCGGCGTTGGTCATGCTGTTGGCGCTCATGGCTTTGTCATTGCTGTTCAGCAGGCTGGTAATGGAGGACATCGACAGTCCGACATTCTGCTGACCGGATGCACCGTTATTTTGCTGGCTCAGCTGGTTGGCGGCACTGCTGAGTTGATCCTGCCAGCTTGCGGCTGACGCATTGCCCGCCAGCAGCAGGGCTGCCAGGGCGCAGACGATATGGCGCTTTTTCATTTCGACCTCGGTTTGGTTTTATGCTTCATGCTGTTAAGAGGCGGTGCGGATGAGAAAGTTCAGACGAATGATGAGGGGAAGGCGGTTTGGGAGGATTCTGGCAGCGGGAAAGGGCGGGTTTGCCGGGTTCCGTGTGTTTTTTCGCCGCTTAACGCACAACACAGCGGAATTGGGTTGCGTGCTGGGCACGTAACGGTATAATCCCCAACGTTTTCCGCATCCTCTTCAGTGCCGAAGTGGCGAAATCGGTAGACGCAGTTGATTCAAAATCAACCATCGAAAGATGTGCCGGTTCGAGTCCGGCCTTCGGCACCAAGTGAAGTGAGTTGTAGGACTAAGAAGCTGCCTGAGGGCGGCTTTTTTTGTGTCTGTAGTATAGCCACATTGTTTTTATCTAAGCCCCTGCTAATTAACACTTAAATTTTTATAAGTTTTGAAAGTTACAATACTCATTTCCTTAAGTATTGATTTTAAAGGTTAAAATCCCGCGTTTAGTCTTAATGAAAGTAGATTTTAGCTTAATGCTTATTACAATTCCCGTGAAAATTTTCGATTTGCTTTTAACAGGAAAGTTTTAATTGCATAATAGTGTTGAGTTAAATATCTGGTAGTGATAGATGATACTATGTTTCGAACCTTAAAAAGTCAGGTATAAATCATGGAAAGTATCAGTGTTAGAGTATTGGATTTATATTTAGATAGCAAAAATCCGCGACATGAGCCAATTTCTGACAGACAGAAAATAATTGAGCACTTGGTTAAGACAGAAAAAATAAAAGCTTTAGCCAAAGATATATCTGATAAAGGCATTAGCCCATTGGATCTGCCAGCAATTATTAAAGATGGTAAGGGCAACTTCGTTGTTGTTGAAGGGAATGGAAGAATATGTGCTTTAACACTTTTAAATGATCCAGAATTATGTCCGGAGGGAGATAAAACATATTTCAAACAGCTCTCAGAAAAAAGTAAAAACGTCCCTGAAGAATTGATTTGCGTCCTATTTGATACTCGTGAAGAAGCTAATGTATGGATTGAACTTAGACATAATGGAGAGCAAGGAGGTGTTGGTTTAGTTACTTGGGATGCAACCCAGAAAGCGCGTTTTTTCGATTCTTCAGATAATACATTAGCGCTAAAGCTTATTGATTATGCACAGGAAAGAAAAATAATAACTGCTGCTCAAAGGCAGACGAAAATTTTGACAACAATCTCAAGGTTCGTTGGAAACCCTATCTTTAGGAGTGTGCTTGGAGTGACTACGGGACGTTCAGATCCCAATGTTAAACTTGATGTGCCTCGTGAGGATTTTGATAAAGTTTTGAAAAAATTTTTTGATGATCTTTTTGCGGGGGTAAATAACGTTACCTCTCGTTCTAAGAAAGATGATTGGGAACGTTATGCTAAGAAATTAAAAACTGAAGGTTATGCACCTAATTCACATGTTGATGAGTACGATCTGTTAGAAAAAACATCAAAGCAATCGTCACCACAAAAACCACCTCAGTCTCAAATTGATGGCTCTATAAATAATCCAAGTCCAGATTCAAGAAAGTACATAATACCTTATGACTTCAAAGTTGTTATCAAGGATAAGATTATTAAAAGAGCATATGATGAACTCCGAACACTAAATTGTGATGAGTACACATTAGCATCCGCTTTAGTTTGTAGAGCGTTTTTAGAAAATGTTTATGGCCGTTTCTACGAGAAAACATATGGTAATCATCCTAATGGAATGCAAACACACAGCGTTCTTGATAAAGTAATTAAGAAACTCGAAGAAAACAAAGATGAGTTCACCAAAATAGAATCAAATGCACTCGGTGCATTGAGAAGGGTTCAAAATAATGAAAACAACGTTTTATCCCCAAAAACATTGGGCGCATTTGCACATGCTAGCTGGTATCCTGACTCAAAAGCATTAAAAAGAGAGTGGGATAATATCTCAGCAGTCGTCGCCATACTATTGAAAAACATATGATTTTTAGTGTGTGTGAATTTTTAGTCTATGGCCACATGGCGTGGCCTGTAGTATACTATCGTACATAAACATTAGCTTAAGAGTATAGTCATGCCACAAACCCCATCCCCATTAAGATACCCCGGAGGAAAAACTTCGATAGTTGATATGGTGTCTAAAATTATTGAGTCTAACAAGCTTACTGGTGGACATTATGCAGAGCCATACGCAGGTGGTGCTGGTTTAGCTTTATCTTTGCTATTTAATGGTAAAGTGCATGAAATCCATTTGAATGATTTAGATAAGGCGGTATGGTCATTTTGGAATTCTATAATTAACAGAACAAGTGATTTTATTGATAAGATAATTGAAACCGAAGTGACTATTGATGAGTGGAAAAAACAGCGAGAAATCCAACTTAATCGTAATCTTTATTCGGATTTTGAATTGGGTTTTTCTTCCTTTTTCCTCAATAGGACTAATAGATCTGGTGTTATCCTTAAAGCTGGTGTCATTGGTGGTATTAAGCAACAGGGCCAATATAAATTAGGATGTCGATTTAATAAGGATGGTCTCATAAAAAAAATAAAAAGGATATCCAAATATAAACATAGGATACATGTTTATAATCTTGATGCTGTTGATTTTATAAAAAATATAGATAGTTCATGTGGGGCTGATGCGTTTCTTTGTATTGATCCGCCATATTATAATAAAGGATCCACATTATATACCAATTTTTATGAGCCAAGAGATCATGAATATTTATCAAATATTATTTTATCTATAAAAAAACCATGGATACTCACTTATGATAATGCCATGGAAATAAGTGAGTTATATAAAAAACGTAGGCAATTTAACTTTAATCTTAATTATAGCGCGGCAACCAAAAGAGTCGGGACGGAGTTGTTGGTTGTAAGTAAAGGTCTAAAGATCCCCAATGATTTAAATATCGTTAAAAAATAATTTTATATTGACTTACTATGGTTTAATCTTTTTTATTATAACCATGATAGAGGGTTTGAAAGTCTCGGCTTTATAATGTGTCTTTTTTAGTATTTGGTAATGTGTTCTCATTTTTTCAAATGTGATCTTCTAATATATAGTCTCAGCGCTTTGGTGCTAAACGCAAAATAGATTAAATATTAATTAGTAAACGTCAAAAAATGTTATTCTCTTTACAAATGATAATTTTTCTGGAATTATATATTCGATCTGAGCCAATGCTTGAGCTTTTTAATCCCAGAATCACATCTTATCATTCTTAGGAAATAACGCTTTTTTTAGATTGTTAATTAAATTTAGTATCATTTAATATGGATTTATCATAAATTAAAAGAAAATATTTACGAGAATAGTGCCTTGTTAGCGTGGTTAAAAAATCCTTAGTTGGCAAACACAGGAGTTTTGTTGGATTTAGCAAAAAAATTAAATTAATAGGTAGTCTAAGAGATAGTATAAAATATACGTGTTAATTAACGATATTCCATAAAGTTATCATGAAGATGAGTTGGGATATTAAAGATTACATTTTAAATAAAATGGATTACTGTCAAGGCTGGCCATTTGAAAAGCCAGCCTTAATATTAAGTAATTATGAAATGAAAAAAAATAAAAGCTTTTATTTTTCACTTAATTTTTTTATTAGTTTGGTTATCTGACCTTGTGCATGTCCTTCTTCGCAAAGTGCAACTGCATCAAGCTCAACATCTTTAGCAACGCTATATAAGCCGTTGTCGAAATCAAGAATACCAATATCACACATTATATTTAAAAACTCATCATAGGATTTACCTGTTACTAAATTACTTTGAGCTTTTATTTTATTTAAACTCATTGATAGAAAACCAAGGCCTTGACGCATTGACTTTAAAACTTGTTTAACGTCAGATTTAGCTTTGGTAGCTATCTCACCTCTTTTATCATCCCCAGCATACAGCAAGTGTCGCATACCATCATCTAACTTACATTCTATAAAAACATCTGATCTTATATTCTCGCGCTTGAAACTGGCTGTGCAATCGCTAAATTCACAGTTTATGAACTTTGTATTTTCATTAATTTTGCAATTGAAAAAATTTCTAAAATGACGGAAAATACCGTTTTCTACTACACAATCGGTAAAGTCAATTGATAAACAATCTGACATAATACATATACCTTTAATCATACTATTAGTATGAAGCTTTTCCAGTATTTTTCTTCGTTCTGTAGCGGTTTTTGGATTCCAAAATTCAAAAGCTAGCATATGCAGCTCATGAATTGCTCTATATGTTATAATCCCACTACCATTTTTCTTAACTCCATTTAATAAGGTGATTATTTTTTCTTCAAAGCTAAAGTCTTCAATATCTTGAGCTATTAATTTTTTTATTAATCGTTCTCTCAATCCAAAACTTTCACTTTTAGTGCTGCCAAATATCGACCTTACTATTCTTATATCATTTGGAGTTACTAAGCTTTTATCTAAAAAAACAAAAAAAAGCTTGTTCAACATAATATGAGCTACGTATTCTGTATGAGACATACTGGTAATTAAATCTTTTTCTTCTAATAAGAAAAATTTTAGATAGGGTTCTCTTCTAGGAGGCGCGGTAGAGCCATTTTTTTGTAAGTAGACCTCAATATAATCTTCAAAATGGTCAGATTCCATTTTATTTTCTTTCTCTATAACTATTTCATCTAATAAATCACAGTAATCATCAACAGTAATGTGTAGGGATTGCTTTTCAATTTCACGCATTAAAGCTCGGGCAAGGCAGTAGTCAAAAGGCTCATTTAGCAGTAGTTTTTTAGTTATAATTTCTTCTTTTTCCCAGCTTTCTCTTACCTTTTCAAAGTGAAATTGTCTGATAACATGTAAAAGATAAGGGTTAACTAAGTCATTATTGTTTTTTATTTTTAATGCAAACTCTTTTATTCTTTTTTGTATTTCTTTCTCGTCTTTTGTAGTGTATTCATCAATATCCTTTGCAGAGAATCCTTTGATATAAACAAGATCAGAATTCTCAACACTAGAGAATCTTAAAGCGTTAGAATCACGTGATGTAATCAATACTCGACATGATTTTAGGTTTTCATTCAACTGATTTATTGATTCTAAGAATAATTCCATTTTGAATTTATCACCTAATGCTGACTCAATTTCATCAACCCCGTCTATTATAAGTATGATGGATCCACAGCTAAGAGCTAATGGAAATGTTTCGTGAGAAATAGGTCTTGCTTGCCCCGAAATGTTACGAGTATACTCCATGTATAACTTTGAAATTGAGTCTATTGTTTCACCGCTAAAATTGTTAATAATGTCTGTTTTTGTTATTAGAAGAATTCTTTTTTCAATGTTTGGAGCATCGTTTATCATCTTCGCTAAACTTAGACAGAATGTGGTTTTTCCAATGCCACCTTGCCCCAATATAATTGAAATGGGATTTATTCTGAGGCTTGAATAATCAGTGCTCTTAATAAAACTTCGTGCATACTTGCTGCCGAGTAAAGAAATTTCATTATTACAATATACTATTTGATCAACGTAATTTTCTGGTGGTTGAATTAGCTTCATTGATGTGTTTTTTTCAACGACGCGTTTGTAAATAAACTTACCAATTTCTGAAATAAAGTATTTTTCACAATTGGATTTAATTAATATATCTTCGTAAACCTTTTTGTTGCTATTGGTTATTTCATTGTTTGTAGCTATGCAAATATCAATCCTAGATGGTTTTGATATACTTTTAATAGTAGCTCGTATTGTTTCGGGTATGCTATGTGCTTTAGAAATATACAGTATTATCCATGCATTACCCATGTCAGGATGTTGATGAACTTGATACGAGTTTCTTGCTGTTGTAACTTTATTAATTTTAATGTCGCTGTTGTTGTTAAATATTTCTTTCGAAATCAATTCATAATCAATGTCATTTTTGAAATTTACGTCAAAATTGTTATCATAATAATTATCTAAATCATCATATTCCGTTATGAAATCATAGAAGAAATCTATGCAATTGTTTGCAGCAATTTTTTGATAATCATCCTCTTTATTAATACCATCATCAGATGATGCTTTTATAACAATCCAAGGGGTTTTTTTTATGTCACAACAGACACCAACAAGATATGACTCCATGTCCCCACACAAAGCATCAGGAATAGCTTTTGAAATTGCATCTTTAAAATGATAGTTATTTACAACTTTATCGCCACATGCAAAGTTACCACCAAATATTTTAAAGCTGTAGCTTTTGTTGATAGCAAAATTCATTATTTTTGAGTAAATATCTCCATCTGATTGTATGGATTTTACTCTGTGCTGTATATTTTCCTCGTTAATTTTAGCTGATTCATAATCTGATGAATGTTTACAGACAGCTACATCACCAATTTTGAATTTTTCGTTAATGCCAAAGCAAATACCTAATTCGATAACTAAGGATGGCTGCAGATAATTTAATAATTCTGGAAGTTTATGAGATATGGTATCTCTACCTCTTCCTCCAATTTCCATAAAACGGACAAGAAAAAAAGCTTTGTTATTTATAAGTCCGTGCTCTATTACTATTGAATGATGTACTTCGGAGTTTAATGTTGTAAATTTAACCTTTATTGCTAAATATTCGCTGTCAGTTACGCAAATTAAAAGTGGTTTTTTTTCTTGCCGAGGTTGCATGTGGAATTTTCCTTATGAAAGTCACTTATGATAAAATAATTGCTTTTATTCAAACAGATAAATGACTAGAGGAGTTGTAATGAGCAATAGTCCAACGTTTGCTAATACATAAAATGTAACTCTAAAACATTTACCATAGGTCCATATAGAAAGAGTGTCTTTGCTAATATAATTTTCATTATATTCATTTGTGAATATTTTTAAGGCTGGATCTAATAATTCTTTTTCTAGTAACTTTAAGGCTGATTCAGATTTTTTTATTAAACTTGAAACTCTATAGTCTAATTTATAAAATATAAAAGTTATAAAAATTATTCCTAACCCTATTAATGGAATTAGATAAATAAATTTCCCACCTTGTTGTAAACAGATTCCACTTCCTGCAGCTAAAAGACCTATTGCAGCAACATAAAAATTGAAAACAGTCATTCTTTGCTGTGAATGCAGTTCAAAGTACTTCCAAGCATGATCAAATGCCCAATTTTTTTCTTCTTTCATTTAGGTGTTCTCTTCTTGTAGGTTTTGAAATTATATTTTTAACTTATAAACTCCATGAAAAATCAATGAAAAGCATCGTAACTGAATTGAGTTTTAATTTTAGCTATTTTGTTATGCATAATAGGAGGATTTTAAAAAATTGTAACGCAAAAAAAATTTTGGTCAATAGAATAATATAGACACCGCTAGAATAAAATTAGTTTAACTAGGTGATAATCAGCAGTGGTGCTGATATGGAGTTATATACCCATGATGACGATACTAAGTTACTGATATTGTTTAAAAAATGTTTTAGATAAGAGTTGATGATATGAAATATTTCATAAAATCAATACGTTATTTTGGATGTTGGATTCTTATTCGGTATAACTTCTCCATACTCAAAGTAAGCTTTGGGAGGAGTTTGTTGTCTATGGGGGGAGTCAACACTCTTATTAGAAACGAATTCATGATGACTGAATCGCCACGGATAATCTAGACACTTCTGAGCCGTTGATAATATAGGTTTTCGTATTCAGCCGGTGGCATCTGCTCGCTCGAGCCATGCCGACGCTTACTGTTATAAAACATTCGATGTAATCAAAAATATCACTGCGGGCTTCTTCCCGTGTTCCGTAGATCTTTTTCTTTATCCGTTCGCGTTTCAGCAACTGGAAAAAGCTTTCTGCAACCGCATTATCGTGGCAGTTACCGCGACGGCTCATGCTGCCCTCCAGGTTGTGTGATTTCAGGAACGATTGCCACTCATGGCTTGTGTACTGACTACGCTGTTCCGAATGAACCAGCACCTGTTTTTGGGGATTACGCCGCCATACAGCCATCAGCAGTGCGTTCAGGACAATGTCGTTTGTCATCCGGGATTGCATGGACCAGCCGATAATTTTGCGTGAGAACAGATCAACAACCACGGCAAGATACAGCCAGCCTTCGTGGGTCCTGATGTAAGTTATGTCCGTTACCCAACTCACATCCGGCGAGTCCGGATTGAATTGCCGCTGGAGCCTGTTGGGTGCAACGATGCTGGCTTCGCCTTTACGTGCCCGTGGGCCACGGTACCCATCCTGAGCTTTTTATTCCGGCACGCTTCATCAGTCACCAGACCAAGTTCACTCCGCACTGCTGCCCGGTATCACGCAGATCGAGATAGATCTTGCGATAACCATAGACGCAGCCAGACTCAAGCCAGAACTGTTTGATCTGCCCGGTCAGCATCTGGTCTGCCTGGGGACGCTGTGAATATGGCTGCTGAAGCCAGAAATAAAATCCACCCGGATGGACATCCAGAACCCGACAGAGCAAACGAACAGGCCAGCAACAGCTGTTGTCGCGAATAAAGGCGTACCTCAGTCGGACAGCTTTGCGAAGTACGCCGCGGCTTTTTTTAATATGTCCTGCTCGTCGGTAACCCGCTTCAGCTCTCTCTGGAGACGGCGGATCTCGGCCTGAGCATCTGACGGTTCTTTATTAGTGGATGAGTCCGGACCGTACTTCTTTATCCAGGCGTAAAGGCTGTGGGTGGTGATATCGAGACGTGTTGCAACGCTGGAAACAGAATGACCACGATCAACAACCTGTTTGACTACTTCAATTTTAAACTCTTCAGGATAACGCTTACCGCTCATGGGCACCTCTCTTTAAGTCATCTTAAATGACTCTGAGGTGTCTGTTAAACCCGTGGCGATTCAGTTCTGCGTGCTTTTATATACTTTATTAGTTTCGGTTATGGCCAAACTCCCGCGAGAGCAGTATTTTTTTCCAGTGAGTTTCACGGCGGTCAATTTCACATTTTTCGGCGTTAATATCCATGACTTCGAGGATCGCGAAAGTGATATTCTGCAGTCGGTTTTCATCGCCTGTGCCAAAAGCTTCCTTAAGCCCTACATTGCCGCCATGCCCGGAACCAAAATAATATTCCCATCGGCCCCATATCCCCGCGATTCCATCGGCTTTTCCAACGTAGAGTTTTCCGCCATCCCGATCGGTTAATACATAGATGCCTTTAACCACGGACAGTGCGGTGCGCCAAGATTGCAGATTAAGTCTGAGGATCGCACCGATGCTGTTCCTGTCCAGCACGACGTTGCGGTAGCCTGGAAACTCGCCGAAGGTCAGACGTACCGGGGTGATGGAGTTAATAACCAGTTCACTCTGAATACTTTCACCGAGGCGAATGAAGTTACGGGCTGCATTTTTAAAGCTGATATACATCCTTCCTGCGTATTCTTCAGTCTCAGGAATTTTCTGAAGGTGGTACTGATAATACAGTTCCTCACGATCAGGATAGGCTTTCTTTCCCGAATTGCCTGTCTGCTGAAATGCTCCCGCAAATAGCCAAGTTTCAGTCCCCGGGATCCTGATCAGTGAAACGATATATCTACGGCTAAACTCCAACCGCTTCTGCCAGCACTGCCAGTCGTCGAAAGTGCCTCCAAGGAATTTAACCAACGGATCTTCTTTATAATCATTCATTTGCGCAAGGTGGACTTTGGTGGCTTCAGGTGTCAGATCAGGAAACTCCATCTTCAGATAATCAAAAAGCTTCAATTCCTCTCCTTAATAATCAGCTGAGTCTGTTAACTCTTTGCTGTGACTTCACGTTATACGCCAGCATTCTACTAGGCTGTTGCCCATAAATTAACACGATTCGATATAAGCATCGTTCTCTTCCGGCAGGTAACTTACTAACGGCTAAATAAGTATGTCGCGGGCTCCGCTGTTACCCGGCTCCCCCTTGGCGGGCGACGCCTTATGGGGAAAGATACCCTCTTACATTGCAAGCTTTAGGTATCATTGCTGATGATAGTCTACTTTGAGCGAGGTGTGGACACAGCCGCCCCAAGATAAATGCTTCAGTTTAATTCGAATACTCAACAAGATGCATGATGACATTGATTACGCGGAGTTGGTCACTTGCTTTATCTTTGATTAAAGCAGTACGTTTAGATATTGCCCGAAAAAATAAAGCCGATTTCTGTAAGAACACTAGTTTTTCAAGGGATGCTTAACTTTAGAGGAGATCATACACGTAATGTATTCAGAACGATTTTAACCTACTTAAAGAATTTTCCCTCAGGACAACCATTCGACCATTTATGATACAGGTGCGCATCATGTCAGATTTAGCAAAACGGGAAGAAAACGGAGCAAAAGGTGAAGCCATCACGCAGTCCATTCTATTGTCGAGATTCTGGGTTATGAAGCGATCTGTAGATGTCGATGGTGCTGATTTTCTTGTGCAGCGTCGTTCAGATAGCTTGGAGGCACTGCGGCAACGCGCCCATAGCATCGATATTTTTGGCATTATCCAGTCGAAGTACTTTGAAAACTCAAATCGTGTTGATGTCCAGAAGTCTTATGTTCTTGATGATGGAATCCCTCGTAAAGATTTTTTCTGTATGTTGCATTCTCATGACGAAGAAGAGGAGACGCTTCATTATTTCTTCTCAGCTGAAGATATTGTCAAAGAGTTCAATTTATCACCCTGTGAGAAGTTTTACTGGTTTGCTTTGACATCAAATCGTCAATACGAAGCTTACAAAAATAAAAAACAAAAATTTATTCTTGACAAAATTGAGCTGGGTATGTTTCAGACGGAGGGGGACGCTAATAAAAAATTCATCAAAAATAAACTTACTGCCTATGCGAAACCTACCATGCATTTTCAGGATAAGCCCGATTTTGAATACATAATGAAAATATTTGATAATGTGCGTGTTGTAATTATACAAGATATGGCAGGAGGATCTCGGCGTTTGCTTGAACCAAGACGTGACCTGTTTGAAAATCAGGGTGACTATTATTGGGGAGATGATGACACCGGCTGCCATTTCCTTGCAGTATCGATGCTGGCGCATCATTTGGACGGCGAATCTCCCGCCGATGTTGCTGTCAGAAAATTACGAGAGCATTTACAAAATCTGGATGCGGAATCGTCATATGTGATCAGGAGTGAAATGCTTCAGGAGTGCATCAATAGCCCGGTGTCTGCATTAAATAGATTACAGGAGCTTGAAGATGAGCTTCCTATTGATCGTAAGGGTCTAGATGTTGCATTTTTTGAATTTATCTCCCTTTTGGGGACTGAGTTGAAAATAAAATGTCGCGACGGCATTGAGTCAGTTCTGGATATTAAAGGATGTGATTACATGAAGACTGTCGTTGATACAGCAAATATATTTACAAGAGGCATTGAAAGCTCAGGTGAATCAACTAAAAGAATGATGGCGATCATGTTGCATGTTGAGCGAGATCCTGGGACAAAAAAAGTATTCAAAATTTTCTATGTGTATATGATTCGTATCGTGGATTGAGGTGTTGGCCTGCTTACCATGATTTAACACAAATTGGTATTAGTAACATCAGCTCCTGGCACGGAGCTGACATCTAAATTCAAAACGAGGGATAATAAGAGATGTGCTAATATTCGTGAAACTTCTCCACTGATTCGTAATGGTGCGTTTGACATCATTTCTCTAGAGAAGATAACTTCTTAGCATGGAAACCGGATAACTCTATGAATATGCTGGTTAATCACTGAGTCAGGGAAAGTCTGGCTTTCATAATCCGCCCAGAGGATGGTCTCACTAAATTGTACGCGCGTGCCGACTGGCTCATTATCGAACAGGTATTTGATATCATATTTCCGCTGACGGATATCCTCATGGAGGATGGGGAACACAATTAAAGATGCACGACCAAGATTGATATTATCAATGACCTAATCAGTATCAATGTAGTATAGGTAGAAATTTCTTTAGCTGTTTGCAAATGTCCGCATTTGGCACGGAGCTGCCTGTCAGATTAGGTTTAGATCTGTGCCATAGCTCTGTCAGGTCAACTCTAAGCTAATACAACTCAGTCATGTTTGCCTGGGGTCTATGCCTAAGAACAATGAGTTTTCGTATTGGTATCTGTGTTGGTATAAAATGAAAGTTTTTTATTAACTATTTTAGATCATTAGCTTGAATGTCATATGCGAGTCCGGCTTAAGCACTATTCATATTTTAAGGCTTTCAATTTTTTAAAAATCAGCGCTTACTATGATTTTTATATCCTGTGTAATTCAGAGCAGCCCGTTAAAATCCTAGGCTGAGTAACTGGGGGGCTTAATTTCTATTAGCGAAAATTCAAAAAAAAGAAGAGCAATGCCAAACATTTTTAAGCTGAAAATATTGAAGAGAAAAATATAAAAATGACATCATTCTGGTGAGTTAAGTTTTAATTTTTCTACTGGTCTTGAGTACTGAAGCAATAAATACAGGCTCCTTTTAACAAAAGAATTATACGTCTTACATTCGGTATTCGGTGCTCATCGCATATCAAAATTTATAAAGAAAAGAGAAAAAATGAAAACGACTTTTCGTCCAAGTCACAGTATACACCATGCTCTGGTTAGTTAAGTAAGGCTTACAGGTTCTTTTTGGATAAATAATTTTTATGTGTGGATAACACCAACAAATCATTGCACTCGCGCTCGCATCGTGGAAAATGCTTAATCATAAGGTGCGTTTATATCTACCAAATCAATAATTTGACTTAAGTTGCGGGATGTGGGATGGACAGTAACACTAAAGGATTCACTTCATACTGGCGTAACTCATTGGCTGATGCAGAGTCGGGTAAAGGGACGTTTGCGAGTAAAGATGTAGGTTCATTCACAAAATGGACGGACATTAACTCAGGAAGGCTAAAGGATGAGACAGTCCGCGCGTTTTTTGAGGATGAAGGTGACGACGTTAAAACCGTCGAAGTGCTTTTACGTCCTCAAGTATTTATCCGCTTGTTAAAGCATGGCAAAGAAAGGACTGCAGGCGCACCAGAGTTTATTACGCCAATGGTCACTTCTGCTCTCCTGAACCGCGAAGGTTTTTTGTTTCCCAACGCGCCGACGACCATTCCGCGTGACCTGCTTGAGCCACTTCCCAAAGGTACATTTTCAATCGGTGAAATGGCGCAATATGACAAATACAGAACGGCACATGACTCAACCACCTTTGGTGTGGATGATGAGCATGAGCACCACGCGGAAACGGATGAGCAGCGTGAAAAGCGATATGAACGATACAAGAACTTTTGGAAAAAATATCGTAAAGAGTCAGAAGATCTTCTTCAAAACGTCGCTAAAGAATGGATTGAATCCCACGAGCAATATGAACTGGCTGAATATGGCTATGTAATCAAAGCAAACAAGCCAGGTGGGGCTACAAAGCATCTTCTGCCTATGTATGATCATCTGTTGATGAGCAAAAAAGAAGTGCCGTTATTATCGCGCTTTGCCTCTCATGAAATGCCCCCCTTAGAATCACTTCTGCCTGACAACGCTATGTTCTGTGAACGTCTTGGGCATTCCGGCGATACATTTCCGCTGGCTGTGGCACAACGTGATGCTCTTAGCCATTATCTGACTCAGCAACCAGGCGATATGCTCGCTGTGAATGGCCCTCCGGGAACCGGTAAGACTACGCTGGTGCTTTCCATTATTGCTACCGAATGGGCCAGGGCCGCGCTCAATAAGAGTGAACCGCCTGTAGTGATTGCTACGTCAACCAATAACCAGGCTGTAACCAACATCATTGAAGCGTTCGGTAAAGATTTTGGTTCTGGCTCCGGTGCAATGGCAGGACGTTGGTTGCCCGATGTGGCCAGTTTTGGTGCGTTTTATCCATCTTCAACGCAAAAAGCCGATGCAGTAAAAAAATACCAGACGGAAGATTTTTTCAATCGTATTGAATCCCTCGAATATGTTGAAGACGCAAGAGTTTTCTATCTGGAGAAGGCAAAGGCAGCGTTTCCGAACGAAGATTGCAGCTCGCCAGAACTGGTTGTAGAACTTTTACATAAGCGTATAGCTGAGATGTCTGTTCAGCTTAAGCAAATCAAGCCCGCATGGAACAGGCTGAATGCGATTCGCCGCGAACGTTGCGCCATCAGCGAAGATCTCGACCAGTATATTCAAGATAAAAATGCGTTACTGCTTAACAGCACAAGTGAAATCGCGCTTTTGAACCAGGGTAAAAAGCAGTGGCAGCAATATCGTGCGAATGAGTCTGTGGTATATGCGCTTTTTTCCTGGCTACCCGTCGTTCGTACTAAGCGCCGCTATCAAATGAACTTCTTTTTGGATGAGACTTTTGGCGCAAAAATGAAGGCATTTCAGGGAACACTACCTGAAGATGTTGACGCATTTATTGAGGGATTAATTTCACACGCGTCAAAAGAACAGGCGGGTTTCCAACAGGAAATCGAATTAGCTCTGGACGTCTCCCGACGCGAAAACGAAGCATCTCAGCGCTGGCGCGAGCTGACATATTCATTAGGGCAAACAGATGAAGATGAATTGACCTTATCCAGAGCGGATGAGCTTGCAGATACAGGAATCCGTTTCCCTGCGTTTTTGCTGGCAACCCATTACTGGGAAGGCCGCTGGCTGGTGGATATGGCTGGGATTGATAATCTTCAAAAAGAAAAAGGTCTCAAAGGGGCTAAGGCAATTAAAGCCCGCTGGTTGCGTAGAATGAAACTCACCCCTTGTGTCGTGATGACGTGCTTTATGCTTCCTAAGCATATGCTCATCAGGGAACATGTTGGCGGCAAGAAGTTTGATGATGGCTATTTATATAACTTCGCCGATTTACTAATTGTCGATGAAGCGGGGCAGGTCCTCCCTGAAGTTGCTGCAGCGTCTTTCGCGCTGGCGAAGAAAGCCTTGGTTATTGGTGATACAGAACAAATCGCGCCTATCTGGAATAGCCTGCCGAGCATCGATATAGGCAATATGATGGAGGAGAATATCCTTCACGGCAGTACGCAAGAGGAGCTTACTGAAGCTTATATCTTAATGGGTGAGTCAGGAAAAAGTGCTGCATCAGGCAGTGTTATGAAAGTGGCTCAGTTTAACTCACGCTATAAGTACGATCCTGACTTTGCCCGCGGAATGTATCTGTATGAGCATCGCCGTTGCTTCGACAATATTATTGGCTACTGTAATGCTCTTTGTTATCACGGTAAGTTGCAGCCAAAACGAGGCGAGGAAAAAGAGACAATTTTTCCTGCGATGGGTTATCTCCACATTGACGGCAAAGGTGTTAAGGCAAACGGCGGAAGCCGCTACAACGCCTTTGAGGCTGAAACGATAGCGGCTTGGCTTGCGGCTCATAAAGAGGATATCGAGTCGCATTACGGACAACCGTTACATAAAGTGGTGGGCATAGTTACACCATTTTCTGCACAGGTTAATGCCATAAAGTCATCATTACGTGACCTGGATATTAATTGTAGCGGTGATGAAAACTCCCTGACGGTTGGAACTGTACACGCCTTGCAAGGGGCAGAGCGACCCATCGTGCTTTTTTCACCGGTGTATTCCAAGCACGAAGATGGCGGATTTATCGATAAGGAAAGCAGCATGCTGAATGTAGCCGTTTCACGTGCTAAGGACAGTTTCCTCGTCTTCGGGGATATGGACCTCTTCGAGATCCAGCCGGGTTCTTCGCCCAGAGGATTACTGGCGAAATACCTGTTTGCTTCCGCAAATAATGCGCTGCAATTTGAGTTCAAAAAACGCCCAGACTTAAGCACTGCTCAAACACAGATATCTACCCTACACGGGGCAGAAGAGCATGATGCCTTTCTCAACCAGACGTTTGACTCAATCGGGAAGAGCATCACGATTGTCTCTCCATGGTTGATCTGGCATAAGCTGGAAGAAACCGGATTTCTGGCATCAATGAAACGTGCTCTTTCTCGCGGGATTGATATTACTGTAGTGACAGATAAGAGTTTTAACACTCAGGCTTCGAGTTATGATCAGCGGATAGAAAAACGGCAGCGCCTTGATGAAGCGCTGGAAAAGCTAGAATCAATCGGCATAACCACCAAGCTTGTTGACCGCATACACAGTAAAGTGGTCATTGGTGATGAAGGGCTATTGTGTGTCGGTTCATTCAACTGGTTCAGTGCATCTCGTGATAAGAACTTCAAGCGCTACGACACATCTATGGTGTATGTTGGTGATGCTTTAAAAGATGAAATTATGATCATTTATTCCAATCTGGAGCAACGCTTGCTGGAATAAAATTTGAGTCACCCTTTGTCATTTGGTAGATGACAACATCACTCTATGAATTGATGCTGTTCAAGTTTTATCATACAGTTTTATCGGTCTTAGCGAATGGAGGATATGGACATGGCACGTAATATTGCCCCTGGATATTGTGTAGTAGATCAGCCGGGTTCACTGGATTTTCAGGCCCGATCACTTTTCAATAACGTCCGTTCCCCAGCCGCTCAGATGTTTATGCAGATAAACGCTGACACGCCTTGGCTAAAGCCGGGCCAAATTTTGATTGTTGCAGACCCTGATACACCGGCACCTTTAACACTTAACGCTCTGGCTGCATTGAGACAGGCTAAGTCAAAAACTAATGAAGCTTTGATCGGTGCCAGGACTGATGAAGCTGAATATCTGCACAAGTATTATGGACTTATTGCAGGCATTACAAGCGCAGGTGACAAAATCTTCGGCATAACCAGTGACGTTGGGGAAAAGTATTTCGCTTCAATTGAGCAGATACTCAAAAAGATCGAGGCAAGCTATCAAAATCAATTTCGGGCTCAAGGAACACTGATTAGTCAGCAGTTTTTTGCAGAGCGTAATCAACTGTTTAATCAACTAAAAGAACTGGTTAATAAGCCATTATTAAAGTCTCTAATTCGCTATTCTGTTAAGTTCAAACCTTACGAAGATATTCGTAGAGCGTTAAACCTCTCCAGCCGTTCGATAGTTCACGAGTGGTCTACAGTTGGTATTGGTGCAATACCGGGGTATTCCACATTTGTAGGGAGTGCCGCCAAAGCTGCACGTTTTCTTAAAAGCGGTGGTTATATTGGTATTGGTTTTTCTTTTGCGAACAGCACCAATGAAGTGGTCAAAAGCTGCACGACGGGTCGAGAGAACGAGTGCGAAAGATCTGCTTTTAAAGAATATGGAAAGTTTGCTGCCACAACAGCCGTTGGCTATGGCGGGGGGGCCTTGGGTACATTTGCAGGTCTGGGTGTATGTGCGGCTATTGGCATTGCAACAGCAGGTGTTGGTGGTGTGGCTTGCGCGGCGGTTGGTTCTGTTGCTGGTGGTATGGCTGGTGGTTACGCAGCTGACCAGGGAATGGATGCTTTATATAAACATATTGGCCTTTAATACATGAAAATTTTTGTTGTTCTAATTATCCTGTTTGCCAGTACAGCCTTAGTCCTTTCATTCCTTCTGTACGTGATAAACAGAAAAAAATATTATGAGCTTATTAGCCTTTTTCAGAAAAAACATAAACTTCCTTCACCGTACCTTTACAGCAGTATGATTGGTTTCTTTGGTGCAGCCACGATGTCATATTTTTTCATCAGAATTAAGAAAAATAAAAGTGTTTTTTTCTTGGATAAAAACAGCGATGCATACCATTTTATCAATGAGAGTAATTCCGAATTGGTGCGATGGATGGTTCCTTTCTTTTATCTGTTTGCGTTGAGTTTTGGATTTTTTGTGTTCCTCATTTCTCTTGGCGGCGTGCTGACCTTAATCGATAAGTTCACAGTTTGACTATAAGTAAAATATTTTTAAAGTCCGCTGATGGTGTTTGTCTTATGTTGATGATGCCAGCCACCACAATCCACGCATTGGCAATCGCAATTTCTTTCGCCAGTACATCAGCATCGAATCTGCCAGTAAACGGACAATAGCGTCGTGCCATCGCCAGATAGTCATCTTCTCCGCCCATGCCTTTTACCAAAGGCGCTAAATCTGTCGCTGGGCTATCCAGCTCAAATCGTTCCCAGTCGAATAGCACTATCCCGCCATGCTCTTTCTTTCCCCAATAGCCTGCATTAGTTTCATCAGAGATCACACAGTGCGGTTCAAAAAACGCATTGCTGTGTGCCTGTATTGTCCGAAAACGTCGTTCTGCCAGAACCGGCAGGCGTAATAGAACCATGCATCCTTCCAGCGCTGCTTCGCTCCAGTGATGTTTGCTGAACGTCCATGAATAATCCGGCGAGATAGAATGTAATCGCGCCAGAACGGGCAGGAATGCATCTTTTACTTCTTTCTTCTTGACCGGAGAATCAGTTCTAAAACAGCTGCAATTATGATTGTCAACACGCTGCATAAAAACCAATAATCAGGGACAGCAAAGTAGTAAAAGAAGAAGAGGAACAGAACAGCTAAACATATTCCTAAATAGGTGGCTGTATCTTTAAATAATGCTGAAATGGCCTTTTTCATTTCTTTATCTTGTTGCGTATTGTTATTATTAGGGAGAAATAAATTAGCGATGAAATTATAAGGGATATAATTAGTAGAAGTATGAATAATGAATCAAAAGACTGTTGGAATCCTAAAAATGAAAGATTTCCTAAAAGAGATATAAATGAGTTGGCATCTCCGAACATGAAGGTTATCTCAAAAGTTACTGAGGCGATTAAAACAAATAAAACAATAAATAAAAGTGTTTTGATGATATTTCTCTTCAAAAGTTATCACCTCATGATATTATAAATGGCTTATTTTATTTGGGTTCAGGATACTCGTTAGTTTGCATATCATCAATAATAAAATTCTGAACTATGTCTGAAAAAGATGCAGCAACAGCACTTGATAAAGCTGTAAGCGGGGTTGGTAAGAACGTATTCTGTGTAAATCTATATGCTACGTATCTCAGTTTGATCAGAAAACCATCACGGGAAAAGGACAATAATCATGAAGGGTAAAATTTTGTTGGCTTCAGTATTTCTTTTAACCGGATGCCCTGGACCGGGTGACAGGATGACTGAGCGGGAATCAGCGACTGCGATGCTCAAAGATAATCAGGTTTGTGTCGTGTCGCCGCTGAAATCAGGAGAACGGATTACCGCTATTCAAATCAACGGCGATAAAAGCGATACGCTTCATAAAATCTTTGATGATAAACCTGTTTATGTTGCTAAAGGAGAATGTCTGCCTCTGTTCGGATTTACCTTTACACCGGGTGAACGATATTCAGTTGCTTATGACGTCATCGATACGAAATCACAATCGCACCTGGTAACAGCTGAGTTTTCCACTCAAACTGAAAAAGGCGGCATTAAAATCCTATAACACAGTGATTTTTACGTGAACCCGTATGTTTATAAAAGCAGAGCCAGCTCTACACATAAGCCGACATGCTATCAAATATGCGCTGGCAGGTGCTAAGCAAGGTGATTAACGATTCTCACGCCGTGAGATAAAATATGGATATGCCCGTGCAAGTTCCCAGCTAATGACGATGCATGCAGTGCGTATTGTCATTGATATTCAGGAGTATAATGGTAAGCCCTATTATATCCTTACTGCTTTTCCAACCCCATAGGTACCATATGCAACGGTTTTACCAACTCGATCAGCTAATTCAGGGTTATTTCAATCAGGACTTTGACAGTATTAATGATGGTGAGGATACGATTGAAGGTATTACCAGATTATTTATAAATTCCGCATCGAAATCGACGTTAGAAGAACTGGTAGGGGAGATTGACGACTTTGTTGATAAGTACAAAGCGAGTTTAGAAAAGGAATTCAAAAGTCGCTATGGTTATGATTTCTCACCCGAGCTTTGGGAGACAACCGCTTATGATTTCCTTATGACATTGCGTAGGTTGTCACTCAGCGGTGTTTAGGTTCCTGCCAGGATGTGCGAGTGACGGATGTACACTTCAAAACTTGCATTAAAGGCGAGTTCAGAGCCTCGTGTACAGGGACAATCCCACTATAAACAATGCACAAGGGAAGGCGTAAGTATGACATTGAAAACGTTTATTAAGTGGCTGCATCGTGTGCTGACAGTAGTATTACTCGTCACGGTGGCTGCATTCTTCGCCTTAAATTCCGGTGAGAATGATCACTCCAAAGATAAACTCATCTCTTCCCAACAGCTTAACGAGCATACATGGCTTTATGTCACGGGGGAAACGGGTGGTGGAGCAACCGTTGCAGACAGCTATCGGTATTATTTAGCCGGTAAAATCCAGAGTGATATCAGTGCGAATCTGGCGAAACAGGTTCCGTTTCTGGTCGCGACAGGCAGTTCGGCTGCTGTAAGCGTAGAGGGCGATACCATCAGTATCCAATACAGCGGTCGCGTGTATTCATTCAGTAATTCTGTTGTGTATGAATATCAGGGAAAAACGTTCAGGCCGCATCTCGATTTTCAGGCCACTTACTGACCCGTTCTGTTTCCCTTGAGGCTGTCTTCAGGTGTGCCAGAAAAAGTCTGGCACGTTACAGGGCACAAGTTATTCGCCAGACATGCACAAGCCGTTATTGACGGGCGCGCTCAATTATCTGGCTACCCAAATCCACTCGCCCCCACCTCCGCAGGGGCAAGCCCATCAATCCTTACCAGTCAGTCAACCCAATCGCCTTCATCACCCGTTTTCTCATATGCACAGGCAGTGACGCCAGTTCCTCAATCGATCTCACCCGCGTCCCGTTGATCACGTCCCTGGGCTTAAAGCTGATAATGATCCGCCCCCAGGTCACTTTCACATCCAGTTGCACCCCAATGGGAAAACCCGCTGTTTTCAACCAGCAGCCTTTAAGCGTAATCGCCGGAATGCGGCGGTAATCTGGAGTGCGGGTCACATAACCCACGGTCGCATAGCGCTGGGTGTAGTTTGTCTCTTTAGCTTCGTGGTGGCCTGAAATACAATCGATGGCAGTCATGATTACTATTCTCCTTTAATAGTGATTGTGATCAGCGATGCGGATGTGTTGCCCCACATTCGTATCGCGCTAAATTACCTGATGATTTAATCAGGGAGGCGGGAACGCATCGAGCGTGAAAAGAGAAAACTGCGAAAGGGCACGCAGAAAGATCTCGCTGATTTCAGTGAAGTTCATCGATTTTCGACCTGTATCCAGCTTCCCTCTTTGCCATCTCACAGGCATATGAAAATCCAGGTAGATCAAGGCAGTTTCAAGCGCGGTTGAGGCAGGGCAGGCTGTTAAAACACGCGGTTTGAGCCGGTGTCAGGGAAGGGGGCGTTTTCTGTCGCATAACCACATTTCCCTGTCATGAAGACGCGTCATTAAAGGATGTGTGCTACGTTCGTGAAAAATGCTGTTTTAGCTGTCATGGGCAAGGTGTAACGATGCGCCTGAATATCTGAGACATCGGTTCGTAGTTCACATAAACACCATCTATATTAGCCTGAACCCATTCATCTGGTGCGATATGGTCCCAGTCAAGGTCGTAACCAGCAGCAAGAGAAAGGTGCTCAAATAATAAACGCTGGACTCTGCCATTCCCTTCGCGAAAGGGATGTATCATGTTAAATTCGCAGTAGTATTCAGCCGCTTTATCGCAGAAAGCATCCTTATTAAGACCCGACAGCCAGTTATCGTTGTTTAATTTAGTGAATAATTTATTGGCCTCAGCGGTGATCCTGTCGCAATGACAAAACCGTGTACCGCCTTTAGAAATATCTACGGTTCGCAGCGTACCTGCCCATTCATAGAGATCTGAAAAAAGCTGTCTGTGAAGCTTGCACATATAAGCCAGGTTGTAGGGTGGCTGGCTGAACACGATGTCGTTCACTGTTATCGCAGTGATCTCTCTTTCAGCCTTTTCAAGCACATCGGTCTCTTCGATATTGAGCTTGTTTTTTAATACAGCGCTAACCGGATAGCAGTAATGGTCATTAGCGGCATCATACTTATCCATAAGCATTACCTCCTGTATTTTTTCAGGACACTTTCCAGCGATGGTTTTTCATTTGAAATATCAATGTCGATACCTTCCAGCTTTGAGCTACCTTTGAATTTTTTTAATTTTGTTTGCTCGTAATGCGTGTAAGGATCAAAAACGCCTGAACAAAAAACGAAAATGAATGAATCAACTTTTTGCTTCAGTTCCGTCCAGCTTTTGGCTTTGACATTGATTGTCAGAATGTCCGACACTTCTTGTTTTGATTGCTTAAAGTCTTCTTTATTACAGGCAGACTCTAATGCCTCTTTGTTTGAAGAGACAATGTTCTTAAGTTTTTTAATTTTAATGAAGAAGGAATCCCAGCCATTAACCTCGAGCTTATTATTCAGTTCTTGTTCAAAACTGTTCTTAAGCTCGAAGTAGGAGCCAAATTTTCTGAGATCATCTGTTGTCGATGCTTTCAATACTTCGCTTACTTTCATATCGATTAACACCTTCATCACCAATAGGCGGTCTATTATACAATTAGAGCGAGAAGGATGCGCAGAGATTTTGTGAGGCATGGCCCGATACCTGCACAGCAGAGCATCCACAGGCCAGCCAACGTAAAATTTGGCACATGTCCCTCATCATAAGCCAGTTAACCAGCCTGTCCTGTGTTCAGACATGGCTGCCAGCCACAGGTTTACTGAAAATAAACGCCGTGCCTCAAGGTAACGCTTGCAGCCTGTCCACCCTGAGCGGATCACCCAGGTCCGCGCAGAACGCAACCCATGAGACAGGGAGGGGTTTTGCTCGTGAACACAGCCCTGAGCGTTAACGCCTCATCTCCTTCACGCGACCAGCGCTTTTCTCAGGCTTTTCGTTCTGTGCGACATGCCCAGTGCGCCCCTCACTCACCCAAAACCCACTCCATCTCCACCCACATCAAAAAAATTTTAAAAAAAATTATTTTTTACGATCCATTCAGCCTGTTTTTTTCTCAGAAATATCCCTGGTAGATAAAAATAAAATCGGTGTCAGATAGGGAAATAAATCCTGCCTTCGGAATAAGGCAGTATCTTATATAAGAAAGATCTGATGGCCTTAATAACACAATAACTCTTTTTAATTAACATGCGGCGTTTTAAGTGTATTGCCTAATTAAAAAACCGCCACTAGAATGCGCCGTGTCCGATAATGACGTTCTGTAACATGTTTATGTAAGACGATCATTACGGTATGCCAGGGAGGCAATTCCCTCGATCACCCTGGCATGGCATAGCATGAAATATGCCATCTGATATCATGCTCATATTACTTAATCGTAATAATAAAATAAGGAAATCACAGATGAAAAAAATCAATATGTCTGAAGCAAGCGCAGTTGTCGGTGGAACAACAACGTGTGTAAACAGCTTTGAGCTGAACCTGGTGGGCGACGCCACGGTATGTAACGCAGTAAAAACCTGTACCGATAAAAATGGTGTGGTGACAAAAACTTTCACCCCAGCCGCTATCATCAACTGCGGAAACGCAGGCTAAGATATCGCTCTTTATCACTAAATAAGAGTAAATTTCAGTAATATTTATTCTTAAAGGCGTTGTGTATTATATACAACGCCTTCCTGATAAATACTGAATGTGCCTTATTGTTGTATTCAGGATCGAAGCCCGCCATGAAAAAAAGAATTTCTTACGTGCTGGCCTATACCGTCTTTGTTGCGGTTATTTCAGCAGTGATTACCACCGCCTGGTTCCATATCTTCGTGTTAAATCAAACCAGCAGTGCAGAGCAGCAGGTGCTGACCTCGCTTTCTACCGACAAACTGGATAAAAGCCCGATTGCCGACGGCGACGACATTATCGAGATCTTCTCTTACGGCTGCCATTATTGTGAGATCAACGAAAAGAACGTAGACGAGCTGGAAAAACGGATGCCGCCAGGTAAAAAGCTGGTGCGTTTACATCTCAGCCTGGACAGTCAGGCCGGGCTGGCGCGCTATGCCCCGGTGTTCGCCACGCTGGAAGTCATGGGGATTGAAGAAGCCCATCGCCAGAGCGCCTATGATGCGGTGATGAAAGACAAGATTGATTTAAGCGATGCGACTCAGCGTGACGCGTGGCTGGAAAAAAATAAGATTAACGTCGCGGAATATCACAAAGTCAGTCAGTCCGCCGACGTGAAAGCGCGTCTGGATTATATGACGCGCGTTTCGCAGTATTACGATATCAACGCCACGCCGACCTTTATTGTCGCGAAAAAATGGATGGCGATTCAGGATCGTGATTTCCCGGCCTTCTCTGACAAACTGCTCTCTATTTTAGAAACAGGTAAGGCACCGGAGTAATAATGAAATTTTATGCCCTGTGGTGCGCGCTGTTCTGGCGGAACCTCACCGCCAGAAGTCAGTGGCTGGCGTATAAGTTCCAGCTGGCTGGCTACAGGGCGCATTGTTTATTATTTCGGTGTTTCCACTACCGTATTATTTTTGCGTTTGCCCACGTCAGGCGTTTTTTAAAATTAATCCCGCGTGATGTGAAATGGCGCGCAGCGGTGGCGGAAGCTAACCGTCAGTGTCTGCTGCAGGATAATAAAAAATTTGATTATATCTGGCTGACCCAGCGGCGAAAGTTGCTGATTGAGGCGGTGACCTACGGGCAGAATCGCCGGTTGTTGCGCGAGCTGGCGGCCTGTTCGGCACAGCTTAACGACGTGGTGGAGCCGCTCCAGCGCGCAGGCCAACCGGTGCTTCTGGCCCCGCTGCATATGGTCTCGGACATCCTGACCACGATGGTTGGCGCGGCGGCCTATCCGGGGAAAGCCACGGTGATCACCTCCCGCAGTGCGGATGCGCATTCCGAAGCCGAGCGGCTGCTGGGTGGGTTAGATCTCACCTATTGTTCGATTCATGAAGATAATAAAAATATTGCCGGAAACTTAATGACCTCGGTGATGGCGGCGGCGGAGAATAAACGCAATATTATTTTATTCCCCGACATTACGCCGGACTTCACCCAGTTTGCCAGTAAAGACAAAGCCGAGAAATTACCTTGTCGCTTATTTGATCGTCCGGCCAGTTTACACAGCGGAATTATCCGGTTGGCCAGAATGATGTCCGCGCAGGTGGTGTTTTATCATCTTTATTTTGATAACGGATTAAAGATAGTAATTCACCCTCCCGTTGCAGCCAGAAAACTCAAGGATGATATGCCGCGCATTATCGAGCAAAGCATTCGGGATTATTCGACTGACTGGATGCTGTGGCATTCCCACTCACTGTTTTTTATTAATGACTAAACAGCCATCACAAGAGAAAAGAACAGGGCGTTTTAGGGGTTAAATTATGGAAAATAGTATTCCAAAAATCGTTTATCAGGCGGAAACCAATGAATGTGCGTTGGCCTGTATTGCTATGCTGGCGGAAACCCAGGGAATGGATGTGCCGCTGGACGTGCTGCGCGAACAGTATCCGGCGTCGGCCCACGGCACCGCACTGTCAACCCTGTGCGCCATCCTGTCCGACCTGGGGATTCCGGCGTATCCGGTGGCTTTCGACCTGGATGAGCTGGCAGAGCTGCCGTTACCGGCCATTTTGCACTACGGCGCCAGCCATTATGTCCTGCTGGCCTACCGCCAGGGCAGCTATGTGTGCGTGATGAACCCGGCGATTGGCGAGCAACTGTTACCCATCGCCGCGCTGCGCTCCGAAATCAGCGGCTATGCGCTGGTGCTGGATAAAGACGCCATCGGCGAAAAGCCCGCCGTGGCAGCCCACAAGCGCACGCGGCGCTTTCGCGCGCTGGACTGCATGAGCCTGAAACAGACAGCGGGGATTCCGGGTATTTACCGCCTGATGCTGCTGGCGTTTCTGGTGTCGCTCACCCTGTTCATCATGCCGGTGATGGTCAGTTCGGCCATCAACAATGTCTTCTCCTCCGGCGGTGAACGCGATTTCCCGTACTTCTACTACCTGCTGGCGTTTGTGGTATCAACCCTGCTGGCCTTTGTCGTGCGCAGCGTCACCGAGCGCTTTATCAAACGGTTTGTGGTGATGCAAAGCGTCAGGGGGTTCGCCAGCCTGCTGAGCAATACGCTCGCGTACTTTGAAAAACGCAGTCCGGGTGAGATCTACAGTCGCTTCGCCAACTGGCAGATGGCGGCGGCCCAGAAAATCGAGCTGGATAACAGTCTGCGCACAGACTGGATCGTGGGCGTGATTGCGCTGGCGGTGATGTGTTACATCAGCCCGCTGCTTGCCACAATCTCCGCCGTGGGCGTGACCTTAATGGGCCTGGTCAGCGTCTGGGCGATTTTTCGCGATCGCTATTACACCCAGCAGGTGCAGGTGAAAAGCGCGGAGCAAAGTGACTTTCTGCTGGAATCTATCCAGGGTTTCGCCACGCTGAAATCGGCGGGCTTAAGCGCCCAGCGCCAGACGGCGTTTGCTGGCTTTGCCGCGTCCCTGTTTGACGTCAGGCAGAAGCAGAAGGTGTACGAACAGGTCAAGAGCAGCCTGTATCAGCTGATTGGCAGCCTGGAGATGGTGTTTTTCATGCTGCTGGCCTTACCGCTGCTGAAAGACAACCACATCTCGCTGGGGGAGTTCTTCGCCTACAGCTTTGTGCGCCAGATTTTTACCGCCTATATCACCCAGATTTTCTTCTCGGTGTTGCAGAAGAACCAGCTGCACGTCATTGATACGCGCGCTGCCGATCTGTTTCCGCAGGCAGAAAAAGACGAGGACGCCGGGGCGCTCGTAGCGCCCGTCCATTTTACCCAGCGGCTCAATTACCGTGCGCTGCAGTTTGCCTACGAGCCGGGCAAGCCGGTGCTCAGCAATGTGTCTCTGGCGTTATGCCGGGGGGAAACCCTGGCGATTGTCGGCGAGTCCGGGGCCGGTAAAAGTACGCTGCTGAAAGTGATCACCGGGCTTATCGCGCCCCAGTCCGGCGAAATCCTGGTGGATGGCGAGCCGGTAAGCGCCCGTCAGGCGCAGAAGCTGTTCTTCCTGCAAAGCCAGGGGGACATCCTGTTTAACACCAGCGTCCTGCAAAATATTACGCTGTTCGATCGTCATCACGATGCGCAAAAACAGCTGCGCATTGATGCGTCCCTGCGGGGGCTGAAGCTGACCGGGGTGATTGACAGCCTGCCGGGAAAACAAAACGCGCTGATCCGCGAAAGCCATCCCGCCCTGTCGCTGGGGCAACGTCAGCGGCTGATGCTGGCGCGTGCCATGTACAGCGACTGTCCGGTGATGGTGCTGGACGAACCCACCGCCAACCTTGACGAACAGACCGCGCTGCAGGTGATGCAAACCCTGATCGACCACTGCCGTGAATACGGCAAAACGCTGATCGCCGTGACGCACAGTGAAACGGCACTGCCGCTGTTTGACCGCATCTGCGTGCTGAGAAATGAACAGATGCAAGAGGTTCAGGACGCGGCGGAGACGGGCAGGCTGCCTCAGGGGGAACCGGCGTGAGTGCCGTGATAAAAAAACGTCCCCTGCTGAGCGCAACGTTCTCTAAACCCGTTTATCTGCTGGTCGCGCTGCTGCTTATTCTGCTGGCGGGCGGCGCCTGGGTGCTGCACAGCATGTTGTCTGACCGCGTTGTGCCGCAGGTCTCGCAGGTGATCGATCGCGGTGATATTGAAAAAACCGTGCTGGCCACCGGCATTCTTAAACCCTCTGTGCAGGTGAACGTGGGCGCACAGGTCAACGGCCAGTTAAAAAAGCTCTATGTGCGCGCTGGCGATCGGGTCACCAAAGGGCAGTTGCTGGCGGAAATAGATCCAACACTGCAACAGAGCGAACTGCGTAAATCCGAGGCCGAGCTGGACAGTGCGATGGCGCAGAAACAGGCGTCGTTATTTACCTTAAACCAGTACCAGCAGGAGCTGAAACGCCAGCGGCAGATGGATCGTGAAGGATCAGGCACTAAAAGCAATCTGGAGCAGGCGCAGGCCAGAGTGGATACCCAGAAGGCACAGGTCAAAGTGAATGAAGCGCAGATCGTGCAGGCGCAGATGGCGCTGGAAACGGCGAAAGCCAACCTGGGCTATACGCGCATTCTGGCACCGATGGACGGTCAGGTGCTGGGGATCGTCACCAAAGAGGGCCAGACCGTGGTCTCCTCGCAAACCGCGCCGACGATCCTGGTGCTGGCGAACGTGGACACCATGACGGTGCAAACCCGTATTTCAGAAACCGACATCCTGAAAGTCCATCCCGGCCAGCCGCTGTCGTTCTACGTGGTCGCGGACCCGCATCATCGTTATCACAGCGTGATGGGCGCGTTGCAGGACGCGCCTGACGAGGCCTTACAGGATAGCAGCCTGCGCGGTCAGCCTCAGCAGTCTTCCGCCGTGTATTACAACGGCGTGTTTAGCGTGCCGAATCCCGACCACCGGCTGCGCACCTCCATGACGGCACAGGTCTTTATCGTCACCGAACAGGTCAAAAACGCGTTACGCCTGCCGGTGATGGCGCTGGGTCAGCCGCAGGGTGATGGCCGCTACGCTGTGCAGGTCGTGAAAGGGGAGACAACCGAACAGCGGCTGGTGCGCGTGGGGATCAACGACCGGCAGTTTATTGAAGTGAAAGAGGGCCTGCGTGAAGGCGAACGTGTGGTCACGCAAAACACCGCAGGGGCCGCCAATGGCTAGCGCGCCGGTGATTGAACTCTCTCATATCTCCCGTCGTTTTGGGACGGGCAACGCGGCGGTGACGGTGCTGAAGGACATTTCCCTGCGTGTGCACGCTGGCGAAATGCTGGCGATTGTCGGCGCATCCGGCTCCGGTAAGTCCACGTTGATGAATATTCTGGGGTGCCTGGATAAACCCTCGGAAGGCGAGATGCGCATTATGAATGTGTCCACTCAGGTCGCCACGAGTGACGAGCTGGCACAACTGCGCAGTCAGTATCTGGGGTTTATTTTTCAGCGCTATCACCTGATGCCTTATCTGACCGCCATGGAGAACGTCACGATCCCGGCGCTGTATACCGACATGCCTGTTTCGGCGCGTCAGTCGCGTGCCGAATACCTGCTGGAGCGCCTGGGGCTGGGGCAGCGCATGCACTACCGGCCAGCACAGCTTTCCGGTGGTCAGCAGCAGCGCGTCAGTATCGCGCGCGCCCTGATGAACGGCGCGCCGGTGATTCTGGCGGATGAACCCACCGGCGCACTCGACAGCGCCAGCGGTCAGGCGCTGATGGGCATTCTGCATGGTCTGCACCAGGCCGGTCATACGCTCATTATCGTGACGCACGACCGCAGCATCGCCGCGCAGTGTCAGCGCATTGTGGAAATCCACGACGGCCAGATCGTCGCCGACCATGCCAACCCGGCGAGCCAACAGGGTCAGCCGCAGGGATTACCCACGGTTGCCGCGACCGGACGCACCACCGTCTGGCAAAGCATCAAAGAAGCGCTGCGCATGGCATGGCGCTCGCTGCTGGGACATCGCATCCGCGCGTTTCTTTCCATGCTCGGCATCATTATCGGCATCGCCTCTGTGGTGTCCTCGATGGCGGTGGGCGAGGGCGCGCGGCAAAACATTCTGAGCCAGATAAGCCAGTTGGGCACCAGTACCATCGAAATCCAGCCCGGTCTGGGCTGGGATCAGCCGCGCCCGGATTTTGAGCGGTCGCTGACGCTGGAAGACGTGGCGCTGCTGGGCAAACAGCCGTTTACCGACAGCCTGTCGCCGGTAGTGAGCAAAACCGTGCGGGCGATCCGTGGGGGGAAACAGGTGCTGGTATCGCTGCTGGGCGTGAGTAACGGTTTCTTCCGCGTGCAGGGCCTGCATTTTGTTGCCGGCAACCGTTTTACGCCACGCGACCTCGACGATCGTGAGCCGGTGATCATCATCGATCCCAACGTGCGCAGCACGCTGTTTGCCGACGGGCAGGAACCGCTGGGCGAGATTATCCAGCTTGGCGGGGTGCCGTTCCGGGTCATTGGCGTGGCGGACAAACACGGGCCGAAGTCTGTCGGTGAGCAGCCGGGTGCCTGGATACCTTATACCTCGCTGCTTGAACGCATGTCGGGTGATACGCCGCTGCAGTCCATTACCCTGCGCATTGCTGACGGTTATCCGATTGAAACGGCGCAGCAGCAGATTGAGCAACGGCTGGACTCGGCCCATGGCAAACGCGATTTCTTCACCCTGACCAACGATCAACTGACGAAGACGATCCGCAAAACCTCAGAATCCATGACGCTGCTGATCACGGCGATCGCCGGGATCTCGCTGCTGGTGGGCGGCGTGGGCGTGATGAACATCATGCTGGTATCCGTGACGGAGCGCACCCATGAGATCGGTATTCGTCTCTCTGTCGGGGCGCGTCCGGTGGACATCATGCGCCAGTTCCTGATTGAAGCGATGGTGATTTGTACGCTTGGCGGCCTGACAGGCATTGTCGGATCGGGCATCGCGGGGCTGATTTTTTCTCAGGTTACCCAGGAGTTCCGCATGATTTTCACCTGGCCGCCCATCCTTCTGGCCTGCGGGTTTTCCGCGCTGATCGGGCTGGGGTTTGGCTTTTTCCCGGCGCGCAACGCCGCCCGGCTGCACCCGACCGAGGCGCTGGCACGCGAATGAACAGGCTGACGCAATTCTCCACGGCGCTGATGGCGCTGATGCTGACCGGCTGCGGCCAGGCACTGAAAAGCGACTATCAGCGGCCTTTGCTCTCGGTGCCTGACGCCTGGCGCGTACAGGATACCGGCGAAGGCGTGGCGACATTCACCCCGCACTGGTGGGACAACTTTGGCGATCCGCAGCTGTCGCGGCTTATCGTCGCCGCGCTGCAAAGTAATCACGATTTAGCCCTGGCGGGCATCAAGCTTAAGCAGGCACGGCTGGCGGCGGGCCTGTCCGATCTCACGCTGACGCCTGATTTTTCGGTCAACGCCAGCGCCAGTAACAGTAAGAATTTACGGCGTGATACGGCGTCCGTGGAAAATTACAGCAACACGCTGACGGCGGCGTATGAACTGGATCTGTGGGGAAAACTGGCGCGCACGCGTGAGCAGTCGGACTGGCAGGCCAAAGCCTCAGAACAGGATTTGCGTGCCACTGCCCTGACGTTGATCGGCACGGTGTCCCAGCTCTACTGGCAGATAGCCAGTCTGAATCAGCAAATCGGGAACCTGCAGCGCAGTCTGGACATTGCCCGGGATACGCTGCGGAGGGTGACATCGCGCTGGAAAGCCGGGGATCTCGGCCAGCTTGATTATCTGCAGGCGCAACAAACGGTGCTGAACCGGGAAAACAGCCTGCACGATCTCAGTCAGCAGCGCGAGGAAAGCCGTAACGCCCTTGCGATTTTACTGAGCCGTCCGCCGGGGCAATATCCGGCAGAGCGCCGTTCGCTGGACAGCGAACAGTCTGTGCCGGTGGCGCAGCGCCTGCCGCTGGAGACGATAGCCAAACGGCCGGATGTGCGGGCCGCCGAGCTGAACCTGCGCGCGGCGCTGGCCGGTTCGGACGTGGCACGGCTGAATTTTTATCCCACGCTGACGCTCAATGCCTCCCTGAATGCCGGGGCGTCGGTGTTCCGGCAGTGGTTCAGCAATCCCGCCAGAACGCTCGGATCGGCGCTCGATCTGCCCTTTATCCAGTGGAATAAGGTGCGACTGACGATTGCACAGTCCGATCTGGAGGTGCAAAGCGCGGCCATTCAGTTCCAGAAAACTGCCTACAGCGCGTTACAGGACATCGACAACGCGATGTCACAGCGCCTGACCTGGCAGCAGGAAAAACAGCGGCAGCGGGATAACCTCGCACTGAGCCAGCAAAGGCTGACGCTGGTGGAAAGCCAGTATCGCCACGGTGCCGTGGCCTATCAAACGCTGCTGGATGCGCAGAATACGCTGCTGGACAGCGAAAACGCGCTGCTGAACACGCAATACAACTACCTCTATTCCACGATGAAGCTCTGGCTGGCGCTGGGCGGCGGGGAAGACGACACAGTGAATCACTAAGGATGAATCATGCAAATGGACAGTTTACAGGCGGCGAACGCGCCACGTCGGGTGGTGGTCACCGGTTATGGTGCGGTCACGCCATTGGGGATGAATGCCGCTGAAAGTTGGGCGGCCATCATGGACTACAAACCCGGCTATCGCTATTGCGACAAGTCTGCCGCAGGGATCAAATCCCGTTTTTACGGGCTGATCGATGAAGAACCTTCACTCAACGGCGTTCCTGCCGCGATCCGCCGCCGCCTGCCGCGTTTCGCGCGGCTTACCCTGGCCGCCGCGCGGGAAGCCATGCAGATGGCCTTTGGTGATGAAAAGCCCGGGCAGCACTACGATCTGCGCGATTGCGGCGTCATCATGGGCACCGGCTGGGCGGGGCAGGACGAAACCCAGCTGCATTATGAGGACTTCCTGCGCACCGGCGTAGGATCGCCGTTTGGCTGTTTCTTCTCCATGCCCAACGCCGCCACGGCGGCCGTCAGTCTGTTGTGGGCGCTTCGGGGATACCAGAACACGCCGGTAGCCGCCTGTGCAACCGGCACCATCGCCGTGGGCGATGCCTTTGAGCTGATCCGCCAGGGACGCGCCAACATGATGCTGGCAGGCGCAGGCGAGTCGCTGCGCTCGGATTCGGCGGTATGGAATATTGATGTGCTGGGCGCGCTGGCCAGTGAGCAAACGGCGTTAACCCGTGCCTGCTGTCCGTTTAGCCAGCATCGCAACGGCTTTGTCCTGAGCGAAGGGGCGGCGGTGCTGTGCCTGGAAGCGCGGGAATCCGCCATAGCGCGCGGTGCGACAATACTGGGTGAAATTCTCGGCTACGGCAATTACTCGGACGCCTTCGATTTTACCGCACCGGCTGACGACAAAATTGCCCGCGTACAGACCATTCGCGGCGCGCTGAACCAGGCTGGCATTGACGCCAGTGCACTGGATTACATTAATGCGCACGGCACCTCCACGCCGCTTAACGATCTCAACGAAACCGAGGCGCTCAAAATGGCGCTGGGTGAAGCGGCGGCTTATGCCACGCCCTGTTCCAGTACCAAATCCTATAGCGGTCATCTGATCGCGGCCGCAGGCAGCTTTGAATCCATTATCTGCCTGCAGGCCTTGCAGCATCAGATTATCCCCGCCACCTGCCATCTCGATGCGCCCGATCCGCAGTGCGATCTGGACTATGTGCCCAATAAGCACCGTCCGGCGGCGTTGAACACAACGCTCAACCTGAGTTTCGGCTTTGGCGGCGCGAACGCGGCGCTGGTTATCGGTCGGGGGGAATAAAGCATGTCGGTGCGTTATACGCTGCGTGACGCGGAGCGCTGGGCCGCGTTTTCCGGAGACCGCAATCCGATTCATTTTGATGCCGCCGAGGCGAGACGTCTCGGCCTGGACGGATTATGCGTCCACGGTATGCGCGCGCTGCTGGATGTGAAGGCCGGGCTCAGCCAGGCGCTGGAAAAACACACATTGTGGTCGGACGGTCTGCTGTTCACCAGCCGGCTGCGCGATCCCGTGCTGTGCAGCGTTCCCTATCAGCTGGCGTTAAACGAAACGCACACCGGTGACCGGGTACAGATCAGCGGCAACCTGGTTAACAGCTATACCCTGCAGAGCAGCATCAGCAGCAAGCTGACCGAGGCGAAACCGCTGGCGTTATCGCCGGTCAGCCAGGCGAAGACCCTGCGTGGGGCAGCGCTGGCGGCGCTGTATCGCCAGTTTCAGGCGGTGGAAAATCTCCCTATCCCGTTATGGAGCTTTTTCGATGCCGTGCTGTTTCGTCAACTGGTGAACGCCCCGGAAACGCTCGACACCGTACACCGTCTTCTGCCCGATCATCACGCGACCTGCCTGGGGGACATATTCAGCCGGGTACAGGTGGTGCAGACCCATCATCAGACCCATTTTTCGCCGTGGCTGCTCCAGACGGCGGGAAACGCGCTGCAATGTGAACCCTTGCATTATGCCATCCAGCCGACGCTGGTCATGGGCGAAAAAGCGGCCGGTCTGGTGTTAGTGACGGGCATTCAGGCATGGCGCATCAATGAGCCGCTGATGACCGTCACGGTGACGTTGAAAACCGGGCCGCTGGCTGAATAACAACACCTCTGAACACTAACCAAAAATTCGACCTGAACATAAGTAAATCATTGAACTAAAGGAATAAAAAATGGCTCAATTTGATGAAGTTTACACCAAGGTATGCGAGATGCTGTGCGATGCAAAAGATCTGGAGATGACCAGTCTCCGGCCGGACATGCCGCTGTATCTGCTGAAACTCGACAGTCTGGATTATGTGGAACTGATGGTGCTGGCGAAGCGAGAGTTTGGCGTCACGATTGAGGCCGAGATGTTCGCCAGTAACGTCAACATGACGCTGAGCGAGTTGTGCGAGTACCTCAGCGAAAAAAGCCAGTAAGCCATGCGTAATCAATGGATTTTAGTCACCGGTGGAAGCCGTGGGATTGGCCGTGCGACGGTATTGCGGCTGGCAAAACAGTGGAATGTGGTGTTCACCTGGTGCAAGGATGAAAGCGCAGCGCGCGAGGTGGAGCTTGCCTGCAAGGCGTTGCCCGGCAGGGTGGAAGGTTATCAATGTGACGGCGGGGATGAGCAGGCGGTAACCCGGCTGGCGACCGATCTGCTGGCGCGTTACGGTGCGCCCTATGCGTTGGTCCACAATGCCGGTATTACCCTTGATGCCCTGCACATTCATCAAACCCCGGCGAACTGGCGTAAGGTGATGGACACCAACCTGAATACTCTTTTCTACTGGAATCATCATCTGCTCGAACCCATGATGATGCAGGGGACAGGCTCGGTGGTGCTGATGTCGTCGGTGACCGGCGTGAAAGGCAACAGCGGGCAAAGCGCCTATGCGGCAAGCAAAGCCGCGATGATTGGGCTGGCGCGCACCTTAGCGGTGGAACTGGGTCGCTTTGGCGTGCGGGTCAACAGTCTGTTGCCCGGTTATATTGACACCCAGATTATGGCCACCATCCCCAATGCCAAACGGGCGGAACTGCGAAAAACTATTCCGCTGAAACGCTTTGGCAAAGTGGATGAGGTGGCGGGCGCCGTCGCCTGGCTGGTCAGTGACGACAGCACCTATATGACCGGTCAAACCCTCATTCTGGATGGCGGTCTTTCTGCCTGATCCCCGGCCTGCTCTCTGCTCTGCTTAAACAGGACGTGACCCGTCCTGTTTTTTTTACTGACGACCATCTGTCAGGCGCGTTCTGCCTCTTTCCTGCTGGCTATCCTTAACCTGTCCCTTCTGCGGCTGATTGCACTCAACGGCACTCAATGCGGCGGGCAAAAGGTGCCTTTCGCCGGGTCAGTCAGCCTTGTCTAAAAAACGTTGCACGGCTCTTATCGAATCCGGCGCGGGATCTGAGATAAATCCTTGTAAAAACGTGCGCCCAAATAAGCCATCCCGGCCAGAAAAGCACAGAAAGGGTGGGCATAAGCCGTTAGTCAGCCGTTTTAGGTCGTGCGGTAACGGCGTTGATGTTAAATAAAACCATTAATCCATAGATTAAATGCTGTGCGAAATTTAAAATGTTAATGTAATTAAATCCCTCGGTTATATCCTCACAGTTTCACGGGGATTAATCCCGCCGTTTTTTTTCATTGCCTTCTGTTTGATGTATTGTCTGTTAAGACGTATATTAAAAATACATCCGTAAGTTATTCACGTGTTACGTAAAGGAGGTTTTATAAACAGCCGGGAAAACTGATCGCTATTATTGCACAAAACATCCTTCGCACGCGCTGTATTAAAGCGCGCGTATTGACCCTGTCAGAAAAGCATTTCTGGGTGAGTGCCACCGGACTGAATGTTTATCTGAGACCACATGAATATGAAGAGACACTATGAAAAATCGTAAATACCTGACGCCGTCTGAAGTCGAGAAGCTGCTTGAAGCGACCCTGCACGGCAAGCACCCAGAGCGGGATTACTGCCTGATCTGGATGTGTTTCATCCACGGCTGTAGAGTCAGTGAAATCAGCAGTTGGCGACTGTCCGATATCGATATAGAGGGGAATAATATTTATATTCATCGATTAAAAAACGGCTTTTCTACCGTTCATCCGCTTTACCGACGTGAACGTAAATCATTATCGCTGTGGATGAATAAAAGAAATCATTATCGTGGTGCGGAAACAGACTGGTTATTTCTTTCTAACCGAGGCACAAAATTATCCCGGCAACGCATTTACTGGTTAATCCGAAATTATAGTCAGGCGGCAAATCTGACAATTAATGCTCATCCTCATATGTTAAGACATGGCTGTGGTTTTGCGCTGGCCGACCGGGGAATAGATACGCGTTTGATTCAGGATTATTTAGGCCATCGTAATATACAGAACACCGTTATCTATACGGCAAGTAACGCGCAGCGATTCAAAGAAGTGTGGTAAATAAGCTGTAACGAGTTATTACAATGGAGTCATTTTGAACTAAATTGGAGCTTACTTTAGTGAGCTGTTATATTCCTGTCAATACTGTTTGTATTATCGAGTAACATTTTATTTTAACTATTTAAATTTCAAAGTGTTATGTGAAGATTTTCTGTTTAATTACCTTCCTGCACCCCTCGGTTTTTTCTTATCTCTGTGTCACCCCTTTATATTCCGCATTACGTTAGCTTAAAAAATAGTATATCTATATCTTCTTAAATCGTTGTTTTTAAGTTTTTTATCCTGATTTATTCCTGTTTTGAGGTGTAAAAAACCAAAGGAGTCACTTTAGTTCAAAATGAATCGTTTGTCTTTCGGGTAAAACCGTTCGGCGATTTATTAATTTGAGACGGAGTCTCATGAACTAAATAAAGGAATGACAGATGGTTTTGTCATAACGAATTCGATCGCCGCGTTATAGGCATATCGATTTTAATTGTTTACAGGATAATTCTCGTGAAAAAAACGCTTATTGCTATTGCTCTGATGGCGACTTCCGCTATTTCTTCTTCTGCTTTCGCTTCTGATGGCGCCGTGAACTTCACCGGAACCATTACCGATGCAGCCTGTACGATTGACACCGCGTCTCAGAACCAGGACGTGTTCCTGGGCAACATCGCACGTACCGCTTTCGCGGGTGCTGGTTCTCTGGCTGCGCCGAAGAAATTCACTCTGGTCCTGACTAACTGCCCTGACACCGTCACGGGTGCAACCGTGCGTTTTGACGGTACCCAGGTTTCTGGCGACAACAGCATTCTGGCCCTGACCGCTGGCGACAGCACAGCAACAGGTGTGGGTGTGCAGATTTCTGACAGCCAGAACCGGGTCGTCCCGCTGTATGAAGACTCTTCGGTTTACCCTCTGGTCAGCACCGGTCCTAACAACCTGGACTTCAGTGCGCGCTACATCTCCGTGGCAGATTCCGTCACCGTGGGTGATGCAAACGCGGTAACCCAGTTCACCGTCGTTTATCAGTAATTTCGCGTTCGTAGTAGCAGATCAGAGGCCGCTGTTGCCTCTGATCTTTTTGAATGTTTCAGGGCAGGTAGGGACACCATGAAGAATTGGCGCAAAACAGCGTTGGCAGTGGTATTAACGACTTTTTGCACGATCGCGCAGGCTGGCGTCGTCGTCGGCGGCACGCGTCTGATCTATGACGATGCAAACAAAGAGTCATCCATCAATATCAGTAATCCCGACAAAAACGTGTACTTGATCCAGTCATGGGTGGACAGCGGGGATACCGCGCCGGGCGCACAGGCGAATAAAGCCCCGTTTATCGTGACGCCGCCTTTATTCCGTCTGGACGGGAATCAGCAAAACATTTTGCGCGTGGTACGGGCAGGTGGCGATCTGCCAGAGAACAAAGAGTCGCTGTTCTGGCTCAATATCAAATCCATTCCTTCTGTAGAGAAGCGGCAAAACACCCTGCAAATTGCGGTGAAAACGCGTATCAAACTGATTTTCCGTCCGGCTGGTCTGAAAAGCACGCTGGAAGAGGCGGCCAAAACGCTGACCTGGAAACGAGTGGGTAACCAGCTTCAGGTGACGAATCCCTCTCCGCATTACATCACCTTTTTCAACGTCAGGATCAACGGCACTGACGTCAAAAATGCCACCCTGGTCGCCCCTGAGTCCGATGCCATGTTCGATTTGCCCGCCAGCGTCGCCGGCGGATCGCTGACCTGGCAGTTTATCAATGACTATGGCGGTACCAGCAAGGTTCTGACGGGCAGTCTCTGATCTCGTCGTCGGGGGGCGCATTACGCCTGTCGCCTATAAGGAAGTGATGCACGCAGGCGCCAAACTGCGTGATGAGTTGGAACAAACACAATGAAAAAAATAACAAATATTCCTGCGTCAGCCGGTTTCAAACTGTCCTGTCTTGCACAGCTCGTGGCCTGTCAGGTTGCGTTGTTCATCGGCGGAACGGGTGTGGTCAGTGCAGCGGAATACTTCAACCCGGCCTTATTAGAAATCGATAACCCTGTACAGGGAAAAGCGGATTTATCCATTTTCGAAGACGGCGAATTGCAGCCACCCGGCACCTATCGTGTGGATATTTATCTTAATGGTTCCGAGGTCGATACACAGGATGTCACCTTTACCCTTGCAACGGATGCGTCCGGTAAGCAACGCCTTCAGCCCTGTCTGAGTGGCGAGCAGTTGCGGGAGATGGGCGTAAGAATTGGCATGTTCCCGGATATTCAGGCCACGGATGCCTGCGCCAATTTTACCGAGGCAATAGCGCAATCCTCCGCAATATTCCGTTTTGATCAGCAGCGGCTGGAACTGAGCATTCCGCAGGCGGCGTTGAATTCGCAAGCGCGCGGTTATGTCTCCCCAGAGCTGTGGGACCCGGGCATTCCGGCATTGCTGCTCAATTACAGCTTCAGCGGTGCCAACACCGAAGCGCGGGAAAATGATGCCCGAAACACGAATACCTATTATCTGAACCTGCGTTCCGGCGCAAACCTTGGTGCCTGGCGTCTGCGCAACTATTCAACGTGGAACCGGGACAGCAAAGGTCAAGACAGCTGGAACTCCATCAATACTTACCTGCAGCGCGATATCCAGATACTGCGGAGTCAGCTGACGCTGGGCGACAGTAACTCGCCAACGGAAGTGTTTGATACCGTGCCTTTCCGTGGCATTCAACTCGCGTCTGACGACGATATGTTGCCAGACAGCAAGAAGGGCTATTCACCTGTCGTACGCGGCATCGCGCAGAGTAATGCCCAGGTCACCATCCGCCAGAACGGCTATGTGATCTATCAGAGCTATGTCCCTGCCGGGCCGTTTGCCATTTCTGACCTTTATCCAACGGCGGGCAGTGGCGATCTGAATGTGACCATCAAAGAAGCGGACGGCACCGAACGCACCCTGATCGTTCCTTTTGCTTCCGTACCGGTCCTTCAGCGTGAAGGGCACCTGAAATACAGCTTCACCAGCGGTCAGTACCGGTCGTACAACGATGAGGTCGAAAAAACGCCCTTTACGCAGGGCACCGCCATCTATGGTTTGTCGCATGGCGCGACCGTCTACGGCGGGCTGCAGGCCGCGAGTAAATACCAGTCGCTGGCCCTCGGTCTGGGACAAAATATGGGGCGCATCGGGGCACTCTCTGCTGACGTGACCCAGGCGTGGAGCCGCCAGGAGAATGGCGTGAAAGAAAACGGGCAGTCCTATCGCCTGCGCTACGGTAAGAGCTTCGTTGAAACCGGAACCAACTTCAGCCTTGCCAGTTACCGTTATTCGACGGCGGGATTTTATACCCTGCAGGAAGCGCTCGAAAGCTACGGCAGAGGCAATGACGATAACCGCGATCACAAGAAGAGCCGTGCCGAACTCACGCTCAGCCAGAACTTATGGCAGCAGGGGGGCGCACTCTCGCTGAGCCTGGTGAAAGAAGCCTACTGGAATAACAACCGCTCCAGTGAGTCGGCCAGCATCGGCTACAACAACACCTGGAAAGGGATCTCATACGGTGTGAACTACAGCTATAACCGTAACGGCATGGACGGCAATGGCAACCGCACCTATTACACCGACCAGATTATCGCCCTGAACCTCAGTGTGCCATTGAGCAAATGGCTGCCGGGCAGTTATGCCACCTATAACCTGAACAGCAGCAAAAATGGCAATACCTCGCATAACGTGGGCCTCAGCGGAACGGCGTTACGTGACGACAACCTGAATTACAGCCTCAGTCAGGGTTACACCACTCAGGGGCAAGGTGCGAACGGCTATGCCAGTGCCGACTATAAAGGCACTTACGGCGAAATGAACGCCGGTTACGGCTATGACCACAGCCAGCACCGCATGGATTATGGCCTGCAGGGCGGCATTGTGGTCCATGAAAATGGGGTCACGCTTTCACAGCCCCTGAGCGAAACGCTGGTGTTGGTGAAAGCCCCGGGCGCGAACGATGTGAGCATCGCCAGCAATACCGGGGTAAGAACCGACTGGCGCGGTTATGCCGTCGTACCTTACGCCACCGCCTATCGCCGTAACCAGATTTCGCTTGATACCGCGACCTTGCCGGACAACGTGGATATGACGCTGACCAGTGCGTCGGTCATCCCCACGCGGGGGGCCGTGGTGCGTGCAGACTTCAAGCCAAACGTGGGCCAACGCGTGCTGATGACGCTCACCCGCGCTAACGGCGAGCCGGTGCCGTTTGGCGCAACCGCGGGCATTGATGATGACAAAAAGAGCACTGGCAGCATTGTCGGCGACGGTGGGCAGGTTTATCTGTCGGGCATGCCGGATAGCGGAACGCTGACGGTGAAATGGGGGACTGCGGCGGCACAGACCTGCCGGGTGAGTTATCGCCTGAATGAACAGTCGGCCACCTCGGGGATTCAACTTATTAATGGAGCCTGCCGGTAAGGCGGAACAGGGATATGAACGAACGCATGCAGACCTTTATTCTGGACACGACCTCACACCGCAATTTGTTGCGCCGTTCTTTCGGGGGCAAACGCGCAGCCTGGCTTTGCCTGGCGCTGGCGGGCGGCATGTTAAGTGCCCAGGCGCAGGCAAGTGATTGCGCCCCGACAGACGGGACAAAATCGTACAACTTCAATATGTCTTACCTGCTGGCGGACCCGTCACAGAACACCACGGGCAGGGTGATTAACAATGCCTATCAGTGGAATCTCAGCGGGAACTACAACGTGACCTGCTCATGTACCGGCAGCTATACCGGGGCCTACGTCACGGCAAAAGTGCCGGATACCGGGCTGGTCTACAGCGACGGTAATCTCAATTATTACAGCATCAACGAATATCTGGCGGTGGCCAGCGAGGTTTACATCGCCGGCGGTTATGGTGCAAACAGGGCAACACCGTTCACCAGCGTCAGCAACCTGAACAGCGCCACCAACTGCGGCAGGTATCCTTACGCCACCGGCTCACGCGGTTCGATCTCGCTGTACTTTCAGCGGCCCTTTGTCGGCGAACAAACCATTCCTCTGACGAAGGTGGTTGATGTTTATCTCGCTTCAGATCCGACAACGCAGTCTGGCGTACCGGTTTCAACCGTCTGGATGAGCGGCACGGTAACCGTGCCGCAATCCTGCGAGATCAATGGCGGGGGCGTGATCACCGTTCCTTTCGGCGACATCATGTCAGGGGATATCGCCACCAAAGGGGAAATGGCGAAAAACTTTACGCCGAAGAACGTCAATTTCAACGTCGCCTGCACCAATATTTCCGAGGGCGTGAAGGTCAGCCTCTCTTTCCAGGGAACGCCAGATGCAAACGATCCGACGCTGCTGTCCACCACCAACCGCGACGTAGGCGTCAGGATTCAGGATACCGCTGGCACAACCATCGTGCCGCTGAGTGGACGCTTGCCGCTGAGGATGGATTACGCCTCGCAGGTCGGCACCTCGGGGATTAACTTATTTCCTGTTAACAGCACAGGTCAGGCACCGGAGACCGGGGATTTTTCGGCGACAGCCACGATTCGCGCCGAAATAGAGTAATTCCGTGATGCAACGCGTAAGGGAAACGAAAATGGTTAAGGAAGCAGCGTTCAGTTTGAGCAACAAAGCAAAAATGCCGGCGTTGATACTGTGGCTGACGGCCGTCATGCTGGCCTCGCCGGTGAGGGCGAATACTCAACTTAATATTACTGGCAACATCAAAGCCTCGCCTTGTCACATTGACCTGCCAGCCAGCGGATTGAATGTGGATTTAGGCCAGAACATTTTAGCGACATCCCTGGCTGAGGCGGGCGCGTCAACCGACTGGCGACCCTTTTCGATTGTCCTGAGCGAATGCCCGGCATCGACGCGGGAGGCGACGATGACGCTGAACGGCGTGGCGGATGAGGTCGAAAGCACGATGTACGCGAATACAGGCACCGCCTCACAGGTACAAATCGAGGTGCAAAGCCGTGACGGTGTGCCGCTCGGCAACGCCACGCAAAGGGTACAGCGCGTGGATAACGCCGGTCGTGGCACCACCTTCGAGATGCAGGCGCGCGCCTACAGTGCGCAGGGCAATGCCACGCCAGGAACCATTGTTGGAACCATGCAGGTCACCTTTACTTATCAGTAGTTGAAAGGGCACGAACAGAGAGAGGAAAACCCACACAGCACGTCCATCTTCTGGTCGAGAGGAGGCTGCCGTCAGGGCGCGTTACGAAGAAAACAAGGAGGTAAGATGAACGTCGTCACTCATTTAACGCCAGACCCTGCTCCATCAGGCATGTCGCCTGCCGGATCAGGGGTACTGATTATGGATGCCTGCCCGGCGACCGCGCTGGGCATAAAGCAGATTCTGGTCGGGTCATGCGGAATAACCGATGCCATCAGCTATGTGCAAAGCCTGGCGGGCATCTCATCGCGCGTGGCCAGCGCGCCGCCAGCGCTACTGATTATGGATATCTGCGGCGAAAAAGAGCGCATGCTGGATGGGCTGCGCCTCTTGGGGCAACTGCATGAAACCTGCCCGGCCCTGAAGATCATTATCTGCACGGATTTCAGCGACTACCGGATACTTGAGATGCTTGTCTCCTCGAAAGCGCACGGCATTTTGTTAAAACACGAACCGGCACTCGCGCTGGCGCAGGGTGTCACCCGATGTCTCGCTGGCGAGCGGCAGTGGCTAAGCCCCAAAGTGCAGCAGTTGCTGGCAAAGACCACCCCGAAAAATACCGCGCTGACGGCCAGAGAGCTGGATGTTCTCGCTTACCTGTTTTCCGGCCTGAGCGTTTCCCGGGTGGCGCAGGCGCTTCATCGCGATATCCGAACCATCAGTACCCATAAGCGGAATGCCATGGTGAAACTGGGTTTTCATAATGACAGTGAACTCTTCGCGCAGGGCACCTGGATGGCGCAAATCGGTCCCGCTACCGGACTTTAAGCGTTACCCCTGGATGTGTTTCTTAATGGAAAAACGGCCGGTAGCCCCGGCCTGCAAGGAGCAACAGCCTGATGAATCAGACCTGCACATCGCCCCGCACCGTGGCGTTAATGGACAGCCATCCTTTAACGCTCGCTGGCCTCTCGACGCTCATTGAGTCTGTCGATACAGACTGTGACATCATCATTCGGGAACCCAGCCTGGGCAAAATGTTCGATGCCCTGATGTACCAGTCCGTGGATATCCTTATCACCGACTTGCAGAGCGCGGAGGAGACGCTCCAGGAAGGCATTGATCTCTTACTGCGGCTGAACGCGCAGTTCCCCGACATGAATATCGTGGTGTATACCTCATGCCATGACAGTAACGGACTGCGGACCTTACTGAATCACTACAATATCAGCGTGATCGCACGCGGGGAATCCCTGGCCAATACACAGGAATTCTTCAAACAGGCGTTTGAGCAGAAGCGTGTGCTCAGCCCCAAAATCTGCTGTGACCTTGCACGAATCAATGAAACCCATCACTGTACGCCGTCGAAATTAACGCGCAGCGAACGTGATGTTTTAAGGCACCTTTTTAATGGCATGGATTTGCAACAGATTGCGCGGATGAAGCAGTTAAGTATCAAGACGATTAGCGCCCACAAATGCAATGCGATGCGAAAACTCGATGTCAGGACCGACGCAGAGTTGTTTCTACAGTTAAATACTATGTTTAATCAAGGATTCGATTTCTCATGATCCAACACGCGCATTTGAGCAGCCTGTGTCAATGTGTTCGCCATAAGGCACCGATTATCGTCCTTTCTGATAATTACTGGTTGTATTTCGGTGTCTCACAACTGTACCCGCATTCGAAGGTTATCCACGTCAGGTTTCTTGATGAAGCGCTTTATCGCAAGTTATGGGGTAATGCTGATTCAGTCATATTAATTATTGATAACGATATCTTTATTCAGGGCGAGTGGTTATCGATGCTGGGGATGTTTGAGGTCTGTACGTTCCTGAAAATCATCTGGCTAAAAGGGGATAAAACCGGCGCTTTTATTCCCGTCGATCATGCCAAAAGTTTTCTGGTGGAGAAGAAAAAAGCCCTTTTCGAATTTGAGCGTGATTTGAATGACATTTTTTGCGGTCAGGAATTACGGATCGCGAAAAGTCCATGCACAAGTTTAACCAAAAAAGAGCGCTATATGATTAAATACCTGGCCGCCGACCAGGATATTCAGACCATCTCTGAGCGTGCCTGTTTATCCCTGAAGTCAGTCTACCATGTCCGATCAACACTGATGAGCAAGCTTGGCTTCGACAATGCGTATTTCTTTCAGCTTATCCTTTTCAAAAATATCGACATACTCTTTCCCTTTTTTACCAACAGAACGCACGCATTTCATGTCCAGCAGCGTCAGTGAGCCATGAGGCAGGTTGAACCTGTTGAGCCAGAAAAAACAGGGTGCTTATTATTCCATGAGGTGACAACCGCACAGAATGGATAAGAGTGTTTCTACTAAAAAGGGAACGCTGAATGTCAGGCTGTCATTTAGCGACTGATCATTTTTCCCATCCTGTGGAACATCAGGTTTAAGATAAATACCAGCATAGATAAATGTATCTGATTGAATGCAGGGCTAAACGAATGCGCCTTTGCAAAAGCAAAATGCTCCGGACAAAGCACCCTAGCTTAACTTGCTGTTTTTATGACTTTTATTTATCTTAAAATAATGCCGGTTTGATATGAATTATAAATAATCCTAAAAGCGGGCGTTAAGTTTTAATTTATTATTTTCAGTCTGTTATTGTTAACATTATTGGGGTAAATCATTCTTTTATTTTGTCTGTTTTATCATTTTTGCAGTTTAATATTCTGGTTGCCCTGTTTTTTATGGGGTTAAGTTCTTTAATATTCATATTTACAACAACTCCGCTGATTAAATATTACGTTTTTATAAAAACACACTTCCAAATATATTCATCTGTGTGATTTAATCTTTGGCCCATAAGCTTATGACAATACCCGAATTCGGATTCGCTACATCACAACCGATGATGCCTGTATGAATTTACATTGAAACAATAAACGGATGTAACAATTTGCTATGTGTTTTTTATGCGTTTATATCACCTTAAATAGGTAGGTGGATTGAAGGGAAGAAGGCCGTAATTATGTTGGTTATATTTTTATCTACAGTTTTTGTTTGAATTCTTATGGAAGAGTAAAAATAAAAAATGAAAAGAAGAAAATACCTGACGGTGAACGAGGTCGAAAGGTTGATCTCTGCCGTGGGCACCTCAAAAAACAGTGAAAGAAACCAATGCATGTTGCTGATGTGCTTTATACACGGACTCAGAGTCAGTGAGTTGTCGCAACTGAAACTGAGAGATGTGGAGATTTCCAATAAAATCATCTATATATCGAGGTTGAAGAATGGATTTTCAGTCCAGCATCCTTTGCAGCATCGCGAACTGTTAGCGTTAGAGGCCTGGATGCAGAAGCGTTCAAGCTATTTGGGTTCGGATTCTGAATATCTGTTTTTATCGCGACACGGTAAAAAAGTATCCAGGCAGCAGTTATACCGTATTTTCAAAGTGGCCGGTAAAGCCGCAAATATCAACATTGATGTGCATCCGCATATGTTCAGGCATGCCTGCGGCTATGCCCTGGCGGATAAGGGATGTGATACGCGACTGATACAGGATTATTTAGGTCACAGGAATATTCAAAACACCGTCATTTACACGGCATCGAATGCTGCCCGTTTTAAATCTGTCGTGTTTTAGCCTGCGGGGGAATGCCTTTTTTAACGACCAGACCTGCGATGATGAAAAAGACTCACGCCACCTGAGAGGTGGCGTGAGTCCTGATCGCTGGCGTGTTATTGCACCGGCAAAACCTGTCGGTACGATGTTCCTGTGTCGTCTGGCAGGGGCGAGGTTATCGTGGCTGGTGTCTTCGTTCCCCTTTACGCGAAAGTGATGGAGAGAACCTGAGTGCACTGGACTTCAGCGGAAAACGCCAACCCTTTCCTTGCCTCACAACCTATTGCGGCAGACAGGCGGCGCGAAAAAGAGAATCTTGAGTCACGTTCGGTCGCTTGCGTCACTGCGAAAAGGGAAGTCGCTTATGAGACTCTGTGACTGAGGAGGACGGAGAGAAAAGTTTACTCTGCGGCAATAAGTGTGGTGCTTTGCCAGAGGACGCCTTTAAGCCTTCATTTTACGTAACCATCAGGCTATAAACGGCTCAGAAACCCTGATAATCATCGCGAAACGCTGCGTGAACCATGAAAAAAATTACTAAGGCGCTCAAAACGAAATGCATATTTTTTTATCATTTGTCTTACCGCTGGCGCTCGTCATTTTGCTGATAAAGTATTTCTTTCTGCCGATGTTCATGCGAGATGATTTCTTTGCTGCTAAAGGTGAGTTAAAGAAAATCTCCATTGATACACCTTTGCTTAAACGTCTTGGGATGAACATGGAGGATTACTATTACGACGCAGATTTTCTCTATCAAAAGCGTAAGGAAGACATCCTTAATACAATCTCACTGGGCCAAATTATTCAGGTCAGATCGACCGGAACGATGATCGGCAATCGCCGCGTGTGGCAGGTTCGTTACCTCACGGGGGCCTCGCGGACAGAAAAAACAGTCAGCATTCTGCATAATTACTCAATATTTAATCAGGATTTCGCCGGTTTTCTTTCAGCCGTGCGGGCAGCCAATCCTGAAGCAGAAGTAGAAAAAATGACAATCTGGCGCATATAAACGTTGGAGGCCGGTGCTGAAATGAGTCCTGAACTGGAAGACGTCATCGCATTTGTTCGCGACTATGCGGGATGGAAGTCTAAAGTCGTCAATCAAAATACATTGTTGGAACGGGACCTTCATCTTGCCGGTATGGATGGTGTCGATTTTTTGGAGGCAGCCGAAACGTTTTTTGCCGTCAGCTTTGATATCGAAGATGAAGATTTTCGCACACTGTTTGATTTGAAGGAAAACGAATACCTTTTCAGCAGCGAAGGACTCGACTTGTTGGGCATTGGCTACTTTTTCGAATGGCTGCGGGGAAAACCGCATTCTGTCGTTAAAGATCTGTCTGTTGGTCAACTTCACCAGGTTCTGGTGAAGCTACGCAGCAAAAATCCTCCAGACGTAAATTTGTGATGTCTGACGCTGTGGGCCACAGTGGATGCGAATGATTGTTTCCAGTGGCCGGTCAGGAATCGTTCAAACACCTCTGGGCTGGCAGAGGAGTAACAGCTGTATTATGAAATGCATTGGGGCCCCGTTCCTTCATATAGGCCTATCACCAATGCTGATAACTGAATCAAAAAATACAAATATTCATTTTAAAAATAGGGAGGCATATTTTATGGCGAACATAACATGACAACAGGGAATAAACATGAACGCCAGAGTAATAAATATGACCGGATCTACCCCTGTATTAACCAGGCTTAAATATCTTCGAGAGAAAAAGTTTTTTTCATTTCATGCGCTTCCTGTATCAAGCTATGGAAACAGTGATGTCATCGGTGATCCGAATGCTGAATTAACAGAGTGCATTGAAAGCTCAGTGACGGGGGAACTGTTTGATAGTTTCTTTTTTCCATCTGGGATCATTTCAGACTCGCAAAAGCTGACTGCAGGACTTTACAACTCAGACAGTTCATTTTATATCACCGGTGGAACCAGTACAGCTAACCAGATAGCGATTTCAGCCCTTTATGAAAAAGGGGAAAGCATTCTCGTTGATAAAAACTGTCACCAGTCAGTGCATTTCCATACCAGGTCAATCGGTGCCGACGTTCATTATATCTGCCCGGACCTGCGTACTGAAGATGAAGAAATCAGCGCGTGGTCATATGAACATTTGGAACGAACTCTTCTGGCGCTACAGGAGAGGGGGAAAGCGTGTGATATGATTATTCTCACTGCACAGTCGTATGAAGGGGTAATCTACGACATTCCTGGTGTTTTGGCGCGACTGCTGGCGGCGGGAATCACTACGCGTAAATTCTTTATTGATGAAGCCTGGGGAAGCCTGAATTATTTCAGTGAAGATATTCGTCGTTTAACCGTCATGAATATCGATTCATTGTTAGAGAAGTATTCAAACCTTGAGGTTATCTGCACCCACTCTGCGCACAAATCTCTTTTTTGTCTTCGCCAAGCATCTCTTATCCATTGTCGTGGAACTGAAAAGCTCGCGGAAAAAATTGAAACGGCTAAATACCGCATTCATACCACTTCACCAAGCTACCCCATTATCGCCTCACTCGACAATGCACAGGCCGTTATGGGTGGACAGGGTCATGCCCTCGCTGCGCACGCACGCAGCCTGGTCGACAGATTTGTCAATGGTGTTTCTTGCCTGGACAGGCTGGGCTCCGAAGCGGTTAGTCGGCAAATTTTCACTTCACACTGGCATATTCATTACGATCCTACAAAAGTGATGCTCGATGTGTCCTCACTGGGGACGGGCAACGAGATAAAACAGCGTCTATGTGAAGAAAACATTTACGTAAAAAGAGTGATTAATAATTCTCTTCTTTTTAATTTCCACATCGGCATCAATGAGCAAGCCGTAACAGCATTACTCTCTGCACTTAATAAGATCTGCCAGGAAAAGACTTTTAACGCGGATTCAGAAAACGAAATCTCTGATAAATTTATTATTCCCTACCCACCGGGTGTTCCACTCGTTTTTCCCGGGGAAGTGATCGACGACGTGATAAGAAATAAAATAGAAAATCACCGTAGGAATGGATTTATTATTATCGCAGCCTGAATTTCAAACCTTTTCTATGCCGGGTATTTATAATGATTACACTTAGCCGAATGAATGAGATTGCTGTCTTACGCGGCAATCAGACTTGTATTTCTGACAATGAAAATAATTATACATGGAATGATATTATACGACAGACTGAATCCCGCGTGATTTTCCTTAGGCGCAGTTTCAGTCAAGAGCAACTCCGTTCGGTTTGCTACTTGTCAAAAAATAATGCGGAACTCATCAGCTGGCTGGCCGCATTTGCCACGCTGGGTATTCCGGCCAACGGACTGGATTATTCGCTGCCGACAGAGACGCTCAGCACATTGATAAAACAAATTAGTCCCGGTTTGTTGCTGGTTTCGTTTAGCCTCTATACGCCCGATGAACTCAGTCATCTAAATATCGCCGGAACGAGCATGCTGGGTGTTAATTCTCCAACTGATCCCGTGATCGAAAGTATTGGAGAACTGCATCATTCTGAACTTAACTGCCTGCTTTCCGCGCCCATCTGGCCTTCGTTCCGCGCGGTTTCACTGACTTCTGGAACGAGCTCTGTCCCTAAGATAGCGCTGCGCTACCGCTCTTTTGACGCACGACGCTTCGCGTGGTTTACCAATCGATTTGGCTTCAGTGATGCTGATGGATTCATGCTTATTCTGCCCCTTTATCACGCGGCTGGTAACGGATGGGCACGGATGTTTATGGGCCTTGGTGCTCCTCTGTACCTGGTCGACCAGGATGATGAACAGGCTCTTATTCAAACACTCTCTGAGGAAGACGTCCGGGCAACAGTCATGACACCGAATCTGGTTAACAGGATAGTCAGTCTCTGTGCTGACACCGCTTTGCAACATTACCTGCGCTGGGTGCTTGTTGGAGGCTGCTATTTTCCAGTGAAAACCAAACGAGCCGCACGGGCTGCCTTGGGCGATATTTTTTGTGAGTATTACGGCTGTACGGAGACGGGAGTGAATGTTCTGTCAGATCCTGCTGACATGCTGGACTGCCCTGCGAGCGTGGGACGTCCTTATGACGGTAACCAGGTAAGGATTCTTGATAGTAACAATAACCCGCTCAATGCAGGAGAAAAAGGCAGAGTGGCTATCTCCAGTTATATGCTCATGGATGAGTACCATGACGGAAGTAAACCGTTCATGGTGCTTGAGGGGGAGCGCTACTTTCTGATGGCTGATTACGGCTATCTGGATGATAGCGGCAGGCTGTTTCTTATGAACCGTAACGGTGAAATCCATAGTCAACATGATGTTTACTGCATTGAGGAAAAAATTCGCGCGCTGTCATGTATTAGAGATGTAGCCCTGATCACGATCCAGCTTGAAGGTGTGAATCACATCAAGTGTATTTTCAGTACTGACCAGAATAATAAAGAGAAATTTATCCGCCTGTTTGAAAAAATCCATGAAGAGGCCGTCAAAACGGGAGTCATTAATTTTTCAGCCCACTGTGTTGACGACATCCCTTACAGCCCCAGCGGAAAAGTTCGGTTCAGTGAAATCATACGTATTCTTGATGCGGCATAAACGACCACTATCAGAATTTCTGATACCAGAATAAAAACTCGCGAATAGTTAATACGTCGCGAATATGGAAATATAAAAACACTTCCTGCCTAACTTATTCTTAATACATGATGAAGGTGAATAAATGAATGTTTATATTAAAGGGCTGCTCTGCTGCTTCTTAGCCACGGTTTCATGGGGCGCGATGTTTCCTGTCATGACACAAGCGCTAACCAGAATCGATCCGTTTAATTTCACCACGCTCCGTTATGGCATCGCAGGTATTGCTTTCGCGCTCATGCTGATTTTCCGGGAAGGGCGTTCTGCTTTCAGGCTGAAGGGCGAAAAATGGGGACTGGCCTGGCTGTTTGGAACGTTGGGATTTGCTGGATTTGGTTTTCTGGTGTTTTTGGGCCAGCATCTTGCAGGGCCAACTGGCGCACTGACCGCATCTATTATGATGGCAACGATGCCAATGTTGGGGCTACTCACTATCTGGGCACTGAAAAAGGTACGTCCACAAGCGAGTACCTTTGGATTTATCCTGCTGTCCTTTAGCGGCGTTGTGCTGGTCATCACCAACGGTAATGTGTCAGCAGTCCTGGACTCCCCAATGAGCGTAACGGCGAATCTGTTACTGATTGGTGGGGCACTCTGCTGGGTTTTATATACCATCGGTGGAAGCTATTTTCCGGGCTGGAGTCCGCTGCGTTATACCACGCTAACGACGCTGCTGGGCATGACAAGCGTCATCAGCATTGATGTGCTGCTAATGGCTACAGGTAAGATTGCTGTGCCAGATACCGCTGCAATCATCTTTGTGATTCCGCACCTGCTTTACATGGCACTCGTCGCAGGTCTGATGGCTGTTTTGTGCTGGAACATCGGTAACCGGATTATCACCCCCACTAACGGCGTACTCTTTATGGATGTTGTTCCCGTCACCGCCTTTCTTGTGTCAGCACTGAACGGCGTGTTGCCAACGAATATGCAGATGATTGGTGCAGCAATCACTGCCACTGCATTGGTGCTCAACAACCTTAACCAGCGTAAAATGGCACGGCAGGCCGTAAACAACACCATCATGAAAACGTCTGTCGCCCGCCGCTGAGGTTCTTTATGCTCCTCTCCCAGCAAGAGGGGAGCTTTAAGGCCTCACGTTGTTACATGCCAAATATCTCTTACCGTCTCGATCAGCGCAGCCACCACGGGGGAGGTTTCTTTTTCACGGTCCCAGACAAAACAAAGCTGACTCACCGTTTTTTCGCCGGGCCAGATATACAACTCACCACTATCCTGAAGCGTAAGCGCAATATCCTCCCGCATAAGGGTGATACCGACTTCCATACCGACCAACTCAGCGAGCGTTTTTTCCTGATCAGCGATAATAGCAGGCCTTATCTCTATGCCGTGCCTTTGGAGAAAATCCCTGGCTATTGAACTAAAAGAACATTTTTCAGGCGTGGCAATCCAGGGCAATTCTCGCAGATCATCCCAGCCAGCCGTCTCAAGTTGTGTTTTCCAGGCGCGGGGGCCAACAATACATAGCGTAATAGGGGAAACCACAATCATGCCTAATCGCTCTTCATGCACGTTGCCAATGATGAAACCCGCGTCCAGTTCACCGGCGAGCAAACTATCAATGATAAGGCCGGAGATATTCTGGCGGATTGTCAGACTGACGTTTTGATGCCGCTGACGCAGTTGGGTCAGAACCTGTGGCAGATTAAGGATCACTGGAACTGAAATCGTTCCGAGCGCACAAGTACCAATCGCATTAAGCGAGCGGGCCTTGTTGACAAATTTACTGGCGGCCTCAAGCGCGAGGCGGGCTTCATCCCGCATGATTAAACCAGGTGCGGTTAGCGCCATACCACGAGGGGTGCGCGTGAACAGTCGAACATTAAATTCTGTTTCGAGTGATTTTATATGGGCGCTTACCGCGGGCTGGCTGAGAAAAAGTAGACTGGCTGCTCTTGTAAGGCTTGCTGTTTCTGCGACGGTCACAAAGGTTCTGAGTTGGTTTAAATCCATTACGCTTCCCGCCTGTTGTCGTTAGATGATGCGTCAGTGTCTGTGACTGACTTAATTTACATTAGAAATTGTTACTTTACGTTAAAATACCAACGACTATGCATCACTTTCCTGATGATGAAGTGATGGTCTGCTACCCTTTTTGTTCGGCAATAAAATGAACAACGCGCCAGGATTGAACCTGGTGGTGAAAAAGACTTTTTTTTGGGATTAGTAAGAAACAGTTGTCTGGTTTTTCTGTGAAAAATAAATGTAATCCATAGCGTAAAATTGCCAGCATAAATCTGGGTATTGAAAATGGCAGGGAAAAATTCTTTATTACTTATCGTCTAAAAACTTCTCGTGAATGCCATTCCACGAATTTATCTGATGGATAATGCTGACTGACCTGCGGCAATTTAATCGGTTTACCTGAAAAGTCCCAGAACAGGCGGTCGACAATGCCACCGCCGTTTACGCCCGCGGAAACTACAACGCGCATATTCTCATCCAGCCCAATCGATCCTTTATCAAAGGCTTTATGATGAATGGCGCAGAGTGCCAGCCCGTTAACGACTTCGCAGGGGCCGCCGTACTGTTTCCATTTAATATGCGCGGCTTCTACCGCCACCAGCGCATTATCGTGGCGCATATTGAAGCCACATACCGCACACTGGTAGTGATAAGCGCGCAGCACCTGCTGCCGGAAGTGAGGATCGCGCTGTTTCCGCATCTCACTGATGCCAAAACCCAGTTCATCCGCCAGCGCTTCCTGAATGCTTTCGGGAAAATGCGCTTCAAGGATTTGCTGTGCCAGGCTATCGATTAGCCTGCTGTCACTTTTAACCCGTTCATAATGCTCAGCATCAAAGCCACCGGCGACCTGATACCGTTTCAGTTCCCCAGCCGGAGGTTGCTTACTTCCTGTCGATGAGCAGTGCTCTGCATTAACCAGCTCCCAAAAACCGTCACCCTGTAAGCGCCAGAAGGGCATATCAGGACGATACTGACGGCGTTGCGGGCCATAACGTTCTAACAGTGCATGAAGCACAGGCTGAACTTCAGATGCGTAGTCAAAAAACCGGCCATGGCCATGGCGATATTGAGACAGCGCATAGAGCACGAGCAGTGGTTTATGGGGCGCGCGTTGTTCGCCTTTACGCCAGACGGTGATTTGAGAAAGTAATTTTTGCAGGTTGTTGGCTGATGTCATGACGCAGTTTGATAAGGAAATAATTGCGATAATGCTCGCAAATTATCGCTTGATCAATCGATTAGCGACGGGGAAATACAGGGAAAGAAGGCGATGCTAAATAGCGAAACGAAAACCGGCTCCCAGAATCCTCTTCCACCCACATCAACAGGTTATGACAGATGAGGCTGTGCGAAGCCGAATAAAAGCCCCTTAACAGGGCTTCGTTTACCCCAGCGAAATCAAATAAAACATCCCCACCAACCCATAAACCCCCGCACAGATCAGATCACAACGCCGTGCCCGATTGAGGTCTTTCTCTGCGGTTTGCGAGGCCAAAATCAGCGCGTACAGGCTACATATCATCACGCCGGTCAGTGCGCAGGTTGCCACCACAATATCGCACTGCCACTGCGCTGCGGGTCAGTCCATTCAGGGGAGGGAGCCGTTACCGCTGACCATGCCGTCAGCGGGTTGCAGAATAACGGTGATCACTGCCGAGCGTGAATACGTCTGTAATCGGCAGTGTTTTTACATTCAGACTTTGAATGTCTCTACGGCGAGACGCAGCGTCTGAGCCTGTTCAGAAAGCGACTGTGAGGCGGCTGAAGACTCTTCAACCAACGCAGAGTTGTTCTGCGTTACACCATCCATCTGGCTTACCGCCAGGCTCACCTGAGAGATCCCCTGCATCTGCTGATTAAGGTGTGCTATTTTATGCCGTAAGTCTCTCATTCCATGCATCAGTAAACTGAATATTGCCATCAACAATCCGCCAGGTAATTTTTTCATACTGCAAACTGATACTTTAAACGTGGTTCATTTTATCATTACCCGCTAAGCGGACATTAGGTACGCCGCAGTTGACGCCTGTCACTTTTACATTTTCCATAAGGACTGTGTAATAACAAACTTCTTGTCCTGCATCGTTTATGTGATAGAACTTAATTTCTGCACTTTTTAACGTTTGACCAGTAGCCGCAGCCTTATAAAAGTAAGGTGTAGAACTATCAACATCTTTTTCAATCATCATGGATGAATGCTGACGCGTACCAGTAATTTTCCCGTTAGTGCTATCGACAGGGAGGTTAACGCCATGACCCAGTCCGATGATCTCTATGCTCCCTTCCCGATCCTGAACGTCAACCGATCCTTTAATATCTGCGCCGCCGTCGTCTTTAAGCCACATATAGGGAGGAATTGGCATACTATTTTCTCCTTGTTTTTCTGATTAACATCATTGTTATTAAATAAAAAGCAATACTGATCGTTACGACAGTGAAAAAGTCTATGTAGAAATATGTATCGTAGATTGATTCTGCATTAACATCACCCGTTAAAAATAGGGCTAACTGACTGACAAATTCATGGTCTGCATAGTTCTCGGGATGACCGAGTGAGCGAGCAACAGCGAACGTTATAATCAAAAAAAAGAGGATTTTAACCGCGTTACGGGCAAGCGCTGTAACCATTCGTTACCACCTCAATCCAGCCACGAGCCATGAGATCACGCATGCAAGGCACCTGAACAGGATCTGTTTTGAGGAGTGCATCTCTTATGCGCGAGTAGTCTGAATTATGTGGAATGGTTAAACATCCCTCTGAGACTTGCCCGGGATGGAGTCTGAATAATCCGCGGTAAACGCCTTCTGTCCATGTTCCGTCATCAATACTCAGGTCATCTTTGTACAAAGCAAACCACTCGTCGCGTCCAAAGGCCGTCCCATGGTAAAATTTATTCCATGCATCCTGAATTTGCGTCTTTGTTTTAGAAAATACGCCACCAGAGCCACGTTCTACAATCCAGTATTTACCCAGTGGTAACGGACCATTACTTTTAATGGCTCCACATGCACCGTGATTACGGTAGATACCATTGCCTGAAAAGGCCATGAAAACACCCACCCCATATAAATTAAAAGGCGCATAATCTGCACCATCAAGCGTCAACTTTCCGTGTAATGCCATGATATACCATTCCCTGATGAGGTTTATGGCTTATCATATAAATGAAAAAATAAGTCATCAACTTTAGCCTTACGATTTTGGATTTATATTCAATTAATGTGGTGTGCATTTGATTTTTCGATTTGCTTTGTTAAGGACTGTCTTTACTGATGAGTTTTATGTGATTTTTATTTTAAATGGATTGGTTTTGTGTTTCTTGGTTTTCATTAATGAATAGTGTGAGTTGTATATCAGGTCAGTGGTTTAGAAAAATTGTTTCAGTAAATCATATAATGAGAAGTAAAAACTATTTTTTCAGTAACAAGAGTGGAAATTGAAATTCACTGGCATTCTGTAAAGGGCGGGTTAATAAGCCAACGGCGATCTTCTTATACAATAAACCGGTGATGGATGAAGGATAGCGCGGATTACGTTTCCGCGAATATAACGAAGGCCTCTGAATGACGTTACCCCAGCGAAACCTAAAACCCCACCGCTACCAACCCATAACCCCCCGCACAGATCAGATCACTACGCCGTGCCCGATTGAGGTCTTTCTCTGCGGTTTACGAAGCCAAAATCAGCGCATGCAGGCTACATATCATCACGCCGGTCAGTGCACAGGTTGCCACCGGAACATCGCACTGCCACTGCGCTGCGGGTCAGTTCATTCAGGGAGCCGTTACCGCTGACCATGCCGTCAGCGGGTTGCAGAATAACGGTGATCACTGCCGAGCGCGAATACGTCTGTAATCGGCAGTGTTTTTACATTCAGACTTTGAATGTCTCTACGGCGAGACGCAGCGTCTGAGCCTGTTCAGAAAGCGACTGTGAGGCGGCGGAAGACTCTTCAACCAACGCAGAGTTGTTCTGCGTTACACCATCCATCTGGCTGACCGCCACGCTCACCTGAGAGATCCCCTGCATCTGCTCAGCGGACGACAGGGCGATGCTATCCATTGATGTGGCCAGTTCGTCAACCAAATCGATCACTTTAAGAATATTTTGGCCTGTTTCATTCGCCACCGTAACGCCAGATTCCACCTGACCCACCGCCTGCTCAATGAGTGATTTAATGTCTTTTGCCGCCGTGGCACTTCGCTGTGCCAACGTCCTGACTTCCGCTGCCACCACGGCAAATCCACGTCCGCTTTCACCCGCGCGTGCCGCTTCTACTGCCGCGTTAAGCGCCAGAATATTCGTCTGAAATGCAATACTTTCGATGACAGAGGTAATGTCTCTGACCTTAGACGCGCTTTGTGAAATTTCGCCCATGGTGCCTGACATACGGCGGACATCGTTTTCACCATTTTTTACGTGTAAAGCCGTATCCCTCGCGGCGTTGGCCGTCTGTCTGGCCATGGCGCTGTTACTCTGCACGGTGGCTGTCAGCTGTTCCATACTTGCCGCTGTCTGCTGGAGTGCAGCGGCCTGCTCTTCAGTGCGGGAAGCCAGTTCGTTGTTACCCTGTGAGATTTCGTTTGCTGAAAGCGCAACGGAAGCAGAGCCAGACTTAATGTCGGATACGACCCCGCGGAGCCGCGACTGCATACTGGACAAAGAGGCCATCAGGCTCCGGGTGTCATTTTTGCGTAGCTGAACGGCTGAGGTCAAATCCCCCTGAGAAATCGCATAGGCAAGGCGCTGTGCGGTCACAGGCTCACCACCCAGTTCACTCATCAGCTTACGAATCAAATAGATGCCCGTGGACAGGCCAAAAATGACCGCGACAGCTAACAGTACCAGTAAGATGACGTAAGCCTGTTCCGTCGTTTTACGGTTGGCACTGACGGCGTCATCAGATCGCTGCGTGAGCACCTGCCCCATGGCCGTCAGTCCGTCAATCAGGGGATTCTGCGCGGGTCTGACGGTATCCAGAAGAAACTTCACTGTCGCGGCGTTATTTTTCCCCAGCGCCAGTGGAACCGTATTACTGAATGATTCCAGGGCATCTTTTTCACTGCTTTTTATCGCTTCAAACGCTTTTATTTCTTCATTGTTGCCCGACTGGTCAATCATCTGCCCCAGTTGAGTGCTGCTGTCGACAAAGCGGGTCTTTAATTTTCCGAGCCGCGCAGATTGCTCCGCGATGCCTTTTTCATCGGTAAATAACGACAGATTCCTTACTGTAATGGCCATGTCGCGCTGGATAAGCGTCAGGTCTGTGATCAGTTTTGTTTTTTTCATATCTCCCTGAACGATGGATTCAAGGGCATTTTTGGACTGATACAAAGAATGAATAGCAACGACTATGCACAGGGAAAAGAAGACGATTAACGTACCAAAACCCGAGCCGAGCCGTGTTGAGATTTTCATAAATCTTTCCTGAAGAAGGGTGGGGAGACGACGATCTTTCGGCGCAGACTCGGCAATCTTTATCCCGGCCGTGATAATTAAAATGTAAGCAATCACGACATAAACTTTTACAGGAAAAACCCCTCTCGCGGGTCTGTTAATATTTCTTATTTATAGGTTTATTTATGGCTCGGCCCGCGGCAGAAAACGGCAGATTGCGAGTGGAAACCGCGTCGCGCCAGCATCTTGCTGAGCATCCGGTGGGGACAGGCTCAGTGCCGATCATGAGGTGAGCCAGTTGCGGTAAGGGCTGTCAGGACATAAGCCATGGGTGGCAATAAACTATAAAGTCAGCAGGCATCGCGTTAATGGTTGCGATAACCTGCTGGCAGAACGCGTTTTCCAACGGCTGAACCGCGAGCGGTGCTAAATCAGAGATCGTCATCTTTTCTGAGGTTTAGGATGAGTGCAGCCTGCGTCATGTCAGTTTCAAGTCGTATCATCAGGTTGTTATCTGCGAAGCTGACGCGCCAGGCAGATCGAATAACCGCCTGTGACAGGGGCTTTTTTTAACCCAGTGACACCAAAAACCCCACCGCCACCAATGCATAAAACCCCGCACAGACCAGATCAAAACTGCGCCGTGCGCGGTTGAGGTACTTCTCTGCCGTACGTGAGGCGAAAATCAGCGCATACAGGCTAAATATCATCACCCCGGTCAGTGCGCAGGTGGCGACCAGAACATAGCTCTGCCACTGTGGCGCGTTGCGCGTCAGCCCTACACTGGTCACGGTGAACCAGGTTAACGCGGCTTTGGGATTGGTCAGGTGCAATCCCAGCCCTTGCAGGTAATAGCCGCGTAAACGCGCGTGGGCCTGGGCAGGACGTGCCGAAAGTTCACCGGGTCGTAAGGCACTGCGCAGCGCTTTTGAGGCCAGCCAGAGCAGATAAGCCGCGCCGAGCAGTTTTAACCAGATGATAAAACCGTGGGAAGAAACCAAAATCGCGGACACGCCAAAGGCGGTTAACAAGCCCCAGCACAGGGAGCCGGATATGACGCCGGTGGCCAGCACCAGACCGGCTGTACGGCCATAGTTCATCGCCGCATTCGCAATGGACAGGTTTCCCGGTCCGGGCGAGGCGGTGCCAATGGTGTAAATCAGTAACGCCGCAAAAAATGAAGACATGTCCCACATCCATTCGTCCGACCCGTAACCGTAAGAATGTATTAACATAATTCTGTGAAAAAACACATTACAGCCTGTCTGAGATGGGCTTTTGACGCCAGGCTCAAGCATTAGGTTAATGCATCAGCGTCAGACGCCGGCGGATATCATCCCACGCTTCCTTATCGGACTCTCACGCCGCCAGCGCTTCTCTTTAGATGAGAAAAAAGAGGCACGCCCCGCAGCGCACCTCCACGTCATATCACGCCACAACACTACGGCGATACGGCTAATCCTGCATCCGACGTTCCGGCATCCTTTGGCGCTTTGATCAATATCCACAGCGCCGCCGCCCCAATCAAATCAAACACCGCCAGCGCAATGAAGAACGGGCCAAAGCCAATTATGCTGACGAACGCGCCGATAAACAGGTTAAAGATCAACTGACCCGACCAGGCACAGGCACCTGCCATCCCCACGGCGGTCGCCACCTCATCCTTTCTGAACAGATCCGCACCCAGCGTCGCGGCCACGGTAGAGAGCAACTGATGCGAGAACCCCCCAATGCTGATCAGCAACACGGCGATATAGGGGTTGTCAACAATGCTGACCAGGCCGATGGTGGTCATCAGCACCGCCCCGAGAGTAAAGGTAATGCGGCGAGAATTAATCAGGCCAATGCCACGGTCGTTCAGAAACTTCGCCACGAACCCGCTGGCAAGGCAACCCAGATCGGCCATCAGGAAGGGCAGCCAGACGAACATAGCAATCTCCTTCAGGCTGAAGTGCAGGGTTTCCACAAAGAAAATCGGTACCCAGAAGTTAATGGTTCCCCATGCCGGATCGGCCAGAAACCGCGAGATGCCAATGCCCCAGAAATTACGCTGTTTCAGTATGCGTAATGCAGAGGTCTTTTCTTTCTTCCCGGTGTGAAGGTGTTTTTCCTGACCGCTTTCAATGTAGGCGCGCTCTTCCGCCGACAGCCGTTTGGCCTCTTTAGGATCGTGATAAAAGATAAACCAGACAAAGGCCGCTACGATAGCCAGGCCGCCGGCAACGACAAATGCAAACTGCCAGCTGTGGAACATAATGCACCAGGCAATCAGCGGCGGGGCCAGCATCGCCCCAAAGGAGGTGCCCATGTTAAATACCCCGGTGGCAATGCCTCGCTCCCTGGCGGGAAACCAGGTGGCCGCGGTTTTCACCCCGGCCGGAATCGCCGAGGCTTCACTAAAGCCCATAATGGCGCGCATACACGCCAGCCCCTGCCAGGAACCGATCAGAGAGTGAGCTAAGGTGGCCAGCCCCCAGACGATGGCGCAGAGAAAGAAGCCCAGCTTCAGGCCGATAGTATCAATTAACCATCCCATCACCGGCTGGCCGATGGTATAAGCCAGCTGAAAGGCGCTCACCACCCAGGAATACTGCTCCTTGGTCATGTCCAGTTCTTTCATCATCGTCGGCGCGGCCACGCCCAACGCCGTGCGGTCGAGGTAATTAATGATCGTAATGAAGCACACCAGTAATATCATATGCCATCTGTAATAGCGGATTGTTTTCATGATTGTTCCCTTATTGTTACCTTTTCCTCATGCTTTCGCTAAACAGGTAACATGATTGCTTAAATTAGATGTAGGTTAATTAATAGAGTGTTAGTTAATCTCATGATTGCATCTTGTTATTATTGGGTAAGCGATTTTGCAATAAACGCATAATCGAGTGGTGTGATTACGCGCATTGTTTAATATCGTGAAAATAACTTTCGGTAAATAATGTGATCGGCGTAACCGACATGGCTACAGCGACTAAATAGCGAGATGCGGGTTTGGCATCATGTTAACGCTAAGCTGTTCCAGCCATAACGTCCTGACGAAAGCCTTTTACTGGCGGGCAGAAGGGAAGGTTCCTTACAGGTTGATGGGCTGTTTACATTTTTTTATTTCGCCGGGGTTTAGGCGTTACGTTAATTATCACGATGGGTTTTAAGTCTGATGGTTAATAAAGCCGTCTGTAGTTGTTAACGCGAATAAGGCCGGGGCGTTATATACACATTCAAATGTTATTCTCTTTTGGTAACTTAACCTGCCAGCGCAGGTGTTTTTATGCTTTGCAGAAAATAAAAATAGAGGGCAACGTTCAGCGTTGGTGAACATAATAACCTGCAGGAAGGCGCTTCAACGTTATAAGAGGAATCTTAAAAGGTAGTCGTTTGATGTTGAACAGGGTTTCAGTATTATTTTCAGCTTGTGCCACCTCTAAAGGAAGTGAGATGCAAATCTGTACGATGGACTACGATCGTCTCTCGCCAGACGGAAAAAGGGTTAAGCTTGACTGCTATGGCATCGGTTCATTTGATGTTTTGTCAGGCATCGATCGCTATATCAATAACCCTGACTGTTCAGATATCGAAAAGGCCGCGATCCCGCCGGGCACATACTGGATAGTCGATCGTCCGAAAGGGAGCGTGCTAAACCAACTGCGTGCAGAAGTGATTGATGCTTATCATTTGTACAAAAATCATCATTCCGAATGGTTTGGTTTATACAACGCAGAAACCATGAGTGATCATGTTTACGTCAATGGCACACGGCGGGGCAGCTTTCGTCTCCATCCTTTGAACAGCGACGGCACCGGTGTGTCATGGGGCTGCGTAACGCTGTACAGCTCATCGGAGTTTCAAACCCTCAGAAATGCGTTGCTGCGGATACCCAAGATAAAAGTGCCGGGCGGGAAAGACCTGATGGCTTATGGCCGCCTTGATGTGCGCGGCATTCCAGATTTTAGTCAGTGTGGTGTGAGATGAAAATTGCGGTATTCATTATTGTGTTGCTGGCGGCTTTTGTGCTGATCCCGGATAGCTGGATCAACACGTTATTTATGAGCCATATCACTATCGAAGGCGATGGCGAAGAGGCGATGAACAGTTATTCGTTTACGTTCATCGTGGTTAAGTTCGTACTGTCGCTCGTGCTGGCTGTTCTGGCCTCGTGGGGATACCGAAAGCTAAAACGTTAGCCCGCCGCACATGCCTGGCGGGACGCACTTACAGAGGCTTACCGCGGCCAGGCGTTTCCTGAACAGGATGATCTCCATTCAACGCGCGTTTGCGGGTATTTCCCGCCGTTACCGCCCGAAGACAGTTTGTCGCGAATCACACCTGCCGTTTTTCAGCCCTCACACTGCCCGTCTTGATAATGTCGTAGCGGCTGACTCGTTGACTTCCGTTTGCTTCCGTTTTTCCCCGGGTGCTGAGATCTGCATCACTTTCATGCCGCGTGCGCTCCCTTACGCTTAACGGCCAGGCTGGAGGGGCGGAAATGTTTCTGGAAGAACGACGCAATCAGATTTTGCAATGGCTGGACGAACATGAACGCGTCACCGTTAACGGGCTGGCGAGTCAGTGGCGTGTCACGCGGAAAACCAGGCGCAGACAGGGCAAGGTCTGCATTCCTGGCGAATGCCATGTGGACAGCGTCGCCAGGATGGCGCGATTTCCTAAAAGTGGTGAATCGCCGATGGCGCACAGCAGCACCTCTGGGCCAGGCGGCAAGGGGGCCAGGCAGGCGATGGCCGCCAGCCGCGCCGGATCGCGCGTTCATTTGGTTGCCAAAGTCGGCACCGAAGGGTTCAGCCAGTTCGCGTTTGATCATCTTTCGTCATCAGACATTCACTCTTTCCGTTTATACCAGACCGATACCGAACCCACGGGCAGCGCCATCCTCGATGTCTCGCAGGAAAACGGTGAGAGCATGATTGCTGCCTGTTCCGGGGCCAGTAAAACCCTGACGGATGCCGGGATTGCCGGGCTAACCCACGCATTCACCGAGGCGGATGTTCTGCTGCTGGATGATCCGCATTTTTACGCTATTCCCGCCTTTCCGGCGCTCAGTGTGAACACCACCGGCGCGGGCGATGCCTTTACGGCGCGCTGGCCGCCATCTGGGCCTCGGGCCGTCGCGCGGGAAGGCGCAAGCACTATGCCCAAACGGCATCAGGCTGTCACCCGACTTAATCAACGATAACCCGACGTAACGCAACCGCCGCGCGCTGGCGCTGGCAGGAGAAACCATGAAAAAGATGGAAGGTATTGTCCCGGTCATGCTGACCCCGTTCACCCCGGATGATCAGATCGATTATCCCGGCCTGTCACGCCTGATCGACTGGTATCTGGCGCAGGGCGTGGACGCGCTGTTTGCGGTGTGCCAGTCGAGTGAAATGCAGTTTCTCAGCCTGGAGGAGCGCGTGGCGCTGGCGCGTTTTGTGGTGGAGAACGTGCAGGGCCGCGTGCCGGTGATTGCCTCCGGCCACATCAGCGATGGGTTAACCGAGCAAACTCAGGAGCTGCAGGCGATGGCCGGAACGGGCATTGATGCTCTGGTGCTGGTCACCAATCATCTTGATCCGCAGAATCAGGGAAGTGAGACGTTTTATGCTCACCTCAATCATCTCCTCGCGGCGCTACCGACCGATCTTCCGTTAGGGCTCTACGAGTGCCCGGCACCGTATCGTCGCCTGCTCAGCGATGAAGAGTTCAGCTTCTGCGCCAACAGCGGTCGCTTTGTGGTGCTGAAAGACGTGAGCTGCGATCTGCCCACGGTACAGCGTCGCGTCAGGCTGGCCGAAGGCACGCCATTGGCGGTAATCAACGCCAACGCAGCCATTGCGTGGCCCGCTATCCAGGCCGGTTCGCGCGGTTTCAGCGGCGTGTTCACTAACTTTCATCCAAACCTGTATGTCTGGCTTTATCACCAGGGCGCACAACAGCCTGAAAAAGCCCATGAGCTGTCGCTGTTCCTGTCGCTGAGCGCCGTCACCGAAACCCTGGGCTATCCCAAAAACGCCAAAATTTATCACCAGCGCCTGGGTACCTTTACCAGCGAGCACTGCCGCGTCAACCGGGACAACGTGCTGGAGAAATGCTGGGGACTGAGCGTATTGCTTGACCAGATTCGCGAGGGCAGTGCGCTGTGGCAGTCACGCCTTTTATAACAATCGCTTTACGCTGCTTATGCATCGGTTTACTACAGGGGAAAACACCATGATTGTATGCGATCAACTTGACTGGGCGCGCGAGCGCCATGCGTTTCATCCCATCGTTGACCAGGCGATTCGCTGGATTGCAGCCAGCGATTTCAGCCAGATGGAAACGGGAAAATACGATTTGCTGCCTGACAACCAAATGTTCTGCCTGCTGCAGGAAATGGAGACCGAGCCTGCCAGCGCCCGCCGGGCCGAATCCCATTTTCGCTATGTCGATATCCAGTACCTGCTGGCCGGACGTGAAACGATCGGCGTGACGCGTGCCCAGCCGCAGCATGTGATAGCGGAAGACCGTCGGATTGAAAACGATGTCGTGTTTTATCAGGACATCACGGATGAATACAGCATCGCGCTGACGCCAGGGCAGTTTGCACTGTTCTTTCCCCACGATATTCATCGCCCTGGCTGCGCGTCTCCGCTGGCCCAGCCTGTCCGCAAGGCGGTGATTAAAATTCATCTCGATCTGTTTGCCGTGCAGGCGTTGCCATGAAGCCTTCTGCAACGATGTCAGAGACGACGGTAAGCGAGCAGGGCACGCTGAAAGGGCGACTGCGCTGGGGCATCGTTACGCTGTTACTGCTGGCGGCGATAGTGAATTACCTGGACCGCGCCAACCTCAGCATTGCCAACACCACCATTGCGGCGGAATTTGGCTTTTCCCAGACCGAAATGGGCTTACTGTTGTCGGCGTTTCTCTGGCCCTATGCACTGGCGAACCTGCCTGCGGGCTGGCTGGTGGACAAACTCGGCCCCAAAAAGATGTTCTCCTGGGCGCTGGGACTGTGGTCGGGTTTTACCGTGCTGACGGCGTTTGCCAACAGCTACAGCTATTTCTATGGCCTGCGTATGCTGCTGGGCGTGTCTGAATCCCCGTTCTTTACCTCGGGGATTAAAATCACCCACCGCTGGTTTGGTGACAGTGAACGCGGGTTGCCCACCGCGATTATCAATACCGGTTCGCAAATTGCCAATGCCATTGCGCCGCCCATCCTCACCGTGCTGTTACTGACGTTGGGCTGGCGCGGCATGTTCGTTGCGATCGGTGTGATGGGGCTTCCCCTGCTGCTGGCGTGGTGGAAATTCTATCGCGATCCCAATGCCCGTGAGGATGCGCTGCTGCATGCCGGACAATACAGCGCGGCCACACCGCAAGAGAAAACCGCGGTTCGCTGGCGGTCGCTGTTCCGACACCGCACCACCTGGTTTATGGTGATCGGCAATTTCTCAATTATGTTCACGATTTGGGTCTATCTGACCTGGCTGCCGGGCTATCTGGAAAAATCGCTGGGCTTCAGCCTGAAAGCCACGGGCTGGATTGCCTCTATTCCGTTTCTGGCCGGTATTCTGGGCGTGCTGGTTGGCGGCATGCTCTCGGACAATCTGGTGCGTCGGGGCGTCAAAGCCATCACCGCGCGCAAAGTCCCTGTCGTCTCAGGGGCTGCTCTGGCCGCCTGCTTCGTGGCACCGATTCCGTTCGTCGACAGCACGCCGCTGGCAATTAGCTTGCTGTCCCTGGGCTATTTTTTCTCGCAAATGCCGCAGGGCGCGCTCTGGACGCTGGCCAGCGATATTGCACCGAAGTCTCAGGTTGCCTCGCTGGGGGCGATTCAGAACTTTGGCGGCTTCCTGGGGGCGGCGATGGCGCCCATCGTGACCGGCATTATTCTGGATACCACGGGGAAATTCACCAATGTGTTTCTGCTCGGTGCCGCGCTGCTGATGCTGGGCGCGCTGAGCTATGGCCTGTTTGTGCGTAAGCCACTGCAGGCAAGCTAACAAGCCCAACCCTGGCGGCCAGCCAGGGTTGCACCAGGTGGCAGCCCACGCTGACGGTTATCGCTGACAGGGTTTACCTTCTGTTAACGAGGGCTGACGTGAGATGTACCAGTACGAAACCGTTTAACGCGGCAATCGGCAGAGCAGGGTGCAGATAACGCCGGTTCAGGATGATCGGCGCATCGATTGCCCTTAAAGAAAATGATTCATCCAGACGGGGGCGTTTTCTCCGTCTGTCATCGTCTTTTCTATTCGGGTTAACCTCTTTGCCCGGCGCGTAATTATCGTTTTTTCTCTTCCAGACAATAAATCGGTTTAATTAAATTCTGTTGAACTAAAAGAGAAAATATAACAACATTGCGGCCGTTTATCATGGCATCACAGACGAGGCACCGCGTTTAAATTAACGCAAATAAGCCCTGCATGATGAATCTCAATAATCATTTTCACGCTAATTATTGTTGTCCTTATTTACTTCACACAGACAGGTATGTTGAATGAAAAAGTCTATGAAATGGTTTGCCGCCCTCACGGTCGTTGGGGCGTTGGCAGGCTGCGCACGTACCGCGCCGCTTGAGAAAATTCATACCACCCTTACTGCAGGTCATACTCAGGATCAGGTCAAAAACGCCATTTTAAAAGCCGGTGTTCAGCGTCAGTGGATCATGACCCAGGTTGCACCGGGCGAGATCAAAGCGCGTCAGCAGGTTCGTGACCACATGGCGGAAGTGCGGATTACCTACTCGGCGACAGGCTACGATATCCTGTACGACCACAGCACCAATCTGCTGGCGTCAGGCGGACAAATTCATAAAAGCTATAACCGCTGGGTGCAAAACCTGGACAAAGATATTCAGGTTAACCTGTCTGCGGGCGCAAATTTATAATGATGTCTAAAGTCGGGCCTGCAATGGCCCGATACTACTCCTTTGACTCAGCAGGTTTTCTCAGCCATGTATGAAAAAGATTCGCTCAGCGCACTGGATGCGATTACTGAAGCACAACGTATCGCTTTTGCGCCGATGCTTTTTCAAACCGCGTTGTGTTTGCGGAATACGGGCGTGCTGGAGTATCTGGATAAGCAGGGAAAACGCGGCGCGACGCTTGAAGCCATTACGGCAAACAGCACGATCAATGAGTATGCCGTCAGCGTCCTGCTGGATATGGGGTTAAGCGGACGTATCGTTACGCATCAGGATGGACACTATTATCTGGCGAAAGTCGGTCATTTTCTGCTGCATGACCCGATGACGCGCGTGAATATGGATTTCACTCAGGATGTGTGTTACCAGGGGCTGTTTCACCTGCAGCGCGCGCTGGAAGAGGGCAAACCGGCCGGATTACAGGTTTTTGGCGACTGGCCCACGATCTATCCCGGATTAGCGCAACTGCCTGAGGCGGCGCGCAACAGCTGGTTTGCGTTCGATCATTACTATTCCGACGCGGCCTTTGACGCGGCGCTGCCGTATGTGTTCGCCAGCGGTCCCGCTGCCCTGTACGATGTCGGCGGAAATACCGGTAAATGGGCAATCCGCTGCTGCCAGTATGACAACGCGATAGCGGTAACCCTGTTAGATTTGCCGCCACAAATTGCACTGGCCCGTGAAAATATCGAAAATGCAGGCTTTTCTCATCGCATCGCCTTCCATGAAGTCGATATGCTTGGCGACGCGCCATTACCCGCAGAAGCCGATGTCTGGTGGATGAGTCAGTTTCTGGACTGCTTTTCGCCTGAACAAATCGTCAGGATGCTGCGCCGCGTTGCCGACGTGATGAAACCCGGCGCGAAGCTGTTCATCATGGAACTGTTCTGGGATGCACAGAAATTTGAAGCGGCCTCATTTAGTCTCAATGCGTCTTCGCTTTATTTTACCTGTATGGCCAACGGCAACAGCCGTTTCTACAGCGTAGAGCGGTTTTATCACTATCTGGACACAGCAGGCTTCCAGGTTGATGAACGCGATGACGGGCTGGGCGTGGGTCATACGTTATTGCAATGCCAGAAGAAATCATAACAACACGGCGATAACCGCCCTGAGTATCACCTGAATATCGCGGACGCGCGTTGATGAAATTTGCATTAAACATTGTTGACTGGCAGGCCCGGGCCCCAGGATTAAGCGAAACGACACAGTGGCTGGAATGGGCTCGGCTGTCGCACGCCATCGATCCTGCGGCACCGCAGGCAAAGCTGACCGAACTGCCGATGATGACCGCGCGCCGCCTCAGCGCTGGCAGTAAGCTGGCGGTGGAGTGCGGGCTGGCGATGCTGCGTCAGCATGAAATCGACGCCGTGCTTTATACCAGCCGTCACGGCGAGCTGGAACGCAACTTCCGCATTTTGCAGGCGCTGGCGACAGGCCAGGCGCTTTCGCCAACCGATTTTGCCCTGTCCGTGCACAACTCCGCCGTGGGCTGCCTGACCATTGCCGCGAAGAAACCGATTGTGTCTTCGTCGCTGTCCGCCGGTCAGGACACCTTTCAGCAGGGGCTGTGTGAGGTGATGTGCCTGCTCCAGGCGGGCTATCAGCGCGTGTTAATGGTCGATTTTGACGGGGCGATGCCAGCGTTTTATCAGACGCATCTCTCATCAGAAACCCCAATGTGGCCGTTTGCCGTCGCGCTGGTGATCGAAGCCGGTGACGCCTTAGCGTGCGAAACCCGGCCAACGCGTGCAGCGGAACAGACCGCGCTGCCGCAAAGCCTGCTGTTTTTACAGCACTACCTGCAAGCGGCCGCCACCTTTGCCCTGCGCGGCGAGCGGGTTGACTGGCACTGGAGCCGCCGATGAGCAGGCCATTTTCGCGCCTTAACCGGGCATGGCGACGGGTCATGACCGGTTTTTGCTTTGCCCTGTTCGGCGTCGGTGGACTGCTACTGTCTGTGGTGTGGTTTAACCTGCTGTTACTCGTGGTATGGGATAAAGGCCGCCGTCGCCGCATCGCCAGGCGCACGATTGCCGCCAGTTTCCGCTTCTTTTTAAGCGTGGCAAAAGGCGTCGGCGTGCTGGATTACCGTATGCGCGGGATTGAGCATTTGCGCCAGGATCGCGGCTGTCTGGTGGTCGCCAATCATCCGACGCTCATCGACTATGTGCTGCTGGCCTCGGTGATGCCGGAAACCGACTGCCTGGTCAAGGGCGCGCTTTTGAAAAACCCGTTCGTCAGCGGCGTCATCCGGGCAGCGGATTATCTGATCAACAGTCAGGCCGATGCATTACTGCCCGCCTGTCGGCAACGGCTGGCGCAGGGCGACACGATTTTGATTTTCCCGGAAGGGACACGTACGCGGCCCGGCGAACCCATGACACTGCAACGTGGCGCGGCCAATATTGCCGTGCGCTGTGGCAGTGATTTACGCGTAGTGCATATTCACTGTAGTGAGCATCTGCTGGATAAGCACAGCAGATGGTATGACGTTCCGCCCGCCAAACCGATGTTTAGCGTTGAGGTGCGGGAACGGATCGCGATCGATCAGTTTTACGATGCAGACTTACAAGAACCGGCACTGGCGGCACGGCAGTTGAACCGGCATCTTTTGCTTCAATTACAACCAGGTTGTTCACCTTTTTCAGGAATTAATGATGCAAGCGCTTTACCTTGAAATCAAAAATCTCATTATAACGACGCTGAATCTCGACGAACTGTCGCCCGACGATATTGATACCGATGCGCCGCTGTTTGGCGATGGCTTAGGGCTGGACTCCATCGACGCGCTTGAGTTGGGGCTGGCAGTAAAAAATGCCTACGGGGTGGTTCTCTCGGCGGAAAGCGAAGAGATGCGCCAGCACTTTTTCTCCGTTGCCACGCTGGCATCGTTCATCCACGCGCAACGTGCCTGAGGAGACGCCGTCATGACAGAACAAAACGCCATTTACGAAGAGGTCTCCGCGCTGTTGGTTAAGCTGTTTGAGACCGATCCGCAGGACATTTCCCCCGAGGCGCGGCTGTACGAGGATCTGGAGCTGGACAGCATTGATGCGGTCGACATGATCGTGCATCTGCAAAAGAAAACCGGCAAGAAAATCAAGCCGGAAGAGTTCAAAGCCGTGCGTACCGTGCAGGATGTTGTCGACGCGGTTGAACGTCTGCTGAAAGAAGCCTGATTCGCGATGTCGGCTACGCGCGCGTTGCCAGTCGTCAAGCTGCTGACCGGCTTACTGCTGCTGGCCTGGCCCTTTGTCATCGGGTTCGGCCTGGCGCATAACAGCCTGCACTGGTTGCTACCGCTGATGGCGCTTCTTCTTTTATTACGTCTGCGCCAGACCCGGCGCAAAACGGGGCCGCTGCGCGTCATTACCCAGGTGGTGGCGGTAGCCGGCATCATCCTGTGCGTCGCCAGTCTGCTGCTGAAAACGCACCAGCTACTGCTTTTTTACCCGGTGGTGGTCAATGGCGTCATGCTGGCGGTATTTGGCGTCTCCCTGTGGTCAACCATGCCGCTTGTCGAACGGTTGGCCAGAGTCAGTGAACCCGATCTGCCTGAAAAAGGCGTGCGTTATACCCGGCGGGTGACGCAGGTCTGGTGCGTCTTTTTCATCATCAACGGCAGCATCGCGCTCTTTACCGCGCTGTATGGCGATATGACGCTATGGACGGCCTGGAACGGGATGATTTCCTATCTGCTGATGGGCTCGCTGATGGCGGGCGAGTGGCTGGTCCGCCGCAAGATAACAGAACGAGATGGATGATGAAGCAGACGCTTACACTGACACAGTGGCTCACTGCGCCGCGACCGGCTGCGCTGCCCGTCGCCTGGCTGGACGACCGCACCTGGACGCTGGGACATCTGCGCCAGGATGTGGCCTGCCTGATCGCCTTACTGCAGCAGCAGGACGGTCAGCGCTGGGCGTTGTGTTTCGAGGACAGCTACTTATTTATCGTGGCCCTGCTGGCGACGCTGCACGCCGGTAAAACGCCCGTCATCCCCGGCCATTGTCGTGTGCCCTTACTGAACGAGCAGCAGGCCCTGTTTGACGGCGTGATGAGCGAAAAAACGCTTAGCTGGCAGGGGCCGCTGCTGGTTGTCAGCAGTTCGATGACGATCGCCTCACCGTCTCAACATTTTCCCGCCCTGCGCGACGATGCCGAAATAGAACTCTTTACCTCCGGCTCGACGGGGCAGCCCAGGCGGGTAGTGAAGTCTGTGGCGAGTCTGGATAACGAAGCCGCCCTGCTGGCTGCCCGCTTTGCCGGGCGGTTGACCGGCTGTCGTGTGGTGGCCTCGGTCGTGCCGCAGCACCAGTACGGCCTGACATTTCGTATCATCCTGCCCATGGCGCTGGGGTTACCGCTGCATGCGGCGATGCTCTGGTATGCCGAACAGTTTGCGGCCTTAAGCCACGATTATCAGTATGCCTTTATCAGTAGCCCGGCGTTTCTGAAACGCCTCGATCGCCAGCTCACGCCGCCGCCGGTCGCCATGGTGTTTTCCGCGGGTGGCATGTTACCCTGGCAGGATGTTTCACAAGCCGCTGACTGGATGCATATCTGGCCAGATGAAATTTATGGCAGCACGGAAACCGGCATTCTCGCCTGGCGCTATCGTCAGCATGACGACGTAACCTGGCAACCCTTTGAGGGTGTCCATTTTCATCAGGAAGACGACACATTACGTGTGTTTTCGCCGCTGATTGCCGACAGAGGCGGCCTGTTGCTCGACGATATCCTGCACATCGAGCAGGACGGCCAGTTCCGGCTGGCGGGACGGCGGGGCAGCGTCGTTAAAATCGAAGAAAAGCGCATTTCGTTGAGCGACGTCGAACAGCGGCTGTTAGCGCTGGACGGCATCCGCGAGGTGGCGGCGGTGGCGGTCTCGCGTCGCGGCCGACAGGGCGTAGGCGTGGTGCTGGTGCTGGACGATGAAGCACGGCAACGCTGGCAGGAACACGGCGGTAAGCTGCAGGAGCTGGCCTGGCGACGTGCGTTGTTGCCCTGGCTCGAACCCGTTGCCGTGCCCCGTTACTGGCGGGTGATGGATGCGATCCCGGTCAACAGTATGAACAAGCGTGTCTATGCGCAGTTACAGGAGTTGTTTCATGAAACCCCGTGAAATTGAGCACCATCAGGCACAGCCCCATCAGGTTGAGATGGTTTTATACCTTGATCCTTCGCTGTTCTGGTTCAAAGGGCATTTTGCTGTGCAGCCGCTGCTGCCCGGTGTGGCACAGATGGACTGGGTGATGCACTACGCCAGCACGCTGCTGGTGCCCGGCTGGCGTTTTCACAGCATTCAGAACGTGAAGTTTCAGTCTCCGCTGCTGCCAGAGAGCACCGTTACGCTGACGCTGAGCTGGCAGGAAGCGCGCCAGATGCTGACCTTTAGCTATCACCGCCACGACGGTGAGGCGCGTCATGCCGCCAGCAGCGGTAAGATTCGGTTATGTCGTTAACCTTTTCCCCTTGTGTGCTGATCCCCTGTTACAACCATGGTGCCATGATGGCGTCGGTGCTGGCCCGCCTGCAGCCGTTTGATCTGCCGTGTATCCTGGTGGACGATGGCAGCGATGCCGCCACGCGGGACGTGCTGGATCGGCTGGCCGCCGAAAACACCACGCTGACGCTGGTTCGCCTGGCGGAAAATGCCGGTAAGGGCGCGGCGGTACTGCGTGGTATGCAGGTGGCGGCGGCGGCCGGTTTTACCCATGCCGTGCAGGTTGATGCCGACGGTCAGCATGCGATTGAAGATATCCCCAGGCTGCTGGCGCTGGCGCAGCAGCACCCCGATGCGCTGATTTCCGGTCAGCCAGTTTATGACGACTCCATTCCCCGCTCGCGTCTTTACGGGCGCTGGATAACCCATGTCTGGGTGTGGATCGAAACGCTGTCGCTGCAGCTGAAAGACAGCATGTGCGGCTTCCGCGTTTATCCGTTAGCGCCGACACTTCGGTTAGCGCAGCGCGCGACGCTCGGTCAGCGGATGGATTTTGATACCGAAGTGATGGTGCGGCTCTACTGGCAGGGCAATAACAGCTACTTTGTGCCGACCCGGGTGACTTATCCGCAGGACGGCCTGTCGCATTTTGACGCCATCAAAGACAACGTACGCATTTCCCTGATGCACACCCGGCTGTTTTTCGGCATGTTGCCGCGTATCCCTTCCTTGCTGTTTCGCCGTTCGCCCCAGCACTGGGCGCGACAGAAAGAGGTGAAAGGGTTGTGGGGGATGCGCCTGATGCTGCTGGTGTGGCGACTGCTGGGCCGTAACGCCTTTGCGCTTTTGCTGTATCCGGTCGTCGGCGTTTACTGGCTCACGGCGGCCACGGCGCGCAGAGCCTCACAGAACTGGATGGCCCGCGTGCGTGCGCAGTTGTTGATGCGACAGCAGCCGCTGCCGGAAAACCTCAACAGCTACCAGCATTTTCTGCGCTTTGGCAACGTGATGCTGGATAAAATTGCCAGCTGGCGCGGCGAACTGCATTTTGGCCGAGACGTCGTTTTTGCGCCGGGCGCGGAAGCCAGGCTCGACCTCAGCCATCCCCAGGGCAAGCTGCTGCTGGCCTCGCACCTGGGCGATGTGGAAGCCTGCCGGGCGCTGGCGCAATTAAAGGGCAGCAAAACCATCAACGCGCTGGTGTTTAGCGATAACGCCCAGCGCTTTAAACAGATTATGGAAGAGATGGCACCGCAGGCCGGGCTGAACCTGATGCCGGTGACCGACATCGGCCCGGACACCGCCATGCTGCTGAAAGAGAAGCTGGACCGTGGCGAGTGGATTGCCATCGTGGGCGATCGCATCGCGGTAAATCCGCAGCGCGGCGGGGAATGGCGCGTTTGCTGGAGCCCGTTTATGGGCCAGCCCGCGCCTTTTCCGCAAGGGCCATTTATTCTGGCTTCCATCCTGCGCTGCCCGGTTAACCTGATCTTCGCGCTGCGCCAACAGGGAAAACTGCATATCCACTGCGAGCCGTTCGCCGATCCCCTGCTGTTGCCCCGCGCCGATCGCCAAAACGCCCTGCAGCAGACCATCGATCGCTATGCGGAACGCCTTGAGCACTACGCGCTCCAGTCGCCGCTCGACTGGTTTAACTTTTTCGATTTCTGGCAACTGCCAGATAGCAAAGACAAGGAGTAAAGGGTGCTTAACGATCCCCGTTTTACTGTCGACGTAGCGATAACGATTCCCTTTCATGATGTCGATATGATGGGCGTGGTCTGGCACGGTAACTATTTTCGCTACTTCGAAATCGCCCGCGAGGCGCTGCTGAATCAGTTCGACTATGGCTACCGACAGATGAAAGCGTCCGGCTACGTCTGGCCGGTGGTGGATACGCGAGTCAAGTACCGCCATCCGGTGACTTTCGAACAGCGCATTCGCGTGCGGGCCCGCATCGAGGAGTTCGAAAACCGCCTGCGCATTGGTTATGAAATTTTCGATGCCGAAAGCGGTAAGCGCACCACAACGGGCTACACCATTCAGGTGGCGGTGGAAGAGAGCAGTCGGGAGATGTGCTTTGTCTGCCCGGCGATCCTGTTTGAACGTATGGGAGTGACGCCATGAGAGGCCTGTTATTACTGGCGCTGTTGATCAGCCCCTTTGTCAGCGCCCTGACGCTCGACGATCTGCAACAACGCTTTACCACCCAGCCGGTGATCCGCGCACACTTCGATCAGATCCGCACGATCAAGGACATGCCGCAGCCGCTAAAATCGCAGGGCACGATGCTGATCGCCCGGGATCAGGGATTGCTGTGGGATCAAACCCGTCCCTTCCCGATGCAGCTGCTGCTGGATGACAAACGCATGGTACAGGTGATCAACGGCCAGCCGCCGCAGACCATCACCGCCGACAACAACCCGCAAATGTTCCAGTTTAACCACCTGCTGCGAGCGCTGTTCCAGGCAGATCGCAAGGTGCTGGAGCAGAACTTTCGCGTCGATTTTGCTGATCGCGGCGAAGGCCGCTGGACGTTGCGCCTGACGCCAGTTACCACGCCGCTGGATAAGATCTTCACCAGCATCGATCTGAGCGGCAACACCTATCTGCAGCATATTCAGCTGAACGATAAGCAGGGCGACCGCACGGACATTACCCTTTCTCAACATCAACTGACGCCAGCGCAACTGACTGATGACGAACGCCAACGCTTTGCCGCCCCGTAAGCGGCCCGCGCTGCTGTGGGGGCTGGCCTGCCTGATCATGGCGGCCGTGCTGCTCATGCTGCTGCCGCAGGCCCGGCTGAACAGCAGCGTGCTGGCGATGCTGCCGAAACAGGCGCTGGGAGCGATCCCGCCCGCCCTGAACGACGGCTTTATGCAGCGTCTCGATCGTCAGCTGGTCTGGCTGGTCAGCCCCGGTAAGCAGGCCGATCCGCAGGTAGCGCAGGCCTGGCTGGCACTGTTGCAGAAATCTGGCGCGCTGGCCGAGGTGAAAGGCCCGATGGATGCCCGTAGCCAGCAGGCCTGGGGCACCTTTTTCTGGCAGCATCGTAACGGGCTGATCGACAGCGAAACGCGGCAGCGGCTGCAAAACGGCGGCGAGGCCCAGGCCCAATGGGTCCTCTCTCAGCTCTATTCCGCGTTTTCCGGCGTTAGCGGCAAAGAGTTGCAAAACGATCCCTTGATGCTGACGCGGGGATCGCAACTGGCGATGGCCAAAAATGGTCAGCGGCTGCGCCTGATGGACGGCTGGCTGGTGACGCAGGATAGCCAGGGCAATAACTGGTATTTGCTGCACGGTGAGCTGGCCGGATCGTCGTTTGATATGCAGCAGACGCATAAACTGGTGACCACGCTGGGCGCGCTGGAAAAAACCCTGAAAGCAGCCTACCCGCAGGCACAGCTGTTATCACGCGGTACGGTGTTTTACAGCGATTACGCCAGCCAGCAGGCGAAGCAGGATGTTTCCACGCTGGGCCTGGCCACGGTGCTCGGCGTGCTGCTGCTGATTCTGGCCGTGTTCCGCTCGGTGCGTCCGCTGCTGCTGTGCCTGCTCTCTATCGCCATGGGCGCGCTGGCAGGCACCGTCGTCACGCTGCTGGTGTTTGGCGAACTGCACCTGATGACGCTGGTCATGAGTATGAGCATCATCGGCATTTCGGCGGACTATACGCTTTACTATCTGACCGAACGCATGGTGCACGGGGCCGAAACCTCGCCGTGGCAGAGCCTGGCGAAAGTGCGTAATGCGCTGTTGCTGGCGCTGCTGACCACGGTTGCCGCGTACCTGATTATGATGCTTGCGCCTTTCCCCGGCATTCGTCAGATGGCGGTCTTTGCGGCGGTGGGCCTGAGCGCCGCCTGCCTGACGGTGGTGTGCTGGCATCCCTGGCTGTGCCGTGGTTTGCCTGTCCGTCCGGTGCCCGCCATGGTGCTGATGCTGCGCTGGCTGGCCGCATGGCGGCGTAACACCGTGCTGTCTGTGGGGCTGCCGGTGGCGCTGGCACTGTTCTCGCTGGCGGGCATCGCAACCTTGCGCGTGGACGATGATATTTCACAGCTCCAGGCGCTGCCACCGCATATTCTGGCGCAGGAAAAAGCCATTACTGCGCTGACCGGGCAGAGCGTCGATCAAAAATGGTTTGTGGTGTACGGCAACAGCGCGCAGCAGACACTGACGCGACTGGAAGCCTTTAGGCCCGCACTGGAACGCGCCAGAGCGCAGGGGCTGATGAGCGGTTATCGAACGCTTCCCCTGAATTCGCTGGCACGCCAGGCGCAGGATCTGACCTTGCTGAAAACGGCCGCGCCCGCCGTCACTCGCGCGTTGAGTCAGGCTGGCTTAACGACGGCTAACCCCGATCTCAGTCCGATGCCGGTCAGCGTTGAGGCCTGGCTTGCCAGCCCGGCGAGCGAAGGCTGGCGGCTGCTGTGGTTGACGCTCAAGGGCGGTGAGAGCGGCGTGCTGGTGCCGGTTGAGGGGGTGAAGCAGAGCGCTGCCCTGAATGCGCTAAGCCAAAGCGTTCCCGGCGTCGCCTGGGTGGACCGCAAAAGTACCTTTGACGCGCTGTTTGCGCTGTACCGCCACATCCTGACCGGCCTGCTGCTGGTTGCGTTGGCGGTGATTGCCTGTGGCGCGGTGATGCGGCTGGGCTGGCGCAAAGGCGCGCTCAGTCTGGTGCCTTCCGTACTGTCCCTGAGCTGCGGTCTGGCGGCACTGGCCTTCACCGGCCATGCGGTCAACCTGTTTTCGCTGCTGGCGTTGGTGCTGGTGCTGGGCATCGGCATCAATTACACGCTGTTTTTCAGTAATCCACGCGGTACGCCGCTGACCTCAATGCTGGCCATTACCCTGGCGATGATGACCACGCTGCTGACGCTCGGCATGTTGGTTTTCAGCGCAACCCAGGCCATTAGCAGTTTTGGCATCGTGCTGGTGAGCGGTATCTTCACCGCCTGGCTGCTGGCACCGCTGGCGATGCCGACGAAAAGAGAGAAAAAAAGACGATGATCAACCAGACTTTACGCATGCTGAAAAAACGCCTTGCACAAAGACAGGCCATGCCGGAGCCGGTTTGCGGCCGCCGCGTGTCCATGGGAGGCTGTCTGGTGGTTGCCGCTGCGCTGATGCTGGCCGGGTGCAGCCATTCAACCCACCGCCCGCAAAATCGCCCGCAGGCATGGCTGGCACCGGGCGCGCGCGTTACGCTGCCAGCGCCGGGGATCGCGCCGTCAATCCGTTCCCAGCAGCTCCTGACCGGCCGTTTTCATGGCAAAAGCCAGTCGCTGCTGGTGATGCTCAACGCGGATGATAAAAAAATCACGCTGGCGGGGCTGTCATCGGTGGGGATTCGCCTGTTCCTGGTCACTTACGATCGCCAGGGATTGCACACCGAGCAGTCGATTGTGGTGCCGCAGTTGCCACCTGCCAGTCAGGTGCTGGCAGACGTGATGCTCAGCCACTGGCCGATTAGCGCCTGGCAGCCCCAGTTGCCCAAAGGCTGGACGCTGAAAGACAACGGGGATAAGCGCGAACTGCGCGACGCCAGCGGCACGCTGGTGACTGATATCACCTATCTGAACCGTCAGGGCAAGCGCGAACCCATCAGCATTGAGCAGCACGTTTTTAAATACCACATCACCATTCAATACCTGGATGACTGAGATGATCTACGTTTCTGCCGTTGGCATGATTAACGCGCTGGGCAAGGATAACGATGAGGTCGCCATGAACCTGGTGCGCGGCGTGGCACCCGGTATGCGGGCGCGGAGCGGCTGGTTACAGGCGCATCCGCACGCCGTGCTGGCGGGCGTGGAAGGGGAGCTGCCGGTTATCCCGGAGGCATTCCGTGCACATCGCTCGCGCAATAATCAGCTGCTACTGGCCGCGCTGGCACAGATCCAGCCCGAGGTCGATAAGGCGATTGCACACTATGGTCGCGATCGCGTCGCCGTGGTGCTGGGCACCAGTACATCCGGGCTGGACGAAGGGGATGTGCACGTCAACCTGACGTTGAATCAGCAGCAGAGCACCGCGTGGTGCTATCCGCAGCAGGAACTGGGCGATCCCTCACGTTTTCTCAGCCACTGGCTGGCGCTTGACGGTGCGGCTTTTACGCTGTCCACCGCCTGCTCGTCCAGTGCCCGCGCCATCATTAGCGGTCGCCGTCTGATTGAGGCCGGGCTGGCTGATGTGGCGATTGTCGGTGGAGCAGATACGCTGAGCCGCATGCCGGTCAACGGCTTTCACAGCCTGGAATCGCTTTCCCCCACGCTGTGCCAGCCATTCGCCCGCGACCGCAGCGGAATAACGATTGGTGAAGGCGCCGCGTTGATGCTGTTAACCCGTGAGCCGCAGCCGATTGCGCTGCTGGGCGTGGGCGAATCAAGCGACGCATACCATATTTCGGCCCCTCATCCTCAGGGGGAAGGGGCGATCCGCGCCATCAGTCAGGCCCTGAACGAAGCCGGGATTTCACCCGCAGCGGTGGGCTATATCAACCTGCATGGCACTGCCACCGCGTTAAACGATCAGATTGAATCCAGCGTGGTGAGCGAACTGTTTGGTGAGCAGGTGCCGTGCAGTTCAACCAAACATCTGACCGGGCACACGTTGGGCGCAGCGGGTATTACCGAGGCGGCGCTCAGCATGCTGATCCTGCAACGCGATCTGCCGTTACCGCCGCAGGATTTCAGCCTGTCGCCGCGCGATCCTGAGCTGCCGCCCTGTGGCATCATCGAACGGCCTCAGCCGCTGACGCGCCCGGTTATTCTGTCAAACTCCTTTGCCTTCGGCGGTAACAACGCCAGCATTCTGCTTGGGAAACTCTCATGAGCCACTATTTATCCCCCGGTGACTATCTGCCGCATGACGCGCCCATGCTGTTGCTCGAACAGGTCGACAGCGTGACGGACGAGACCGCCGCCTGCCTGGTCGCGGTATCGGCAGACAGCGTGCTGGCCCCTTTTCTCGATCCCGATGGCAACCTGCCGGGTTGGTATGCTCTGGAGTTAATGGCGCAGACCGTCGGCGTCTGGTCGGGATGGCATCGCCATCAGCAAGGCCAGGCCAGTATCTCCTTAGGCATGGTACTGGGCGCACGGGAGTTAATCTGTGGGGCAGGCATTCTGCCGGGTGGTGCAATGCTGACCGTGAAGGTCAAACTGCTGGTGCGGGATGAGCGCTTTGGCAGCTTTGAATGCGCCATTGAGGCTGGCGGCGACACGCTGGCAACCGGTCGGGTGAATACTTTTCAGCCCAGCGCCGAAGAACTTCATTCTCTATTTCAACAAGGAGCGTCTTCATGAGTCGTTCAGTTTTGGTTACCGGTGCCAGCAAAGGCATTGGTCGTGCCATCGCCCGTCAGTTGGCGGCGGACGGCTTCGTGACTGGCGTTCATTATCATCATGATGTCGCGGGGGCGCAGCAGACGCTCGATGACATTGTTGCCGCCGGTGGCGCGGGGCGACTGCTTCAGTTTGACGTGTCGAATCGCCAGCAGTGCCGCGACGTGCTGGAACAGGATAATGACGTGTACGGCCCCTGGTACGGCCTGGTCAGTAACGCCGGGATCGCCCGTGATGCGGCCTTTCCGGCATTGAGCGAGGACGACTGGGATCAGGTGATCCACACTAATCTGGACAGTTTTTACAACGTGATTCAGCCCTGCATCATGCCGATGATTAGTGCCCGTCAGGGCGGTCGCATTATCACGCTCTCCTCCGTGTCCGGGCTGATGGGCAATCGCGGCCAGGTGAACTACAGCGCGGCTAAAGCCGGTATCATCGGGGCCACCAAGGCGCTGGCGATTGAACTGGCCAAGCGCAAGATTACCGTCAACTGTATCGCGCCGGGGCTGATTGATACCGGGATGATCGAGATGGAAGCGACGGCGCTGAAAGAAGCGATGTCCCTTATCCCGATGAAGCGGATGGGGCAAACGGAAGAAGTAGCCGGGCTTGCCCGCTACTTAATGTCGGATATTGCGGGTTACGTGACGCGCCAGGTGATTTCCATCAACGGAGGGATGTTATGACACGTCGTGTTGTAATTACCGGCATGGGCGGCGTCACCGCCTTTGGCGAAAACTGGCAGGCCGTGTCCGCCAGGCTGCTGGCGTATGAAAACGCGGTGCGCAAAATGCCGGAGTGGCAGGTTTACGACGGGCTGCATACCTTGCTGGGTGCCCCGGTTGATGACTTCAGTGTGCCGGAGCACTATACCCGCAAACGCATCCGCTCCATGGGCCGCGTGTCGTTAATGTCCACCCGCGCGACCGAGCTGGCGCTGGAGGACGCGGGATTGATCGGTGATCCCGTGCTGACCAATGGCGAAACCGGCATTGCTTACGGCTCGTCGACCGGTAGCACCGGCCCGGTGAGCGAATTCGCCACCATGCTGACGGAAAAGCACACCAATAACATTACGGGCACCACCTATGTGCAAATGATGCCACACACCACCGCCGTGAATACCGGGCTGTTTTTCGGTCTGCGCGGCCGGGTTATCCCCACGTCCAGCGCCTGCACCTCGGGCAGTCAGGCGATTGGCTACGCGTGGGAAGCGATTCGCCACGGTTATCAGACGGTGATGGTCGCCGGTGGCGCAGAAGAGTTGTGCCCGTCGGAAGCCGCAGTGTTTGATACACTTTTCGCCACCAGCCAGCGCAATGATGCGCCGAAAAGCACGCCGTCGCCGTTTGATGCACAACGCGATGGCCTGGTCATCGGCGAGGGCGCAGGCACGCTGATCCTGGAAGCGCTGGAGCATGCGAAAGCGCGCGGCGCGACAATCTATGGCGAGATTATCGGCTTCACGACCAACTGCGATGCTGCCCATATTACTCAGCCGCAGCGCGAAACCATGCAGATCTGCATGGAGAAGTCGCTCACCATGGCTGGCCTGAGCCCGCAGGACATTGGCTATATTTCCGCCCACGGCACCGCGACCGACCGGGGCGATCTGGCAGAAAGCCAGGCCACGGCGGCGATTTATGGCAATCAGGTGCCCATCTCGTCCCTGAAAAGTTATTTCGGTCACACGCTGGGTGCCTGCGGTGCGCTGGAAGCCTGGATGAGCCTGCAAATGATGCGCGAGGGCTGGTTTGCCCCCACGCTGAATCTGAGCCAACCGGACACGAACTGCGGCGAACTGGACTACATCATGGGGCAATCCCGCAACATCGATTGTGAGTTTTTGCAGAGTAATAACTTTGCGTTTGGCGGCATTAACACCTCCATCATTATCAAACGCTGGCACTGACATGTATCAGATCTTTCTGGGGAAAATTTCCTCACTCAGCGCTGGCCTGACCGCGTCTGAACTGAAAGATCAGGCACCCTTGGGTGCGCGGCGCGCAGGCTGGCTTGCCGGGCGTGCCATGCTCTCTGCTGTGGTTTCGCCCCTGCCGGCGAGCGTCGTCGGCCAGCACGGCAAACCGGCTTTTCCCGCTGACGTCCGGCTCTGGTTCAACCTTAGCCACAGTGGCGACGATATCGCACTGCTCCTTAGCGATGAAGGTGAAGTCGGCTGCGACATTGAAGTGCTGCGCCCACGGCCAGGCTGGCGCAATCTGGCGCAGCAGCTGTTTAGCGCGCAGGAACAGGCGCAACTGGCGGCGGAACCGGCGGCGCAGCAGTTAGCAGCCTTCTGGCGCATCTGGACATTAAAAGAGGCCATCATCAAGCAGCGCGGCGAAAGCGCCTGGCAGATGGCCAGCATCGACAGCACGGCACCGTCTGCGTTGTCGGTCAGCGCACTGCAGGTGGGCGGCCTGAGTCTGGCGGTGTGCACGCCGACGCCGTTTGCGTTGACGGTTGCAGCGATACAAATACAGGGGAACTGAGCCGTCGCTTTGGCAAAGACGGCGAGCAGTGATTACGCCCTACTCAACGCCAGGTCATCTGGCAGGGTTTTGACTTAACGAGAGGGGCAGGGCCTGTGAAAAATAAGCCGCGTTGCTTTAAGCAGAAGCAAGGCGTCAAAGGGCATATTCATCCTGAATCAATATCGCCAGCCTGTTAATAATGGCGTCGAGCGTCCCATCCGATGCGGATGTATGGAGCAATCCCTCAATATAGCGATCGCCGCGAGTATAAACGGTCACCAGACTCAGGCACTCAGCGACAGACGCGTGCGAAATCCTTTCTTTTTCTCTCAGCGACATATTGTTGGTTATCCACTGGTTCCAGCCAAAACCCGTCAGCATAAGTTGATTTTTTTCGGCGGATAGCGGCATGTTGTTTTCAATATCGTCCTGGCAGTCAGCGATGAAGCGTTTTAGTACGGTATTGTCTTGTCTGATAATCAGGAGATTAGCCCGTTGCACGATGTCATCGTGCCAGGCCAGCCGTGACAGCCAGGATTTTGGCAGGGCATGGTAACCGTAATACGCACCCGCAAGCTGACCATAAATAGCGGCGACACTGTCCGCGTCATCGCCAAGATTCGCCGCCAGTAACGCCCCTTCCTCAAATGTCTCGCTGTGCCAGAAACACCAGAGAGCGGCTTCCAGTGAGTGAATCACATAGCCAGAACTGCTGATTTCATCACGGGATTTAAGACGGTAGCGACCTTGAATAATGGCTAAGGAATCCGGATGCAGTGTTTTTATCCATGCGTACTGCGCAGAATGAAACGCATTGAATAGCCTTGCTTTGGTCGGCGTGTTATCGCTGTTGAGCAGCATGTGGATCAGGCCCGTGATGTACTGGCAGGCCTCAATACATCGCTGTTCTGCATGAGTGGTGGCGCTGGCCAGTTTCGTCGCTTCAAAGACCGCAGTGAGAGGGGCATGATGCATGAATAATGCCACAGGCGCGGTGCGCATCAGGCTGCCGTTGCCCGCACTTCTGGGGTCGGTGCTGCCCGCCAGCGCAATGCTTTCAGCGCTGAATGTTTTTAACGCGAGGGCGACGGTCGTGCCAATATCGAAACAGGTTCCGGTGCAGGAGTTATAACCATAATCGCGCCAGTTGATATAGCGTCGCATTTGATCGGCAGGTACATTTTCGCCCCGTTCGATCAGGCTGTCAGCCAGACACAGCATCATGGACGTGTCATCCGTCCATTGACCGGGTTCAAGCATAAAGGGGCCACCGCCAACCAGGTCGGTTACCACCGGTTTTGCCGGTCTGGGCTGAAATTCAAGGGTGGTACCTAACGCATCGCCCAGCGCCAACCCAACTAATGCGCCTATAGCCCGATTGATTTTATCAGCATTCATCCATTTGTCCTGATTTACCTCAGCGCCAGCCAGACAGGGCGGCACGCTTCTCGGCTTTTCAAACACGATTTGGCACATTAACGCGAGTTGAAAGCAATGTCGATCAAAGGCTATTGGCGGGCAGGGGGGAGGAAAGCAGGACGGGAAAGGCAGGCGTGGATTTCATTGCCACGCCGAAGCCTAACCTTTAGCGGGGCGGCCCACTGGCAACCCCAACTGAACCGCTAGTGACTTTGCTTACTGTCTTCTTCTTTATGCTTTTTCGCCAGGTAATGCCCCGCCGCGCAGCCCGCCATGGCACCGGCAACCGCATGATGTTTAAGATGGCCCGCCACGCCGCCCACCAGCGCGCCTTTCAGGCAGCCTTCGGCCTGTGCCTGAGAGGCAACCGACATCAAAAGGCCCAGGGTGACCAGCAGAAAGGGAAGTTTACGCATCGATACTCAGTCCTTATAAAGGGGAAGGTGTTAATGCTGCGACGATAACCCTAATGCGAGGCTGGCGGGTGAGAAAATGCGAGTCGTTGCACGATGGTTGCAGAAAAAAGGGCGGGTTTTGCATGCCAGAGCGTGGCGGAATTTTTTGAACCGCATCACACCCTGCATTTTTTGCGAATCCATTTTCTCTCTTCCGGGACAGAAAGATGTAATAACTACCTCGCCATACACAAAACGGAACCCACGATGAAAAAAAACTTAGCCTGTTTTGCATTCCTGGCAGGAAGCCTGCTGACGGGATATGTCCCAGTACTGATTGCCGCACCTATACCGCAAACCCCGGATACAAGTATCCCGGTGAGCCGCTACATTACGGCGCTCAATCCGGATCACTCCATTACCTTCCGTCTCTTTGCGCCTGCCGCGAAGCAGGTTGCCGTGGTGACCGGCGCCACGCCGCTGAGCCAGCAATCGCATGACATGAAAAAGGACAGTGCCGGCATCTGGTCGTGGACCAGCGCGCCGATGAAGCCCAACCTGTATGAATACTATTTCGACGTAGACGGTTTCCGCACGCCGGATACCGGCAGCCGTTTCCCTAAACCGCAGCGCCAGGTGAACACCAGTATGATTCTGGTGCCGGGCAGTATTCTGGACGAGCGCAACGTGCCGCACGGCGATGTGCTGACCCTGACCTATCATTCCACCGCCCTGAAGTCGGAACGTCAGGTGTTTGTCTGGGCGCCGCCGGGTTACAAGGCCGATGATAAACCGCTGCCAGTGCTCTACTTCTATCACGGTTTTGGCGATACCGGACTGTCCGCCATTTCGCAACTGCGCCTGCCGCAGATCATGGACAACCTGCTGGCAGAGGGCAAAATCAAGCCGATGCTGGTGGTGGTGCCCGATACCGAAACCGACATCGTGCAGGCTATTCCTGAAAACTTCCCGCCTGCGGATCGTCGCAAAGACTTTTATCCCCTCAATGCCGCTGCTGCGGATAAAGAGTTAATGCAGGACATTATCCCGCTGGTGGAAAAACGCTTTACCGTGAGTCGCAAACCGGCTGACCGGGCGATTGCCGGGCTGTCCCAGGGCGGCTATCAGGCGCTGGTGTCAGGCATGACGCACCTGAGCGACTTTGGCTGGCTGGCCAGTTTTAGCGGCGTGACCACCAGTACCGTGCCTAATGAGGTCGTGACGCGTCAACTGAGCCAGCCGCAGACCGTGAATAAGCAGCTGAAAAACTTTACGCTGGTGGTGGGCGATAAAGATATCGTGACAGGCAAAGACATTGCCGGACTCAAAACCGAGCTTGAAAAGCAGGGCGTAACCTTCCATTACACCCAGTATCCGGGCTTAGGGCATGAGATGGACGTCTGGCGACCTGCGTATGTGGAGTTTGTGCAGCAGCTGTTTAAACCACAGTCGCACTAATCCCGGCTTCAACGCGGACCGCGCACAGGATGAGCAGGACATCCTGTGCGCATTCTCCCCAACGCGGCGGGAACGCTGCGGTTTCGTTGGCGGCGGATGGCGTCATGTCAGCCACGCGGTAAGCGCTTACGCATCACCCGCTGCCCAAACGCATCACTGCCTTCTGCGACCCAACCATTTGCCTGATAAAACCCCTCCGCGTTCGAGCCGGGATCGGTGGTCAGTACGATGGCCTCCGCGCCCTGATCGATAAACCACTGTGTGATAGTGTTCAACAGTTGTGTCCCGATGCCCTGTTTTTGATATTCAGGTTTAACAAACAGCCCGCCAATAAGCGGTTCAGGCGCATTGATCCCTAACCCGTAACCGGCATACTCACCGTCCACCTGGCAAATCCAGCCGCCGCCCTGACGAATATCGTCGAGCGCTTGTTCACGCTGTAAATAGTGGATTTGATGCGCGTGCAGGCGATTTTCCGTTACGGAAAAGCGTATTTCATATATTTCTTTAAGATGATGAGGTTCAAGTTTAGAAAATGAGAGGCGCATGGCAGCTCTGAATGAAAATGACGATGTCAGGTGGTCAAACAGTATCGCCTGAATAACGGCGTTTCAAGGCGTAAAACGTCATGGGGTGCCGCTTTTCTACAAATACCGTTTTTAATCTTGTTTTGTCATTTCGCTGGCATCCTGGCGTCATCGGCCTGCCAGTTTCATCTGTTTTACGCTGGACTTAATGCGGCGATGACCGGCGGCCTGAGCCGTATTACCCCTTTCCCTTGTACTCTGAAAGGAATTAATAAAGGTATCCTGGCTGAGCCTGCATAACCTGACCACAATACGATCCAGACGTAACTGGAGTTTTTCAGTTTTCGAGTCTTCATTAAATAACAAGGGTTTAACGATCGATTTTTAAAGTTTGATAGGTTTAATCATAGACCAATCCGTTAAAATTCATTTGATTGATAGCTGGCGACGATCAATAATCGATCTACTTTAATGCCGTTAATCAGAGCATGGGAATGGAAATCCAGAATCTTGATAATAACAACCGTGCCTGGCGGTTCATTGCTGAGCCTATTGTAAACCTGAAATCTGAACGTATTGCCGTTGAAGTCTTAACCCGATTTGCCGCACCAGGGACGCCTTTTTTCCATATAAATAACATGCATAAAGAACAGAAAATAAGTCTCTTAAGAGACCAGTTGTTCTTGATTGATAAAAAAAGACATTTCTTTGAAAGTCACCAGTTGCTGTGTTCTGTAAATGTCGATGTAGAGATGGCTTTTGCGCTGCTGGAAGAACGGGATATTTACGAACTCGCCACAGCGCATTCTTTTCTGCGCATTGAAGTATCAGAAGACTTCCCCAATCTGGCGGAGGGGCTGAATAATCCCTTACTGCGAAAGTTATATAATCATTACACCTTATGGCTGGATGATTTTGGCAGTGCCTCTTCCCATTTCCCCTGTTTGCAAAAGGGATTATATGAGGCCGTTAAAATCGATAAGTTTTTTTTCTGGAAGCATCATAACAGCCCGCTCTGGAAGGATACCCTGATGCAAATTAAAGACTATTGTCAGTTTATTATTGTAGAAGGCGTTGAACAGGAAACTTACTTTCAGTTTGCTAAACCCTATGCCGCGGCATTCCAGGGCTACCTGTTTGACGCCATCAATTTTGAGGCATTGGGCTGAACAGCGCGTTTAGCCGTTAACCAGAAACGGCCGTTTCAGCCACTCCCGGCGCAATCCCACGCTTCACTACCCGGGCCGCCCGCACGCTGATAGCCTCTCTTGATGCATCCCGGCCCTGCCAAAGCAGGGTGACGTTCCCTCTCTGTCCTCACCCATTTTTACCGCCTTTTCATACCGCTTTCCTGCCCCCCGCTTTGCTGACGCAATATTGCAGCCGCCAACCGGAGGCCAACAGGCTATTCCATTAACGTGTTCAGCTAAATAAAAGGGAAGGGCGGGTAAAAACAGAAAGGATAAATTCGAGCGAACCTTACCGAATGATCCTCTTTTTTTATTACGGGTTTAATTAATTAAAACGAAGTTTATGCGAGAAGTCTCGCAGCGATTTGTTTAATTACACAGGAAGTATGATAATTATTGCGCACTATTATGTTTTTTTGCATATAGCCTGATGAATGTCTGTGTGGATAATGGCTGAATATCAAGACATTCAAAGGATGCTCATGCAATGGACAATAAAAATATCGTTTTTCTTGATTACGCTACCTTTCCCGGGAGTGTGAAGTTAAAAACGATTCATGGCGCGCATAATTTAATCTTGCACGCACGAACCTCACCGGAGCAATGCGCTGAACGCATTGCAAAGGCGGATGTGGTCATTACTAATAAAGTCAAGTTAACGTCAGAGCTGATCGCTCAGGCACCGGATCTTAAATTTATTGCGGTGGCTGCCACAGGTTTTGATGCGATTGATATCGACGCCTGCAAAGCCAGAAATATCCCCGTCGCGAATATTCGGGATTATGCGGTGGATACCGTACCTGAGCACACCTTTGCCTTGCTGTTCGCCCTGCGCCGCAGCATTACGGCCTATCATCAGGCCGTGCAGAAAGGACGCTGGCAGCAGGCAGGCCAGTTCTGTTTTTTCGACTACAGCATTAAAAATCTGGCCGGTTCGACTCTGGGCATTATTGGCGATGGCGTACTCGGTAAGCGAGTGGGCGAAATAGCGAAAAGTCTGGGAATGAAGGTGCTTTTTGCTGCGTATAAAGGGGTCAGTAATATGGGGCCGCTTTATACCGATTTTGACGAAGTGTTGAAAACCAGCGACATCTTATCACTTCATTGTCCGTTATTACCCTCAACGGAAAATATGATTACCGAAAATGAGTTTGCACTCATGAAGCCTGAGGTCCTGCTTATTAATACGGCACGCGGTGGCATCGTCAATGAAGAGGATTTATATCGTGCATTAATGACGCGGCGTATTGCCGGGGCCGCTTTTGATGTGGCAAAACATGAGCCGCCAGACAATGACGCGCCGATCATGAAACTCACGCAACTCCCGAACTTTATCTTAACGCCACATATTTCATGGGCCAGCCAGGAAGCGATTCAATCATTAGCCGACAAACTCATCGACAATATTAATGCCTGGCTGAGTGGCAAACCAATAAATATCGTTAACCCGTAGTACATAAAACACCAGGAGAATAATTATGTTTTTGGGAAAAGAAATCCGCTTAAAACGACTGCTAAATAAAAAATCAGGACGTCTGCTGGCCATCACCATGGACCATCCTATTACACGCGGCGTTTTACCCGGCATTGGCCCGATAAACGAGGTCATGGGCAAGGTTGTCGCCGGTAAACCCGATGCCATTACGATGCACAAAGGCATCATTGAAAAATCCTTTGCGCCTTATGCCGATTCCGATGTCTCCATCATCATGAAAGCCACCAGTTACTCCATTCCTTATCACGAGGCGTTTGATACGCCCGTTGCGGATGTAGACGAAGCGATTCGCTTTGGGGCAGACGCCATCTCGGTGGGTTGCATTCTGGGTGGGCCGGAACAGGCGAAGCAACTGACCTTTCTGGGGCAGATCACCAAAGCAGCAGGCTCGGCAGGGCTGCCGGTTGTCGCACACATCTATCCCAAAGGGCCAATGGTAGACAACCCCTTCGATGCCAAAAATCTGGCCTACTGCGTCCGCGCCGGTGCTGAACTGGGGGTGGATATCATTAAAACCCTGTGGTCCGGTTCTGCTGACACCTTTAAAGAGGTCGTGGCGTGCTGTCCGGCAATGGTGGCGTTGGCCGGTGGGGACATGGGTAAAGATCTGGTGAGCTTTTTGACCAACACCCGAAAAGCACTGGATATCGGCGTGGGCGGGGTCACCTATGGCCGCTTTGTCTGGCAGCACGACAACCCCACCGCCGTCGTCCGCGCACTGGACGCCATGATTAATGACGATTGCAGCGTAGACGAGGCGATCGCGGTTTACAAACAAGCCGGCGGCAACTAAGTCCGCGACAGCATAAATGAGGAAATCAGTATGAAAGCAGCAGTGCTATTCGAGGCCAACAAACTTGAAGTGATTCACGTTGATGCACCTAAAGCGGCGCAAGGTGAGTTGGTCATGCGTGTTAAATCAGCGGCTATCTGCGGTACAGACAGCCGCATCATAACCGGCAGAAAAACAAAAGGGGTACGTTTTCCTTCGGTTATCGGTCATGAGTTTGCCGGTGAAGTGGTTGATGTCGGGCAGGATGTCACTCACTTTGCGCTCTCGGATCGCATTGCTGTTGATCCTGTCATTCCTTGCCGTTCCTGTCTGTATTGTCGCAGTGGAAAAGAAAACGTCTGTCAGCACCGTCAGGCTATAGGTTACGAGTTTGATGGGGCTTTCGCTGAGTACGTCAAAATACCGGCCATTGCCCTTGAGGCCGGCAATGTTTTCAAACTACCCGACACCGTTTCTTATGATGCCGCCGCGCTGGCAGAGCCTTTAGCCTGCTGTATTAACGGGCAGAAAAACGTGGGTATCCATCTGGGGGATGTGGTGGTCATTATGGGCGCAGGCCCAATAGGGCTGATGCACGTCGCGCTGGCGAAGCTGTCAGGCGCATCGAAAATCATCGTCAGCGATCTCAATGAAAAAAGACGTCAGGTGGCCCTGCAATGCGGGGCCACCCAGGCCGTTGACGCCAGTCAGCAGGACCTGAAGGCCATTGTACTGTCTGAGACGGCCGGGCTGGGGGCAGATGTGGTGATCATGGCTATCGGCATTCCCGCGCTGGTTAATCCGTCGCTGGCATTACTGAGAAAAGGCGGTCGAGCCAATCTGTTTGCCGGTTTCTCAAAAGATGATACGGCCGATATTGATGTCAATCTGATCCACTACAACGAACTGGTGATTACCGGTGCCAGTGCGCTCAGCCGCGAAGGTTATGAAAAGGCTCTTGCGCTTATTTCATCGGGGCAAATAAACGTCGAAGCCTTAATTACGCACCGTTTTAGCTTATCGGAAATAAACGAAGCACTCCGCCATGCGCAAAATGGTGATGCGGTGAAGATCATTATTCATAACGATTAACGTCAGCCAATGGAGGTCATAGCGATGGAAAAAGCCTTTCTTGGTATTGATGCGGGAAGCAGTGGCGTTAAAGTTTGCGCTTTTAATTTTCACGGAGAGTTGCTGGCTAAGGCCGCACGTGATGTCACCATTATATCGAAAACCGCCTTGAGCCATGAAATAGCCGTTGAGGAATACGGGTTACAGGTTGAAGACGCGATTAGAGAGGTAACGGCGCAAGTAAAGCATATTGTCTCGATTGGCTTCTCCGTCGCTTGTCCAACACTGGTCTTGCTGGATAAACAAGGTAAGCCCGTATGTAACGCGATCACTTATCTGGATGGGCGTTCAGAGGCGTTTATTAACCAAACGCTGGGAGACAAGAAAGAGTATGTCCGTTCATTAACGCATAACAGCCCCGGACCTTCTGCCTGTTGGGTGGGGACGCTGGGCTGGTTGCAGAAAGAGCAGCCGGAGTTAATGAAAAAAGTCCACAACGTCGTGCTGTTAAACGGCTATCTTGCGCTGCAACTCGGTGCGAAGAAAACGGGTATCGATCCCACGCAGGCGGCCTATTCTGGCGCGGTGGTGTTGTCTTCTGCACCAAAATGGTCGAGCGATCTTCTCAGGTTTTGGAAGTTTGACCATAACATCCTGCCGCCAATTTACCAGTGCACGTCGGTTGTGGGGCATATCACTGCAGCCGTCAGTCACAGAACCGGCTTAATGGAAGGCGTGCCTGTTATTCTTGGTTCTGCTGACACCGCGGCGGCGGCCTTTTCTGTAGGGCTTATCGATGGTGGGACGGCCTTTGAGTCGACCGGCACCTCGGGCGTCATCACGTTTTGCCTTGAAACGCCGAACTTCGACAGCCGTTTCATGAATCGTTACCACGTTGTGCCTAATCAGTGGCTGGCCCATGGCGCAATGTCCACCACCGGCGGCACCTTTGGCTGGCTCAATCAGGCCTTGTGGCCAGAAATGCAGGATATCGGCGAACTGGAAAAACTGGCCGCGATGTCTGCGCCTGGCGCTAACGGGTTGATTTATCTTCCTTACCTGGCGGGCGAGCGCAGCCCTTTATGGGACACGCGGGCTTCTGGCGCCTGGGTGGGGTTAAGACTGTCGCACAAACGAAACGATTTAATCCGCGCAGCAATGGAGGGAACCGCTTATGGCATGAAACAGATCCTGGAAATCGCTTATGAAAAGTGGGGCGTCAGGCTTGATGAAATTTTAAGTGTAGGGGGCGGTTCTCGTAATGCGTTATGGACGCAGATAAAGGCAGATATCCTCCATATTGAATATAACCTTGCCCAAACCAGTGATGCAGCAGCATTTGGTGCGGCAATGACAGGCGCAACCGGGGCCGGCTTTTTTTGCGGCATTAACGATCCCGACTTGCCGATATTAAAAACGGAAGAAGCCAGTTTTAAACCCAGTAATGATAAAAAACTGATCGACCTTTATCACAACCATTACCGTATTTACGATTCACTTTACCCGATACTTAAATCAACCATGCATTCATTAGCGAGCAATAAAAACACACTGTAATTTTTTTAAAATAATAACCAAACAGGAATCGTTATTTATAACGTCTCTTTATTTTTTCTTTTGCAAAAGGGAAAATTATGAAAACCTCTTCTCTGTCACAGGTAAAACCCGCCACGAATTTTCGCTGGGTGGTGCTGGCATTAATCTTTGCTGTATATGCCGTGAATTATGCAGATCGTTCAAATATAGGTTCGGTATTACCCTTTATTACTGAAGAATTTAATATGACCAATTTCGAAGCAGGTCAAATTGCGAGTATGTTCTTCCTGGGTTATGCCATTTGCCAGATTCCCGCCGGTTTCCTGCTGGCTAAACGCGGTGTGCGTGGGATTGTCACGCTTTCCATCCTCGGTTTCTCGGCCTTTACCTGGTTAATCGGTACAGCGTCTTCGGCGCTTTCTATCAAATGGTTACGGCTCGGTCTGGGGGTTACCGAATCCCCAACGCCGGTCGGGTTAACATCAACCATTAACAACTGGTTTCCACCGAAAGAAAAGGCGACTGCAACAGGAATCTACATCGCTTCCACCATGTTTGCGCCTATCCTTGTACCGCCTTTAGTGGTGTGGATCTCTTTAACCTTTGGCTGGCGTTGGGTGTTTTTCCTGTTTGCCATTCCCGGGCTATTACTGGCCGTCATATGGTATTTCCTGGTCAAATCCAGACCGGAAGACAGTAAATTTGTTTCTCCCAGTGAGCTGAAATATATCCGTGCGTCTGAAACAGAGTCCGGTGATGAGGTCACTATTGAGAATATTGTGCAACATAGCCGGTTTGCAACGCTGGATAAAATCATCAGGGTAAGGGAAATTAAGCCGCTTGATTCCGCCGCCAAGATTTTCCGGTCGCGCAATGTCTGGGGAAACACCATCGCCTATTTCATGATGGTCAGTATCATGTACGGCATTTTGACCTGGATTCCCTCTTATCTGGTGAATGAGAAAGGCTTCTCATTTGTCAAAATGGGCTTCGTCGCGGCCATGCCGTTCATCGGCGGATTTATTGGCTCTATTTTTGGTGGCTGGATCTCTGACAACATTTTTGGCCGACGTCGTAAGCCAACGATGATTTTCACTGCACTGGCGACCATTCTTATGATGGTGGTGATGATTCACGTGCCGCAGAGTACCGCTATGGTCGCGGGAGCCTTGTTTATGGTGGGGCTGTTACTCAACATTGGCTGGCCTTCATTTACCGCTTATCCAATGGGCGTTGTAGACCGGAAAAACTATCCTATCGCCATTTCACTGGTGAACAGCGGCGGTAATCTGGGCGGCTTTGTATCACCTATGGCAGCGGGTTATTTACTGGATAAAACCGGGCAATTTAGTTCAGTGTTTACGTATTTCGGTATCTGCGCGGTGATTGGTCTGGTGTTGCTGCTGATTATTGATGAGCCGAAGTAAGACTCACCGCCTGATAATGAAAGGCACAGTGACGTCTTTGCCCGTCAGCAAAGCAGAACATAACGGTGTGTCAGTGTTTGGCGCGCTGACCTGTTTACCGAATAGCCGGTGTGCGGCATGACAAGGCGGTTATGATGGCGCCGACGGTGTACGGACGCTGGCAAACCGCTTAATTCAGAAAGGCAGCATCGGGCACCGATCGGACACGCGCTGGTCGGTGCGCTTTTCATTTTGCCATTGATAAAAAGCAGCGCGGAGATTTTACCCTGTTCTGGCGTATCTGCGCCGTTGGTGCCCGGGCAGGGAAAGCGTCTGTGCTGCCACGTACCGCCCTCATTTAATGGCTACAAGAACAGCCCCTCTTGTGATTTACGGCAATCGCGCGGGCTGCAACCGAACCAGCGGCGGAAGGCGCGCGAAAAGGCGCTCACTTCAGAGTAACCCAGCAGCAGCGCCATCTCGGAAACAGAAAGATGATGCTGTTTCAGATAATGGGTAGCCATCTCTTTGCGAACGCTGTCGACCAGTGCTGAAAAGCAGGTGCGCTCATCGCGCAAGCGCCGCTGCAACGACCAGGCGGATAAGCCCTGTTTTTCAGCAATGATTTCTAACGACGGCTCGCCGTTCAGTAACTGAAGGTGGATGTCGGTTCGGGTCTGATTCACGGTGTCCTGACGGACGACGGGCGGGCTAAGCCGGCGGATGGCATCCTGCATGACCAGTAGCAGCATAGGATCATGATCCGGCATTTTTCGGTTCAGATCCGCTTTCGCGATGATCATCGAGTTAAAGGGTTGATCGAAGTAAACCGGTGCATCAAACACTTTGCAGTGTTCATGCCAGTGCTCCGGACGCGGATGCTCAAAATGCACTTCGCGCGGTGCCCAGTGGCGACCGGCGGCATGGCGGATCAGGTTGAGGAACATGCCCAGTGTCAGCTCGGCGTCCTGTCGGCGCATCAGGATCACACCATGACGTACCTGATAGTCCAGTTGCCAGCAGTCGCTGCGTTCTGTCAGCCGGATGCAGGTGTTGTGTTGGTGAAAGGGAAAAGCATTCACCACATTATGCAGGGCCTGTTCCAGCGTGGCGGAACACAATCCGATATAGCCAATCAGCCCCAGGGACTGTGGCCGGAACTGGTGACCGTACTGCAGACCAAAGTTGTCCACGCCAGCCTGGCTTGCGGCTTCCTCCAGCACCCGGCAGTAGCTGACCAAATCCAGACTCAGCGTGGGGCAGGCGAGCGTATCGGGATCGATCCCGCTGATCCCGAAAATGCGATCGACATCGCCGCCCTGTGCATTGATAAATTCGCCTAAGCCCGTTGCGGCGGCGGATAACACACCGCGATGGCCACTGCCTGCGCCGGAGATGGCCGTTAAAGCGGCTTCTGGAACTCTGATGGTCATCTTGTTTTCCGCAAAAAGTGAACGTCTTGTTATTCTGCAAAAAACATACCAGCTGGAATATCCGTGATAACAACCGCTTACCCGGTGCGCTTTTATTTTTGCACCGCAATCAGGCACTGCGACGGTGCGTTAAACGCCAATCGGCAGCGCAGCGCCCTCAAGATAACGATGACACAGCCGGACGGTGTGGCTGGCCCATTGGTGACCCAGGCTGCGCGCCATCTCGGTTTCACGGTGGGAAGCTACCCAGGCGGTAAGCTGGATGCGCCGCTGGATCAGCATGGCCGGGATCATCGCCAGTTCCTGATCGCTGATATGCGCGACCTGTTCATATCCTTTTAACCAGTTTTCTACCCACTGCGGCGCGCTCGGATGATGTTCAACAAAACTGATCGCGGCGGCAAGGTCGTGTAAGTACCAGCCCATGCCGCAATCATCAAAATCGATCACCCGGGTTTCGCCTTTATCTACCAGCAGGTTTGTCAGACGCAGGTCGGCATGAATCAGCCCATAGCGCGCGGGTGACTGGCCAAAGTCCATCATCTGGCGGCGCACATGTTCCAGTGTTTCTTCCACTACCGCGTGCTCGGCGGCAGGTAAGCCTGCGACGTCACGCCAGTCTCCCCAATGGCCGGACGGAGAAACCATCGTATGATGATCCCAGATAATGCGGCGAAATCCCTGCGGCTTTTGCCATTGCCGACTGTGCTGGTGCAGACGGGCAGTGATGGCACCTAACTGGCGAAACGCTGCCGGATCGACGCTGTCGGTCAGCATATCGCCCTCTATCCAGTGGAACAGCACCGCATAGCGTTCGCCACCGTCGGGCAGCGGCAGGATCTGAATGCGGTCACCTTGCCGATCTTCTACAGCGACGGGCACCATAATGTCTGCCGCCTGAAGTGCGTCCAGCCAGAGCAGCTCACTTTCAATATCCTGCTTCGCGTGATAATCGCCGCGGTGAATCCGTAACGCATAGCGGCCCTGCGGCGTGCTGACAGAAAGCGTGGCGTTTTCCGAGCGGCACAGCAGCCTGACCTCTGCCTGCGAACAGGCGGGATAGTTTATTAATGCCCGGTGGGCAAGCTGAAGGATGGTGTCGTTACTCAGCGTGTCATACTGTTTAATGCTCATGTCCGGCTCCCAGGTTTCTGCGTGTGGAGTCAGCATGGCGCTGAACCCTGCCTGCACGCTTGACCTGAAAGCAGAGGAAAATTGACTTTGGCAGGCACCTGACGGCCTGGCCTGGGGCAAGTTGACCTTAAATCACGGCGTTCTGTTTTCTGCGGTCAAGTTTTTCCCTCCTCACTGTGTCCATCATCTACCCGACAGCTTTTGTGCAGCCTATTTTCCATTAACACAGACGGGGAACGCAGTGATGAAAGAGAAACTGAAACCCACCCTGGGCACCCTGCGACTCTGGGGCATCGCCGTGGGGCTGGTGATATCGGGTGAGTATTTCGGCTGGAGCTACGGCTGGGGCGCAGCTGGCACCCTGGGCTTTCTGGTTACGACGTTTTTTGTTGCCGTCATGTATACCTGCTTTATCTTCAGCTTTACCGAACTGACAACGGCCATTCCTCAGGCAGGTGGCCCGTTTGCCTACAGCCGTCGAGCGTTCGGTGACACCGGCGGGCTGATTGCCGGTATCGCTACGCTGATCGAGTTTGTGTTTGCTCCTCCCGCTATTGCGATGGCGATCGGTGCCTATCTCAATGTGCAGTTTCCGGAGATCAATCCAAAGCTTATCGCCGTGTGCGCCTATCTGGTGTTTATGGGGCTGAATATCGTCGGCGTCAGCATCGCTGCCACCTTTGAGTTACTGGTCACGCTGCTTGCCGTGATTGAGCTGCTGGTCTTTATGGGCGTTGTGGCACCCGGCTTTAGTCTGGCGAATTTTGTCGCCCACGGCTGGGCTGGGCAAGAAACCTTCTCTGGGGCTTCTGTGTCCGGCATGTTTGCCGCGATTCCCTTTGCCATTTGGTTCTTTCTGGCGATTGAAGGCGTTGCGATGGCGGCAGAAGAGGCAAAAGACCCGCGCCGCACTATTCCTCGCGCCTATATCAGCGGCATTTTAACGCTGGTGGTTTTAGCGATTGGCGTGATGGTGTTTGCGGGCGGTGCAGGCGACTGGCGTACATTATCGGGCATCAACGATCCGCTGCCGCAGGCGATGAAAATGCTGGTCGGTAATGATTCGCGCTGGATGCACATGCTGGTCTGGATTGGCTTATTCGGTCTGATTGCCAGTTTTCACGGCATCATCATGGGCTATTCGCGCCAGTTCTTTGCGCTGGCCCGTGAAGGCTATCTGCCGCCCGCTCTGGCGAAGCTGTCGCGGTTTAACACACCGCACCGTGCGATTCTGGCCGGTGGCGTGGTAGGGATTCTGGCCATCTTCTCTGACGGTATCAGCTTTCAGGGGATGAGCCTGACCGCCGCCATGATCACCATGTCGGTGTTTGGTGCGATTGTGATGTACATCATGAGCATGCTGAGCCTGTTTAAGCTGCGTCGCACGGCCCTTGGGCTGGAACGCAGCTACCGCGCGCCGGGTTATCCGGTTATCCCCGCGATTGCCCTGTGCGGCTCGCTGATCTGCCTGGCGGCGATGTTGTGGTTTAACCCAGAGATTGGCGCGCTGTTCCTGGCCTTTATGGTCGTGGGTTACCTCTATTTCCTGACCACCCACTCCCGGCGCGGCACGATCGCGCAAACCTCTGTCGCGGCGGAGATCGACTAACGCAGACAGGCGCTGCCGCGCGCTGATGTGCGCCAGCGTCTGCATTGAACCTGAGGAGCAATGATGACGGTACGTTCAACCATTATGGATACCAACAGCTTTCGTGCAGAGAACGCGGAAGCGCTGGCCCCGGCGATTCGCCAGTTAACCGATAAACGCAGTAAGGTGCTGGGTGAGTCGTATCGGCTGTTTTATCGTAATCCCGTGCATCTGGTACGGGGACAGGGTCAGTATCTCTGGGACCAGGCGGGTAACCAGTACCTGGATATGTATAACAACGTCGCCAGCATCGGCCACTGCCATCCGGCGGTTGTGGAGGCCGTGCATCAGCAGATGATGCGGCTGAATACGCACACGCGCTATCTGCATGAGTCTATCCTGGAGTATAGCGAACGGATTCTGGCAACGATGCCGGCGGCCATCGATCGGGCCATGTACATGTGTACGGGTTCCGAGGCGAACGATCTGGCAATACGCATGGCGCACGCCTGGAGCGGCGGCACGGGCATTATCGTTTCGAAAGAGGCCTATCACGGTACCAGTGCGCTGACGTCCGGTGTATCACCGGCACTGGGCAGCGGTCAGCCGCTGTCATCGCATACCCGACTGGTGGCATCGCCCGATTTTTATCGCATTCAGCCCGCCGATCAGAGTGCCTGGTTTGCCCACGAAATTCAGAAACAGATCGATGATATGGCCGCGCACGGTATCAAGTTTGCGGGTTTCCTGGCCGATTCGATTTTCTCTTCTGACGGGGTATTACCCGGCGAGCCTGGCTTTTTAAAGCAGGCGATTGAAGTGGTTCATCAAAACGGCGGGATTTTTATTGCCGATGAGGTTCAACCCGGTTTTGCCCGCACGGGGGAAGCATTCTGGGGATTTGCGCGCCACGGTGTGGTGCCTGACGTGGTAACGACGGGCAAGCCGATGGGTAACGGTATTCCCGTATCCGGTTTGATGGCGAAAGCGCCGGTTATGGCGGCCTTCAGTGATTCGCTGCCGTATTTCAATACGTTTGGCGGCAATCCGGTTTCGATGGCGGCGGCGCATGCGGTGATGGATGTGATTGAGCAGGAGGCACTGCAGGCACACAGCCTGAAAACCGGGCAAGCCTTGTTATCGGCCTTGCAGTCGCTTCAGGATAGTTATGCCTGCATAGGCGACGTGCGCGGCGCAGGCCTGTTTATCGGCTTTGAGCTGGTCACGGACAGAGAAACTAAGCAGCCAGACAAAAGGCTGGCGCTCGATCTGGTTGAGGCGCTGCGCGAGGAATGTGTGCTGACGTCTGTCGCCGGACCTTACGGCAACGTGCTGAAGATCAGACCGCCGCTCTGTTTCCAGACGGGCGATATCGACTGGGTGGTCAGTGCCATGGATCGCTGCCTGAGAAAACTGCAGGGATAAACCGTCGCCGGGCACAGGATGACAGTGTTATTAACTGCCCGGCGTATGGCCCGACTGGCGGTGTAGCGGTGATTGGCGAGCGAAGAAAGCCCGACGCATGCCGGGCTCAGTCAGGTCAGCAAAACGCAATATTGTGTGTTAAATATTGAGGCTTTTAGTCTTATTTTAATTTAACTTAAAGGATTTATGATGAGGTTAATTTAACAGGTGTGTATCTTGTTACGGGTTGAGTATTATAATTTTTTGTACTCAGCGTTTGCTAAGGTTTTTTAATCAGGCCCTGGGAAAAGGCCTGAGATCGTTCAATCTGATTAATGTAGACTTCCTGCTTACGACGCATGCTTGCGTTCTGATTCAATTTGCTTGCGCCAGGCACGGTTGTGCAAGTAGTAGGCAATCATGCGGTAAAAAATCATGCTGTTAAGACATCTTAAGTTCAATGCAATTAAAATGGTTCCAATGATTGAGGCTACCAAATGAGTGGTTTTTATCTCTGCACCGAGTAACGTGCCAAATGTGGTATATATAAAAAATAGCACGACTAACACGGTAGTGCTAAAGGCTAAGTAAACATAGCTTTTAAGTGCCCAGTAATGCCCTCTTGCTATCAGAATCATTAAAGGGTTTATGATGATGCAATATATAAAATCTGTGATTATTGTCCCTGTCAAAAAAGCATGTTCTGACCAGTTCATCCAATTTGAAATGCCATGCCAGAGAGAGATTTGAGGAAGAGAAAAACTTATCAATGTGAGCATGACACTTGCTATTAGTGGAAGGCCCATAGTATGCCGATCCAATCGGCACGTCCATCTCATCTGTCATATCTTCTTTAACTTCTTCTAACTTATTAATATCACCATTTTTTATTTTATTATCAATGGTAAGGCTGACGTTTAATGTCTTTTTTAACTGGCGTAGCATTTTTTATACCTGTAAAGAGAAGTGCTTCGACATTAAGAGTATATTGCTTAAAATTAATCGATTGTAGCATTTAAACAGCCATTATCATTCCCTGTACTAAAGGCATTTTTTTACTTAAAGATTATGGTTTATAAAAAATAAAGTTGCTTTTTTATAACTTTCTCTTTAAATCTATAATAAAAACTAATGGGCGATTTTTCATTTTTTGAGATTGCTTGTGCTTTTTCTCTGAATTTCAAGCTGTTTTCGCCATATGCGATTGTGCAAATAGAAGGCGTTGCTTTTATAAAACATTAGGCTATTTATGCATTTAAATGCAATAAGCATAAAGATAACGCCCAGGCAGGATGATAGAAAAGTTAAAGTCGAGGTGTTTTCACCAAACATGAGCGCCCATAGTGAATGACCAAGATATAAGAGTGCGACTGCGCTGGTGAAATACATAAGAGAGATATAAACTTTAAGCGCCGTGTAATTACCTCTCGCTATCAATGATAAAGATGGAAACATAATTAGACAATAAGGTAGTCCCGTGAGAATGATTCCTCCTAGTAAAGCATAATCAGGCCACCCCATAAAGGAAAATACAGCCTCCCAAATTAACGCCTGAGGCATTGCAAAACTAAGCAGAGTAAGAATGAAACTCACCACTAAAGGTAAACCCATAGTATGAAAACCTATGGGCTTTTCCATTAATTCTTTCATATCGTCTTTAATGTGTTCGAGCTCATCAAGATCGTTTGTTACCATTCTTTTAGTTGTACTTTTGCTAAGTTCTAAATTTTTTTTCAGTTGTATCAGCATAATATACACAATTAATTTGTAGAAAAAGATTGAATCATCCCAATCAAATATTTCCCAGATTGGGAAATAGTCTGGGGGTTTTTTATTGTGCCGGTAAGGGCACTGCCAACGAATGCTGAAGAGTTGACGAATGCTGAAGAAAGTTCCCGTTGCAAAGATTTTTGCAATGCTTCTGCAGGGTAACGCTTAGGATATATACCCGCTTTCATTACAGCTTTTATGCCTGCATTAGAGATGCCGGGATTTTGCGAGCGTATTATTTCCTCAGTAATGCGCCGGCGTTCAGACCTGCTTAGTGATTTAAGCCAGTTAATTAAATTTCCTGAAGACGTGGTTGCTTTCATTAACTTATACGTTTCTATGGTACTTTTTAATCCTGCACCCGCTCCGGCAAGAGAAATAATATCAAGTGCAGTAATCGTTGCCGTATACCATTCCTGAGAGTCAAACCATGTCAACGTTTCTTCTTTATCATTTGCAATTAAAAAAAGCCTTGCTGCGCCTACGAAGCATTGCAAGCCAGTGGCTACTCCGCCTGCTGTAATAACACCGGCAACAATACCAGATGCGCCTGCCGTGATGGGCACCGCTGCCGCTGCTCCTAATGCTAAGACAACTGTAGCAACGGCCGCACCGCATGAAAATGCCGTCGACGTAATTTCAGTTGCAAGCGAGGGCTTACTTAACGTATCTGTTAAGGTCTTCGCCGCCGTTTGCGGAATGACGGTTGGGACCTTAGTAATCACCACATGACTCACACTACTTCGGTTTGGCGAAGCGTAGCGGCGAGAAGGGCGAACAAGCCATTGTTCGCGGCCATCGGAATAGATGATGCCCACCTGACTAAAATCGCGCGTGCAATCCAGACGATTGGCCAGGGCGGTGAAATCAATGTCATCTGCGGACACCAGGCCCATCCGTCGGCCAAGGCCGTAATCCGGAAGGTTATTTGAATAGGATTCTGATAAGGCCATTAGCTCACTCCTTGCTGATGATGACCGTGTTATGAAGCGTCAAGGGTAAAGTGCAGCGGAAACGAATTAATTAGGAATAGTCTTAATGATCCATTAGAGCCATCAATGTGTCGATGTCCCCATCCATGCCAGCCATCCCTCTGTAAGAAGTTTGTGGCTTATCAAGTGATTAACCCTGCTTTACATTTCATGACAATGCAACCTTTTCATGCCGCGACTTATGCGCTGTCAGCCAGGTTATATCCGTTTTATCAACAAAACGCGTAGCACCAAAGCGACATAATTTGTTGCTTTAATGCGGCGTAAAGGTTTAAAACTATCGTGCAGGAATTAATCAAATGCTTGAGTTTTTTTAACCTCTCCTTTTACATTTATTTGGGATAAATAAAATCATGAAAAACAGGGTACTTGTTGCTTTTGCTCTCCTTGCGCTGAGTGGCTGTAGCACGATGTCTTCTAATGACGCCATTCCTCCCCTTCAGACCGAGACAGCAAAAATGCTGGGTCTGAGTTCTTCTGATGAGCTGACCGTAACCAACGTGTCCGCGACAAAACCAGATACGCTGGGATCTCAAATGCTGTCTTATCGTGCAACCACAGATAAAGGCCGTATTTTTGACTGTCAGTCTCAGATGATCCCCGGCATCCTGGGCCAGGAACCGGTTGTCACCGTGCCAAAATGTACGCCAGTTAAAGTACATAACTAAAAACCGTTTCCCTGCCTGTATTTCGGGCAGGGAATCTCCGTTTACCGGTTCGCCTTTCGCAATAAATCAAAGAAATACCCATCCCGTGGTTTCCTGTCTTGAACGCGCGTTTCTTTCAACGGTTGTACCCATTTTAGTGGCACGAACCCGATCTGAATATTCACGTTGCAATCGCTCAGCATCAGCAGCGTGAGATGTTTTCCCCTTCCCGAGCCGTCTTGCTGCCGCAAAGCACAGACGTTGCGTGAGTGACCAGGCACCCGTTTTGAGATCAAGCGTGTTGATCCTGACTCAGCGCCTTCGTTAAGCTGCCTGCACGAAATCATCATCTTGTTTAACTTTTCTAATGCTTTTATGTCACTCTCTTCCTGATTGTCACCTCACAAGCAGGGCGCTCATCTGCCAGAAACTTATGTGACAGGGCATGATAAATTCGCCATCGCCGTTAGTAGCGCCGTCGCGTGTTTTATTTATAGCAATAAATCTACTCTATGCTTGAGTAGGCATTGGGTGTTTGAAGGCGTCCTGACGACATTGCCGGGCCGGTTTTTGATGGGAAACTAATGCATTCGGGGATGAGCGATCAGATCGGGGTTTTGCCTTCATAAAAAATTAACAAAAACCCCGTCATCAGGTGAGCATACGTTTAATAATCCTGCCTGATAATCCCTCACCTGAAATAATTCAGTCGCTCCCGTGATGAAAAGAAGAGAGGGTTCATGAACTTCCGATTCACCATGCTGGCGGCCAACAGACGGTTATTGCCTAACGTCTGGGATGCCGTGGCTTTTCCCCTGATTATCTGTCTGATTGCGATGGTGGCGGTGGGCTTTCATCAAACGCTGATGCCGATAGACAGTTTAAAAACGCAGGCGATCTCGCTCGATCCTTCTAATCTGCCAGAATATGCCATGCGCACCACCTTGCGCATGCTGGTGGCGATGCTGGCTTCACTGGTCTTCAGCCTGATTTACGGCACGCTGGCCGCCAAAAGCCGTCGTGCTGAAAAAGTGTTGGTGCCTATTCTGGATATCCTGCAGTCCGTGCCGGTGCTGGGCTATATCTCCTTCACTGTCACCTTCTTTATTGCGCTCTTTCCGGGGCAGGTGCTGGGCGTTGAGCTGGCGGCCATCTTTGCCCTGTTCACCAGTCAGGCCTGGAATATGACCTTTAGCTTTTATCAGTCGCTACGCACGGTGCCAGCCGACCTGGTTGAAGTGTCGCGCGGCTTCCATCTGACCGGATGGCAGCGTTTCTGGAAGCTGGATGCGCCTTTTGCCGTGCCTGGGCTGGTCTGGAACATGATGATGTCGATGTCAGGCGGCTGGTTCTTTATTGTCGCCTCTGAAGCGATTACCGTGGGCAATAACACCTTTACCTTGCCCGGCGTGGGTGGCTACCTGGCGCAGGCTATTCTGCATAAAGACATTCACGCGGTGGGCTGGGTATTACTGACCATGGTGATTGTGATTCTGGCTTATGATCAGCTGCTGTTCAGGCCGCTGGTCGCCTGGGCGGATAAATTCCGTATGGAAAACACGCGTTCAGGCAATGCACCCACATCATGGGTGCGTGACCTGATGCGCAGGACGCGTCTGATTCACCAAATCTTTACGCCATTACGGCTGCTGCTGTCAGCGCTGGCGCGTATCTCGTGGCGCTGGCCAGCAAGGGGACCGGTACGTGCTGAGAGCCGTACGCAACGTGCCTCGCGGTGGGGTGACATGGTCTGGGGTGCCTTTGTGATCTTACTGACTCTGTATGTGGTTTACCGGGTCATCACTTATGTTCAACTCGGCGTCACGCTCGATGAGGTGAAACACGTCTTTACGCTGGGGCTGATTACCTTATTACGTGTGACGATACTGATCCTGATTTCGTCGCTGGTATGGGTACCGCTGGGCGTCATGATCGGCCTGCGGCCTGCCCTGGCGGGGAAAATCCAGCCGGTCGCCCAGTTCCTCGCGGCCTTCCCGGCAAACCTGATGTTTCCCGTATTCGTGATTATGATTGTGCATTTCCATCTTAATCCGGACATCTGGCTGTCACCGCTCATCGTGCTGGGCACCCAGTGGTACATTCTGTTCAACGTCGTGGCGGGGACCACGGCGTTTCCCAACGACTATAAAGAGGCCGCTGCGAACTTTCATATCCGCGGCTGGCAATGGTGGCGTCAGGTGATGTTACCCGGCATTTTTCCTTACTACATTACAGGGGCGATTACCGCCTCCGGAGGCGCGTGGAATGCCAGCATCGTGTCTGAATTTGTGCAGTGGGGAAATACTCAGGTCACGGCGCACGGTTTAGGTGCTTATATTGCACAAACAACCGCCGCCGGCGACTTTCCCAAAATCATTCTGGGGATCGCGGTGATGTCGCTGTTTGTCACCCTGTTCAACCGTCTGCTGTGGCGACCACTGTACGTGTACGCCGAATCAAAATTCCGTGCTAATTAAGGGACACCTGATGTTAAACAACCCATCCACACTGAACGCAGACGTGTCGAACAGAAAACCAGAAGGGCGCAAAGCGGTCCTGTCGGTAAAAGGCATTAAGCACGGTTACGATAAAACGCATGGCGAAGTGCTGATCCTCGATGACGTCAATCTCACCCTACAGGAAGGGGAGATTGTCGCTCTGCTGGGCCGCTCCGGTTCAGGAAAATCGACACTGCTGCGCATCATTTCTGGCCTGATTACGCCGGGTTCCGGTTCAGTCGAGTATCTGGGCAAGCCGCTCAACGGGCCAGCCAAAGGCGTCGCAATGGTGTTTCAGACCTTTGCGCTGTTTCCCTGGTTGACGGTGCTGCAAAACGTGGAAGCTGGCCTTGAGGCGCTGGGCGTGGAAAAAGCGGAACGCAGGAAACGCGCGCTGGCGGCCATCGACCTGATCGGTCTGGACGGTTTTGAAAACGCCTATCCGCGCGAGCTGTCCGGCGGGATGCGCCAGCGTGTCGGCTTTGCGCGCGCGCTGGTGGTCGATCCTACTTTGTTGTTGATGGATGAGCCTTTCTCTGCGCTGGACGTATTAACCGCCGAAACGTTACGTACCGATTTACTCGATTTGTGGAACGAAGGCCAGATGCCGATGAAGTCGGTGCTTATCGTCACCCACAACATCGAAGAAGCTGTTTTTATGTGCGACCGTATTCTGGTGCTGTCGTCTAACCCCGGACGTGTGGTCGCGGAAATCAAGGTTCCTTTTGGTCATCCCCGCAATCGCCTGGACCCCGCGTTCCGTCGTCTGGTCGATGATGTGTACACCCAGATGACGGCCAGACCAACCAGCGATAACGTGAAAAAGAGCCTCAGGCTGGGCACACGTCTGCCTCACGTATCGACTAACCTGATGGCCGGCCTGATTGAAACCCTGGCGGCCGCACCTTATCACGGTCGTGCAGACATGCCAGATGTGGCCCGTTCGCTGCATCTGGAGGTGGATGAGCTGTTCCCGATAGCCGAGGTACTGCAGTCGCTGGGCTTTGCCGACGTGCGGGAAGGGGACATTTTTCTGACACCGCCCGCCCGGGTTTTTGCCGAGTCGGATACGCAGCAGCGCAAAATCATGTTTGCCGATCATCTGCTGCGTTATGTACCGCTGGCGGCCTTGATTAAAACCGTACTGGATGAGCGCCCGGGCCATCGTGCGCCGCGCGTGCGCTTTGAGCAGGAGCTGGAAGACTCGCTGGCTGACAGCGCCGCCAAAGAGACCCTGGACAGCGTGATCAACTGGGGCCGCTATGCGGAGATCTTCTCTTATAATGATCAGACCGAATTCTTCAGTCTGGAAGACGTTGAGTTCTGATCCCGTTCGTTCAGTGAAACGTGGCTATTCACGGCTGACACCATCCCGATTTTCAGCGCGGGATGGTGCCTGAAAGATTCTCAAGGTTAAAAATCCCTCCTGACGCATCAAGATGCCGCATTTTATACTGTCCCTCTCTCCCGGATATAAATAGCTTACTACTGTGATTAATAATTATAATTAATTGCCTGCACTCTCAAAACCAGTCATTTAATTGGGTAATTCGTATATTTTTTCTGTTGTTGTTTTTCAAAAAAATAAAGAATTATCAGTGTTTAATTCTATTGGATAATTATTTTTTTGATCCTGAAAATTAAGTATTGATAATTCATTATTTATTAATATTTCATGATCGAATTAATATCTGTGAGTTAGGCGATATTTAAATAATTATCATTAGGTCCTTTTTTAACTACAGGAGTAAGACTATTTTGATGCCCTGATGAAATGAAGGTTTAGACATGAAAGATGACAAGATTTTAATATTGCGTACCTGTGCTAATAATATGGCCGATCACGGCGGAATCATCTGGCCCTTGAGCGGTATCGTGGAGTGTAAATACTGGAAGCCTGTGAAAGGCTTTGAGAACGGGCTGACGGGACTGGCCTGGGGAAAAGGATCGGATTCACCGCTAAGCCTGCATGCCGATGCCCGGTGGGTTGTCGCTGAAGTCCCTGTCGATGAATGTATCGCGACAGAAACCCATGGCTGGGTTAAATTTCCCCGTGCTGAGGTTCTTCACGTCGGAACGAAAACCAGTGCAATGCAATTTATCCTGCACCATCACGCTGATTATATTGCCAGTAAGGAAACGCAGGCCGGATCGGTTATTCCTGATGTCGCTTCAGAAATAAAGGCAGGGGAGCGATCGCTGCCCGTAGTCGATGACATTGATGCAACCATCGAATCAGGCAGCACTCAGCCGACGCAAAAAATTGAAATCGGAACCTATGGCAGTACGCTCAGCGGCACGCATCAGAGTCAGCTGATCGCCGGGTATGGCAGTACCGAGACGGCGGGCGATAACAGCACATTAATTGCCGGTTATGGCAGCACCGGTACGGCGGGGGCAGACAGCGCATTAGTCGCAGGCTACGGCAGCACCCAGACCGCCGGGGAAGAGAGCAGTCAAATGGCGGGTTACGGCAGTACGCAGACCGGCCTAAAAAGCAGCGATCTCACCGCCGGTTACGGCAGCACCGGCACGGCGGGGGACGACAGCTCATTGATCGCCGGTTACGGCAGTACCCAGACGGCCGGGGAAGACAGCTCGCTGACGGCGGGTTACGGCAGCACGCAGACCGCGCAGAAGGGCAGCGATCTCACCGCCGGTTACGGCAGCACCGGTACAGCGGGGTCCGACAGTTCGTTGATCGCAGGCTATGGCAGCACCCAGACTGCCGGGGAAGAGAGCAGCCAGACGGCGGGTTACGGCAGCACGCAGACCGCGCAGAAAGGCAGCGATCTCACCGCCGGTTACGGCAGCACCGGCACGGCGGGGGATGACAGCTCATTGATCGCCGGTTACGGCAGTACCCAGACGGCGGGCGAAGACAGCTCGCTGACGGCGGGTTACGGCAGTACGCAGACCGCGCAGAAGGGCAGCGATCTCACCGCCGGTTACGGCAGTACCGGTACGGCGGGGTCCGACAGCTCATTAATCGCGGGCTACGGGAGTACCCAGACGGCCGGGGAAGAGAGCAGCCAGACGGCGGGTTACGGCAGTACGCAGACCGCGCAGAAGGGCAGCGATCTCACCGCCGGTTACGGCAGCACCGGCACGGCGGGGGCCGACAGTTCATTAATCGCGGGCTACGGCAGTACCCAGACGGCGGGCGAAGACAGCTCGCTGACGGCGGGTTACGGCAGCACCCAGACCGCGCAGAAGGGCAGCGATCTCACCGCCGGTTATGGCAGTACCTCGACTGCCGGTTATGAAAGTTCATTGATCGCGGGCTATGGCAGTACCCAGACTGCGGGTTACAGCAGCACGCTGACGGCGGGTTACGGCAGTACGCAGACCGCGCAGAAAGAAAGCGACCTCATCACCGGTTATGGCAGTACGTCTACAGCCGGGTCAGACAGTTCATTGATTGCAGGCTATGGCAGTACCCAGACCGCCAGCTACAACAGTGTGTTGACGGCGGGCTACGGCAGTACCCAGACGGCGCGAGAAGGCAGCGACCTTACCGCCGGTTATGGCAGTACCGGCACGGCGGGCTCAGACAGTTCCATCATTGCAGGCTACGGCAGTACGCAGACAGCAAGCTATAACAGCAGCCTGACAGCGGGGTACGGCAGTACGCAGACGGCGCGTGAGCAGAGTGTGCTGACGACAGGCTACGGCAGTACTTCTACGGCAGGTGCCGACAGCTCGCTGATTGCAGGCTATGGCAGCACCCAGACCGCCGGGTACAACAGTATCCTGACAGCCGGTTACGGCAGTACCCAGACGGCGCAGGAGGGCAGCGATCTCACCGCCGGTTACGGCAGCACCTCAACCGCCGGGTCCGACAGCTCGCTGATTGCGGGATACGGCAGTACCCAGACCGCCAGCTACAACAGTGTGTTAACGGCGGGCTATGGCAGTACCCAGACGGCGCGAGAAGGCAGTGACCTCACCGCGGGTTATGGCAGTACCTCTACGGCGGGTGCCGACAGTTCAATCATTGCAGGCTACGGCAGCACCCAGACTGCCAGCTATCACAGCAGCCTGACGGCGGGCTATGGCAGTACCCAGACGGCGCGCGAGCAGAGTGTGCTGACGACGGGCTACGGCAGTACCTCAACCGCCGGGGCCGACAGCTCATTAATTGCGGGCTACGGTAGCACCCAGACCGCCGGGTACAACAGCATTCTGACAGCCGGTTACGGCAGTACCCAGACGGCGCAGGAGCGCAGCGATCTGACGACCGGCTACGGCAGCACCTCAACCGCCGGTGCCGACAGCTCATTAATTGCGGGCTATGGCAGCACCCAGACTGCCGGGTACAACAGCATCCTGACCGCCGGTTACGGCAGTACCCAGACGGCGCAGGAGCAGAGCGATCTGACGACCGGCTACGGCAGCACTTCGACGGCGGGTTACGACAGTTCGCTGATTGCGGGCTACGGCAGCACCCAGACCGCGGGCTATCACAGCATTCTGACCGCCGGTTACGGCAGTACCCAGACGGCGCAGGAGCGCAGCGATCTCACAACCGGCTACGGCAGCACCTCGACGGCGGGTTACGACAGCTCGTTAATCGCGGGCTACGGCAGCACCCAGACCGCGGGCTATCACAGCATTCTGACAGCCGGTTACGGCAGTACCCAGACGGCGCA
>NZ_JALNPN010000001.1:513784-539463 GCF_024520835.1 Pantoea sp. Fr+CA_20
GCGGGCTACGGCAGCACCCAGACCGCGGGCTATCACAGCATTCTGACAGCCGGTTACGGCAGTACCCAGACGGCGCAGGAGCGCAGCGATCTGACGGCAGGCTACGGCAGCACCTCGACGGCGGGTGCAGACAGTTCGCTGATTGCGGGCTACGGCAGCACCCAGACCGCGGGCTACAACAGCATTCTGACGGCGGGCTACGGCAGTACCCAGACGGCGCAGGAGAATAGCGATCTCACGACCGGCTACGGCAGTACCTCGACGGCAGGCTATGAGAGTTCGCTGATTGCTGGTTATGGCAGCACCCAGACAGCCAGTTTTAAAAGTACGCTGATGGCCGGTTACGGGAGTTCGCAGACTGCCCGGGAAGAGAGTTCGTTGACTGCCGGATATGGTAGTACCTCGATGGCCGGTTATGACAGCTCATTGATTGCCGGTTACGGCAGCACCCAGACTGCCGGTTATCAAAGCACGCTGACAGCCGGTTATGGCAGCACGCAAACGGCAGAACACAGCAGCACGCTGACGGCAGGTTACGGCAGTACCTCAACGGCGGGCGCAGACAGCTCCCTGATTGCAGGCTACGGCAGTACGCTGACCAGCGGTATTCGTAGCTTCCTGACGGCGGGCTATGGCAGTACGTTAATCAGCGGGCTTCGCAGCGTACTTACCGCCGGTTACGGAAGCAGCCTGATTTCCGGCAGACGCAGTAGCTTAACGGCGGGATATGGCAGTAACCAGATCGCCAGCCATCGAAGCTCGTTGATTGCTGGCCCGGAAAGTACACAGATCACGGGCAACCGCAGCATGCTGATTGCCGGAAAAGGCAGCTCACAAACGGCGGGTTATCGCAGCACATTAATCTCCGGGGCAGACAGTGTGCAAATGGCTGGAGAGCGCGGCAAGCTGATCGCGGGTGCAGACAGCACCCAAACCGCCGGGGATCGCAGCAAGCTTCTGGCAGGCAACAACAGTTATCTCACCGCAGGCGATCGCAGCAAACTGACCGCAGGCAATGAATGCATACTCATGGCGGGAGATCGAAGCAAGTTGACGGCGGGCATCAACAGCATTCTTACTGCGGGATGCCGCAGCAAACTGATAGGGAGCAATGGCTCTACGCTGACGGCCGGGGAGAATTCTACCCTGATTTTTCGCTGCTGGGATGGAAAGCGTTACACCAGTGTGGTTGCCAAAACCGGAAAGGGGGGAATAGAAGCGGATATGCCTTACCAGATGGATGAAGACAATAATATCGTGAATAAACCCGAAGAATAATCGTCTTAGCCTGGAGGGATTATTGTGTTGCCTGGGGGAAAAGCATGTCAGCGTATTTTACCCAACACGTAGAATAACCTGAAAAAACAGAGCATCGTTATTCGGCCTGTTATTTATCTTTTTCTGAACACGATAAACCTTCATTGGCCGGCCTGTTTCGGTGGTGCCTGACCCGGCCATTAACAGGAGTGATAAGCAAAAGGCTCAATGCTGAGCCTCTGCAAAAACACATGATTATTTAGGGACGCCAGACGGTGCCGTCCGGGGTGCGGGCCATCGTCCAGCCAGGATTGCCGCCCTCACAGGGGAATTTCGCCGCCAGCGCCTCGTTAATATCTATACCCAAACCAGGCTTATCATTAACGTAAGCATAGCCCTGCTCAACCTCAGGGCAGCCCGGAAATACCTCACGCAGCGCATCATTCATTGGCGTGTATTCCTGAATGCCGAAGTTGGGTGAGCTCAGATCCAGATGCATATTGGCGCAAACCCCAACCGGTGAAATATCGCCGGGGCTGTGCCAGGCGGTGCGAACCCCATTTAATTCACTGTAAATGGCAATTTTTTTCGCCGGTGTGATACCGCCAATCGAGCTAATGTGGCAGCGGATGTAATCAATCAGTTTATTGTCGATCAACGGCTTCCACTCATTCACATTGACGAACAGCTCGCCCATTGAAATCGGCGTGGAAGTTTGCTGGCGCAACATTTTCAGCCACTCGGTATTCTCGGGTGCCACCGGATCTTCAAGGAAGAAAAGCTGATAAGGCTCCAGCGCTTTGGCCATATGAATCGCGTTAATTGGGGTAATACGTTCATGGGCATCATGGAGTAGCTCCACGGTGAAACCCAGCTTATTGCGCAGATGATCAAACAGGCGTGGAATGCTTTTCGCGTAGGCTTCTGGATCAAAATAGATCCCCGGCGCTTTGTTACGTGGCGAGCGTTTGGGTTGAATATTTTTCGCTTTCACCATGCGGTTGGCAATCAGCCTCAGGTCGTCGGTACCCGCACCGCCATACATGCCCATCTGGCAGCGAATATACTGATAACCTTCCTCCATTTTGGCGCGTGCGCTGTCCTCCACTTCGGCTTCATCTGCGCCATCAGTGTGCACATAGAGCGCGATACCGTCGCGACATTTCCCGCCCAGCAGCTCATAAACCGGCAGGCCGGCCTGCTTACCTTTGATATCCCATAGCGCCATATCAATGCCGGAAAGGGCGTTATTCATTACCGGGCCGTTACGCCAGTAGCCACTCACGGCGGCGGACTGCCAGATATCTTCGATCCTGGCGGGATCTTTACCAATCAGAAACGGGGCAAGGTACTCGTCAATGGCACTTTGCACGGCATAGATGCGTTGCGTGAAGGTGGCGCAGCCCAAACCATATAACCCTGGCTCATTGGTTTCGATTTTAACCACCACCAGATCGATTCCGCCCGGCGCAGTCAAAATTGTTTTCACGTTGGTGATAAACAGATTACTCACAATAGCTCCTTAATTTTCAGAACATTAGCCGCCACCGTACTCATCGCTGCTGCTCACGGCTCAAAGGTATGTTGTCATACAACATGTTCTTTTTATCACAAAGCTTGCCGATTTCATTTTTGTCCTGCCGTTTTTGTGACAGCGATCGACTGAATCACCTTTCTGTAAATAATTTATGTTTATATTAATATTATACAATCAGTTAGCTGAGTTTTTTGTTAATGCTTTGTGATGCGCGCCTCATAAACACGCATTGTGTATTGATTTAATCTGCTCGTAAATTCACCTTAATAAGATAGTTGTCATACATATTTAAAGGTGAAACATGACTGCAATGTTCGACCTGACCGGTAAAACGGCCTTAATAACCGGTTCCTCCCGGGGGCTGGGTTTTGCCTACGCGGAAGCGCTGGCCGCTGCCGGCGCGCAGGTTATTTTGAACGGTACGCGTGAAGCCGTTCTGACTGACGCCGTGGCACAGCTCGCCAATAAAGGCTTTGGCGTAACCGGAATGGTATTCGATGTCACGAGTGAAAGTGCCATAGAAGAGGCGTTCTCCAGTCTGGACGAGCAGGGGATCGCGGTCGATATCTTAATTAATAACGCCGGGATTCAGTACCGCAAACCCATGCTGGAGCTGGAACTAGAAAACTGGCAAAAGGTGATTGATACCAATCTGACCAGCGCCTTTCTGGTGTCTCGCGCGGCGGCAAAACGCATGATCGCCCGTAACCGTGGCGGAAAAATCATTAATGTCGGCTCGCTGACCAGCCAGGCGGCTCGACCAACCGTCGCACCTTATACCGCCGCCAAGGGCGGCATTAAGATGCTGACCTGCTCAATGGCGGCCGAATGGGCGCAGTTTAATATCCAGACCAATGCGATTGGGCCGGGCTACATCTTGACGGATATGAACAGTGCGCTGGTCAATGATGCCCAGTTCGACAGTTGGGTGAAAAGTAGCAACCCTTCGCAGCGTTGGGGACGACCCGAAGAAGTGGCGGGTACGGCCGTTTTTCTTTCATCGCCTGCCTCAGATTATATCAATGGTCAGATTATTTACGTGGATGGCGGCTGGCTGGCTGTGTTGTAAGCCTCATTGACCCGAGAAGAGGAAAAAGATGTGCATAGCGTAATAACTCATGCCTGTGTGGCAAAGGGCAAAAAAGAGATAGTGGTTGAACAGCGCGAGCTGAAATATTCGGATGATGATGTCGTTGTGAAAGTGGAATGCGGCGGTATCTGCGGCTCTGATATTCACTATTACCACGAAGGGCGCGCTGGATTATCGGTGATCACACAACCGCTGGTGATTGGTCATGAATTTGTGGGGCGCATTTTTCATGCCCCGGCCGCTTCGTCGCTACAGCCGGGGCAAAAAGTCGCGATTAATCCCTCTCAGCCTTGTGGGCGGTGTGAGTATTGTCGGGCAGGTAAGCAGAATGCCTGTGCCACCATGCGGTTTATGGGGAGCGCCCAGTTTACCCCGCACGTGAACGGTGGATTTGCACAGTATGTCGTGGTGCCTGCGCAACAGTGCGTGGCTTACGATGAGCAGGTTCCGTCCAGCGTCATGGCCGTTGCCGAGCCTACGGCGGTAGTGATCCATGCGCTCAATGTGGCAGGCAGCATCGTGGGTAAAAAGGTGCTGGTGATGGGCGCGGGCCCCATAGGCGCATTAGCGATTGCGGCGGCAAGAGCATCCGGCGCGGCAGAGATTGTGGCGTTTGATCTGAGCGAGCGTTGCCGCCGTATTGCGGTGGAAATGGGGGCGGACGCGGCGGTGGATGCAAGCGATCAGGCCGCCGTTGCCCGCTACGGTGAAAACCGGGGATATTTTGACGTCACGCTGGAAGCCAGCGGAGCAGAAGCGGCGATTGAATCCAGTATTCTGGTAACGCGACCAGGCGGCGTTGTGGTTCAAATAGGCATGGGAAAAAGTCCGCTTAATTTTCCTGTGGCACAGATGCTGGTAAAAGAAATAAGTTGGAAAGGCTCCTTCCGCTTTATTGATGAATTTGACGTTGCGGTTAAATGGCTGGAAAAAGGCATTATCGATCCGCGTCCAATTCTCTCCGGTCATTATGACTATCACGATATTGAGGCGGCATTAAATGCGGCCAGTGATAAAACGCAGCATTCAAAAGTATTAGTTCAGTTTTCATAAAAGACACTAAAACAAGTCGTCATGACTGTGGCTAAAAAACAGCAGTAATTATCGCGGGTGAAAATAAGCTCACGCTCGCGTGAGCGGCGCTCGCCTGTCATTTAATGGTCTGTTAACGCATCGTCGACCTCAGGGTGAAAGCATGAGTCATTCAAATACCAACACCACCAAACGTAATACGTCTGATCTTGTCAGGGCCTCCGTGTCAGGATGGCTGGGTACAACGTTAGAGTTTATGGATTTCCAGCTCTATTCTCTTGGTGCGGCATTAGTTTTTCATGAAGTGTTTTTTCCCGAACAATCCGGTGCAATGGCGCTGATTCTGGCAATGGGAACCTACGGTGCCGGTTATATTGCACGAATCGTCGGAGCCGTTTTTTTTGGTAAAATGGGCGACCGCGTTGGCCGTAAAAAAGTCCTGTTTATTACCATCGCCTTAATGGGCGTGAGTACCACCTTAATTGGTGTACTACCGACCTATCAGCAGGTGGGTATTTTAGCGCCCTTACTGCTGGTCGCACTGCGTATTATTCAGGGCTTAGGCGCCGGTGCAGAAATATCGGGTGCCAGCACGATGCTGGCTGAATATGCACCTAAAGGTAAAAAGGGCATTATCGCCTCGCTGGTTGCGATGGGAACCAACTGCGGTACCTTGAGTGCAACGGCAATCTGGGCGGCCATGTTCTTCTTCTTCACCAATGACGACGTGATTGCCTGGGCATGGCGCATTCCTTTCCTGGCCAGTTTCGTGGTGATGGGCTTTGCTATCTGGCTGCGCTTTAACCTGAAAGAAAGCCCGGTGTTTGAAAATGTCGCCCAATCCGCCACCGTTAAGCCCCACGAACAGCCAAGCCAGTCCGTTTTCCCGTTAATGAAGGGCAAAGCCTTCTGGATTGCTACCGGGTTGCGATTTGGTCAGGCGGGTAACTCAGGCATCATCCAGACCTTTCTGGCGGGTTATATGGTCCAGACGCTGTTGTTCAACAAGGCGGTTCCCACTGATGCCATCATGGTGAGTTCGGTCATTGGTTTTCTGTCCATTCCCCTTATCGGCTGGCTGTCAGACCGGATAGGGCGTCGAATTCCCTACCGCATACTGACGCTGGGCTCGATTATTCTGGCTTACCCGATGATTTCGCTGATCGTCGATAAAGCGCAGTCCGTCAGTACCATCATGGTTTGCCTGATCGTGATCCACAACATTGCCGTATTAGGCCAGGCAGCGATTGAAGGGATCACCATGGCGGAGATGTTTGGTTCCAGAAACCGTTTTGCTCAGATGGCTATCTCGAAGGAAATCGGAGGGCTGTTTGCCACCGGATTAGGGCCGCTGCTGGCTGGCATTTTCTGCCAGCTCACGGGCTCATGGTATCCGATTGCGGTCATGTTGATCTGCTATTCCTGTATTGGTCTGGTGGCATCACTGGTTATGCCTGAGGTGGCCGATCGGGATCTTACCGCGGAGGCTGATGCGTCAGGCGGCGTACCTGCGGGTCGTCAGCACATTGCCCCCACGCTCCGGGCAGGAAGCGGCGAGTGATGTCTGGGGCTGGGTGTTAGCGCAGGACTTTGTTGTAACGCATGAGATAGAATGGCGTCATGTAGGACATCATATGAGACAGTGCTGTGAGCATAAAATCCATTCAGAAACAGAACGTCGTTAACGAAGTGTTCGAGCAAATTAAGGCCAGGCTACTGGACGGTAGCTGGTCTGCAGGCACGCGTTTGCCTTCTGAAGCGGAGCTTACGCACTCTTTTAATGTAAGCCGCGTCAGTATCAGGAGTGCGGTCCAACGCCTGCGCGATCTCGGCATTGTGATTACGCGTCAGGGCAGCGGCAGCTATGTGTGTGAAGACTTTTCGCCGCACATGCTCAACAATAACGCCAGACCGTTAATGCATCTGAGCCGGGAAGCGTTTAACGACATGATGGTCTTTCGCCAGACCGTTGAGTTTAAATGTGTTGAGCTGGCCGTGGAACACGCGACGGAAGAGGATATCGGCCTGTTGGAGCACGCGCTCAATAATATGCTCATCAACAAAGGCGATTATAAGAAGTACTCGGAAGCGGATTACGACTTTCATCTGGCGATTATCCGTGCCTCTCATAACAGTGTGTTTTACAACGTGATGAAGTCCATTAAAGATATTTATTACTATTATCTTGAGGAGCTGAATCGCTCACTGGGCATCACGCTTGAAAGCGTTGAGGCACATATCAAAGTGTTTATGGCGATTAAAAACCGTGACGCCTCCTCGGCGGTGCAGGTGCTTAACGAGGCGATGAAACATAACGTGGTCGCGATAGAGATGATTAAAAAAGAGGAAGGTCATTAGGACGCACGTTTTTGTGCGGCTAAGGCTATCTCGCTGTCCGTCGGGTGAGGACAGGAAAACAAGATTCACCGGCTGCTTTGTGCTTTTATCTTGTGCTCTGCCTGTCCGTTTATCACCGGCCACGCCACGGTCATTGCGTGACGCGTTCAGGGATGAAGGCGTGCCGATCAGGATGGCAAGGTGTTATTCAGCACGGATCAGCAGAATAAAAAAGGGAGCCAACAGGCTCCCTCGTCGATCAATGCAGACAGCACTGCTTGTATTTTTTACCGCTGCCACAGGGGCAGGGATCGTTCCTGCCCGGCTGTTTTTCCGCCGTTATCGGCTGCTGTATCTGTGGAATGGCTTCTGGCTGTGAGATCCAGTAATCATGAAGCGCCAGCGCGGCAGGGCAAATCGCATCAATGCTGCTTTCCATTTCTTCTGGCGTGAGTGCATCCACCTTTTCCAGGTTCTCTTCGAGACCATGTAAGGCGATAGCGTCCAGTGACGTCTGAAGCGCCGCGGGAAGCGCAGACCAGTCCGTTAATGCCACGCCACGCATGTAGCCGTAGCACCACTCTTCAACCACGGTAAATTCCAGCCCTTCCATTTCGCGTACGCCAAACAGCGGTTCAAACTGTTCCGGAAACTCAGATAAGCGGTCAGCAATGTCATTCATATGCTGAAAGCTGAGTTCCATAAAGCGCGTCATTTCACGCTCATTACTCCATTTAGGAATATGTTTTTCGCCGCCCCAGAGCGCAATTAACCACCGGCTGGGTTCTACCGTTGTTGGGCCTGAAAGCACGGCGGTAAGCAGGCCGTCCAGTTCTGAGACGTCAAGAATCGACGCTTCACTGCCGTATTTTTCCAGCATATCTTCGAGCCATTGCAGCTCTTTTTCGCTTAACGGGCCTTCTTTCATGGGTATCTCCGGGCGTATCTGGTGCAGCAGAAAATTTACTGCGTGTAAAAACGCGCAGTGTACACGCTTATTGCGCTAATGGCAGCGTCGTCAGATTGCCCTGAGCGGCAACAGACTCGGCAGAGGCATTACCTCACCCGCTATGTTACTCTCCGCGACCTGCAACGCGCTTTGCTGCACGATCGGGGTTATCTGGCGCTAGCCTGCTTCGTTTCTCTGACGGAGGTTTGTATCAGGCGACAACCTGTTGCCTGAAAAGCATCATCATAGGCATAAAGATTCGGCTACGTCGTGCCGATATAAGCACCGCGGTATACGCCGGCATGATGCTGATATGAACGTTCGTCAGTGCCTGATAACAACAATAAGATGGGCGCGAGTGAGTGACCAGAAAAGAGTATAAAACCCGGAGGTTATCCGGCCTGTTGAGCGGATGCAGCCGTCTGTTTAAGCGCAGCACTATGCTGATAATCTGTACGCTGTTGTTAGCCGCCTGCGGAACGCTGTCGCAAACCTCTGCGCCGACAGGCGACAGGCTTTATCTGACGCACAGCGACTTCCATGACAACCTGGACGATCTGGTGCGCCATTATATGCAGCGCAAACAGGTGTCCGGCATCAGCATCGCCATTATCCACCATCACAATCCCACCCTGTTTTACAGCGCTGGCGTCACCGATGACGTACATCGCTATCCGATTACGCCTGATACCTTATTTGCGCTCGGCTCACTGAGTAAAGGCGTGACCGCAGAAGTCATTATCGAACAGGTTAACGAAGGCCAACTGCACTGGAGTGACACACTGGCCGATTTACTGCCCTCTGACGTCAGGTTAAGTCAGGATGCACGCCATATCACGTTGTTACAGTTGGTGACTCATACGTCCGGTCTGCCGCGTCAGGATATGGATTTGCCGATGTTTATACAGTTTATTGGCTATCTGCGTAGCGGTCAGAATTTTTATGGCAACCTGGATAGTGATGCGGTGCTGGAATACCTGGCCGATTTTTCTGCCCCGCGTCAGCGGGTGCCGCAATACTCTAACCTTGGCTATGCGCTGCTGGGCTATATTTTGCGAGAACGGTGCCACAATGATATTGAAACGCTGGCCCACCAACGAATTTTCCGACCACTGGGAATGAATAACACCGGCTTTGTGCCTGAGCGGTTAAGCGGTTTTGCCACGCGCGCGTTAGGTCATGCTGGCGATCAGCCAAAGTTTATCCCGCGCGGTGACCTTACCCCGGACTGGCGTTTCCATCGTAATATGGTCGCGGCTGGCAGCCTTTACAGTAACGCACGGGATCTGAGCGTCTATCTGCGTGCACATCTCAACGCCGTCGCCGATCCTGCGCTCAACCGGGCTTTTGCAGAGGTCAATAAAGGCGTTTATCAGCAGGGCTCGCAGACGCAGAACATTGCCTGGGTAACAGACAGGCTGGCAGGAAGAAATGTGACTTATCAGGTCGGTTATATTGGTGGTTATTCTGCCTTTATTGGCTTTGACAGGCAGGCTGGCAATGCCATCGTGGTCCTGCAAAACGCGTTTAACTGGAGTAACTATCTTGGTATCACATTGCTGCTTAACCTGGCAGAGAAAGACAGGTAAGGTATAGGTTGGGTCCGGAATGAGTCGTGATTCCTTACACTTACCTTTATGAGTGACGGAACCGCAACCCTGTTTAGATTGTCTTCAGAGTAGTCTACTGTTATTAAAATCAATTCAATGTGGAAATTATTATGCGCAGGACTCAAATTGCTTTTATTTCAGCTGGTTTACTGTTCGGCTCGCTGAGCCTGATTCCCGCGGCCCAGGCTGCGGGTGAAACCACCGATAACGTGCCACCGCCACCGCAGGTTCAGCCAGCCGATCCCGCTGCTCAGCCTGGCGATAACAACGCGCAACCTGGTGCGGGCACCGCCCAGCCTGGCACCGCCCAGCCTGGCACCGCACCTGCCCAGCCGCAGACACCGATGAGTTCTGACTCCAATGACGGTATTACCCCAACAACGCCTTCGCAGTCAGCTGGCAATCCGGGTAAGCCGAATTACGATCTCAGCACCATTATCATCGATTATAAAGAGCACAAAATCGGTGATACCGTGCCAGACAAGTATCGGAGCAAGACTTACACCATCACTGAGTGGCAGAAACGCAACTTGCCTGCGCCTCAGCCAGATACGCACTGGGCTTATATCAATGCCAATTACATTCTGATCACCAACGACACCGGTAAGATCGTTATGGGTAAATCTGGCGATATCTTCTTCCGCGGATAATCCTGCGGCGTTATGTCAGCAGGAATCGCTTCAACGGCCTCATTAAGAGGCCGTTTTCTTTTTTCTGTCTGTTTTTTATCTGTGGTGACTTCTCAACCTCTCTGCAACATGGCAACGTATTTTTACTAACCGCACAGAAGGAGGCCAAATGTCGCAGCACGTCAATCAGTATGGTCAACCGGTAGGGCAATCGCTGCCTGACTGGCAGCCACGTCCTTTACCTCAGCGTGAGGTGTTTCAGGGGCAGGTTTGCCGTCTGGAACCTTTTAGTGTCGCTGCGCATGCGAATGCGCTCTGGCAGGCCTGGTCGTTAGCCGAAGATGGCCGTGACTGGACCTACCTTTCTGAGGGACCGTTTAATGATGAAGCCGCCTGGTTAGCCCATGCCAGTACAATGGAGGAGAGCCGGGACCCGTTGCATTTCAGCGTCATTGATGTTGAAACCGGTCAGGCCGTCGGTACGTTGTCGCTGCTGCGTATCGATGCGGCAAATGGGGCGATGGAAGTGGGATATGTCACCTTTTCCCGCTTGCTAAAGCAGACAAGAATGGCGACCGAAGCGCATTTTCTGTTGATGCATTACGCCTTTGAGCAACTTGGCTACCGGCGCTATGAGTGGAAATGTGACAGTTGCAATCTGCCCTCACGCCGGGCCGCGCTTCGTTTAGGGTTTCGCTATGAAGGTGAATTTCGTCAGGCGCGGGTTTATAAAGGTCGCACGCGCAATACCTGTTGGTTTTCTGTCATCGACAGTGAATGGCCACACGTCAAAAACGGCCTGACGCGCTGGCTGGCAGAGGCTAACTTTACTCCCGATGGACAGCAGCGTGAAAAGCTGGAAACCTTACGCGGCTAAGGCCTGAGTCGCGGGAAACGTTCAGACAAGCATATATTTCATGGTCGCCATGAGCAGCGTGGTGGTCATGACCATCATCAGGCGCTTGACCCAGCACATATCGTTTTTTAGATTGCCTACGTCCGTTTTGAGTTCAGCGACGTCCGTTTTGAGCTCAGCCACGTCTGTCTTAAGTTCAGCGACGTCCGTCTTGAGCTCAGCCACGTCTGTCTTGAGCTCAGCCACGTCTGTCTTGAGCTCAGCCACGTCTGTCTTAAGTTCAGCGACGTCTGTCTTGAGTTCAGCCACGTCCTTTTTGAGCTCAGCCACGTCTGTCTTGAGTATAGCAACGTCTGTCTTGAGCTCAGCAACATCCGTCTTGAGTTCAGCCACGTCCTTCTTAAGTTCAGCGACGTCGGTTTTGAGCTCAACAATATCCGTCCTGAATACATCGTTATCCGTCTGAAGGACTTCTACACCTTTCGCAACATCGCCTGTTTCGGTTCTGAGGTCGGACTCCGCTTTCTTCAACTGCGTGCTTAACATCATAATATGCTGATTTTGAAACTGAAAAGCCCGCATGACATCGGCTCGCGACAGGGCATTGTCCTGCTGTAGTTCAGAAAAAATAGCCACCATCGCTTCTGCCTGGCGATCGTTGATGCCTGCTCGTTGTAAACGTTTAAATGCTTTGTGTGTATTCATCATTGCGAGTGTCATTCATGCGTTTTCCCGTTTCATCACACCATGAGCACATCATGTCAGGAGAAGCGGTGTAGTCACAGAAGGGAAAGACTATATTGCGTATTAAATCTTAATATATCAATTAGTTAAACGAGTAGTTTGCATCATTTTGCGGGGCGGTACGCAAAAAATGCGTCATCAGTCTGCCTCTCTTACACAGCCTGTTTAATCGGCTGTGTAAGAGGCTGGCGCTCACTGCTGTGGTTAACGGCTGAGGTGGAGAAGCATCAGGGAACGGGCACAACCTTTAACTCGACCAGACCGATGCCAAGTTTGCGCGGGTCCTGACCGGGGATGTTGTTAAGATTGCTGAGCTGCGGTTCCGGCGGAACAAGGGTTAACCGAGAGCTGCCGTGGGCATTATCAAAACGCAGCGTCTGGGTTGACGTCTGCTCACCCAGCGTTAACCGTTGCTGCGTATCACCCACGCGAACGGTTGTTGGTCGGTGCGCATTCGGACCATAGGCGCGAGCGGTTATCACCAGATCGAATTTAGCGGGCAAGGGGTTAACGAACTCAATCGTCACCGCCGGGGCGAGGTTGGCATTTGACCAGCGTCCCCAGGACTCTGGACGGGAAATGCCGCTGAACTGCTTCACGCTTTCCGGTGCGCCGGGAAGCGCGAACAGAAAGCTGTCGGCGTGATAACGAATCGCATTGTCTTCGAGGCGAAGCTGCGCCACTGCATGCTGATAACTGGCATCGTTCAGGCCATCTGCCGGGAACTGCACCTTGCCTTTCCACTGGGGTTTATCGATGCGCGTGACGGAAGGATGCCCCGCGAGCTGGCCCATCGCCAGGCACCAGTCGCCGGACAGGGCAAGCGCCGGTTGCCAGATACGCGCAATTTTAAAACAGCGATCGACCCAGACAAATTTTTCTGCCGCCGCAAAGTCGGCTAACTGGTAGCGTAAAGGCGCTGAATATTCGCCTTCCGGCAGTGGCTCCACATGCTTATCCGTGACGCGCAACAGGATGGGTAACGTAAAGCTGGTGCCGGAAAAGCTGAACATATTGTTGGTCTGGTCAAGGGTAACGCTGTCGATCTTTTTGGGGAAATTCCACAGCTGAATGATATTGGCTTTCCAGCTCAGCACTTTGGTTTTCATATCCTCAAACTGGCTTGATAGCGACACCGCTGACAGGCTGCTGCGTCCCAAACCTATCGCATTATCGCCGCCCAGGATATCCAGCAGCGTCGCGCCGTTATCCAGCGTACTGCGCTTCATATCAATCACCTCTGCCTGTGGCTGGTCCCCGCGAATCACCATAAACAGATCGTGACGGGGATGCGTGATCAGGAACGGATGCGCCGTGTTATTCATGGCCAGATGGTCCGACGCCACCACAATCACGGTGTTTTTAAACCAGGGCGACGCTTTAATGCGGGCGATTAATCGGGCGATATGTTCCTGCGAGCAGGACACCGCACTGAACGACTGGTTTGGCTTGCCCGCATAGCTGTAACTTTTGCGCTGGCAACTCCGGGAAATAAATCCATCGGGATGATGGGTATCCACCGTGAGCGTAAACAGGGCAAAACGTGTCTGCTGACGTGAAAGTGCCTCATAGGTTTCAAACACCTCATCCAGCACGGTATCGTCGTAATAACCCCAGTTATTTCGATAAGCCGGATCGCTGACCTTGTCTTTGAGCTCCTGCGATCCATACATATGTGCGGGGTCAAAACCGTGAGAGCGCAAAAAGACATCTTTACCCGCAAAGCGCAGGTCCGCGCCCTGGATAAACCAGTTTTCATAACCGGAGTTTTTTAAAATATCCCCCAGGCAAACGTTTTGTGGATAGAAGCTGGAAAGGGAGGCGGAAGCGTTGCCGTCGAAAGGGGCAAAAAGAGGAATTCCACACATTGATGCCACCATGCCCGCAATCGTGTAATCGGTACCGGGAAGTTGCTCAGTCTGGCTGAAATCGATGCTTTGCTCTTTCTCCCGGCTCAGTTCGGGGGCCAGCCCGGGAAAGGCAATCTGGTCGAAGTAGGTCCGCTCCAGGCTTTCAGCGTAAATATAAACGACGTTTAGCGCAGGCTGTTCAATGCGTTTTTTGGGCACCTTATAAAGGGTGCCAAAGTCAGAGTTTTCGCGCAGTGAGTGCGAGGTAATGAGTGAGCTGACCTGCTGAAAAGCCGGGGTTGTTTGTATCGCGCCGGCGGCACAGGCGAAAGCCAGCAGGCTCCAGCCAAAATGAAAGGGCCGCTCGCGGCGGCGCAGCAGCCATGATAAGGCGCAAAACAACAAAAACAGGACGGTGATAAGACCAAGAGCAGGCACGACGTATTTACTCAGGCCGGCACCGGTCAGGCTGTTGGTTAAGGTATAAACCACGGCGTCGGTAATGCCATCGCCGGTAAAATAATTGCTGGCAAACAGCGTGGCATTGAGCACCACAAACAGCATCAGTAAGAATAATGTGAGGTAAAACCAGATTCTGTTTCGGCCTGCTTTACAGGAATAAACAGCAATCGCGGTCAGAAAAAGTATAACTGACACGAATTCGGACAACGTCAAATCCTCTTATGAAATGAACATGTCTCTTCTCAAAGGGGACATTTTCATGGATTTTTGGCTCAATCTATAGTGGCTGTCATCTGGCTGCAACCTCTCTGCGCGGATTTGGTAGCGGATTCACATTGCAGGCAAGCAGGCTGTGCCGAAGAGCTGACGAGCCTGGCGATTTCGGATGAAACTGGCCAGGCTCTGGACGGATCAGGCGCGTTGTTCCAGTGGGGCAGAGAGCCTGGCCGGTGAGGACAGGCTGCTGTGCAGGGCTTCCCCGACCAGGCTGGCCCGATTGTAAAACCGGAGCCGCAGGTTGAAATCGAGGTGTGCGCGATCGCTGTCGCTCAGCCTGATGACCGGCGGCGGCGTAAGCGGGCGCTGCTGGAATAAGACGCAACGCACACATGCCGTGCTGTTGCCAGCGTGCACGCTTTGGTAATACCCGGCGCTGGCTTCCGCTTTACGTAGCAGCGTATTCACACGGCGATGCTCATCCATTGCTAACTGATGGGCCAGCGCCAGCAGTTCTTCACCCGGCTGACGTAAATTTTGTCGTAAAGCAGGGAAGTCACTGCGCTTCATCAGCTCCAGCAGGTAGTTTTGTCTTCCGACATATTTTACCGGCGCCAGCTGTTTCAACCATTCCCGGATAAAGGGATTTTGGGCGGGAGCCGCGATAAAACCGGTTTCAATCACCGGCCTGAGCGGATTATCGGTGCACTGCTGGCGATAATAACCGACCACATCCATCGGGCGGTCACTTTGCGCCTGATGGACCCAGGTGAGATCGTCAAACAGCAGAGTATTACAATCGATGCTGATGCCGCCGTAGCGTAACAACAGCTCCAGCCGGATGATGTCGCTTTTCAGGTCCTGCGTGAGATCGGAAGAAACGAACTGCAGATCCGGCAGCCATTGTCCCAGACTCTGAGGCGTGAGCAGATGGATTTCATGATCCGGATTATCGCGGCGAATGTTACTGACGTTAAGCGCCACGGAGGCAGGCACACGGTCGCCGGGCCAGTACATCCACACTTGTTTGGCAATGGCAGGCAGCGCCTTTGGCACGGACATCAGCACCACGTCCTGTTCCAGTGCCGGATCGTATTCGGGCGCACTCACGGCCCGATGTTGTCTCATCGTCCATAGCATGCGACTGGTGAAAGCAAGTTTTTCCCATTGACGCCAGAGGTGATGCAAGGAACGGCGGTGTGAATTCATGTTTCACCTGTTATTTTGATTATTGTGTTTTCGCCAGTCGGCAAATAAAGGGTTAGCTGCTAACCCGTATATAAACTGAGATCAACACAGACATCACACTGTGCTGCACCGTTTTTATTGTCTTTTCCTGGTGGTGTTAAGGTGGCGGGCCGCGAGGGGTGACTCGCACGGGCGTGAGCGGCCGCGACCTCTTTATTTAATAGAACATAATTCAACAATCCGCTATTCCTGATAAGAACTTTAGGATAAAACGGAAATAAGCGTCAGCCTGACATAAAAATAAATATTTATTCACGCTAATGTTTTATTCCGCTATGGCAAAATCGACGGAGAACATCGTCCTTAATTTTTTTGTCATAAAACGGATAAACAGTGGATGGATAAGAAACAGAATGCTGAATCGAGATGAAAACAACCCTTCAGCACAGTTAATCAATTTGCCGATGCGCGCAGCCTGACAGTCATTGTCTACGCTTTAGCTATACAGATAAAAAGGAGATGACATGCCGTTTGAATCTCGAGGATTACTGGCGATTGACAGGCAAACCAGACGTGCGCTGTTTCTTGATCCCGATACCTTTGCGGTGAGTCAGGCCGTGGAGGTTATTCCCACGCGCCTGCACGAGCTGCTGATGCTGGCTCCCTGGGAGAAAGCTTTTCTTCCCCTGTACGGCGACGATATGGGCGGAGAATTGCCGCATCCGGGCCATAAAGTGGCGGTGATTGATTTACGGCAGCGAGCGATCAACGCGTATATCGACCTGTCGCCGTCAAAAGCGCCGCACAGTGGTCAGTTGGGGCGCGACGGCAAAGTGTACCTTTGTTGTGAAAATCCTACGGCGGTGGTGGTCATCGATCCGCAAACGCATCGTGTTGAAAAGACCATTCCTGTTCCGCTTGATAATACTCACCGCCTGACGCTTTCGCCCAGCGGGCGCAAACTGTTTACCGACAATGAGCAGGACGCCACCATAACTGTGGTGGACTTATGTGAGGCGGAAGGGCGGGTAATTGATACCATCCTGATGCCCGGCCCGGTTTCGGGTCTTACTGCATCCCCCAAACATCCTTATCTCATCGCCAGCGCAGCCGATGTGCCGCTGCTTTACGTGGTCGATCGTCAAAGCCATCGCATCCGCCAGCGGCTGGCGCTTCCCGGCCATCAGCAGCCCTGCCAGAAGGTGCGCTTTAGCCCGGATGGTGACTATTTGATGGCAATCGGGCATCAGGAGCCGATCGTGACGCTTTTTGATGAGTTGCTGAATCCTGTGGGGCAGGTAGCCCTGACTCGTCAGCCGCTGGATGGCTGTTTCAGCCCGGATAAGAAACGGTTACTGATTACCCATGCTGATAACCAGACACTGAGTGTCATTGACCTGGCGCAGAAGACGGTCATAGCGACCACTGATGTGGGTGCGGGCTATGAAACGCTGAGTTACTTTCAAATCGGCTAGATAAAAGGGCGATGGTAAATGGCCGAGCTCCAGTGTCGGCTGCTGGCGTGTTTCTCTGCCTGCCAGCCGCGTTTGCGCAGTTCGCGGGCAATCATTTTGTTCATAATGCCGTGGCCCAGCAGCAGAACGGTGCCTTGCTGCGACAGGACGATCAATCTGTCTGCGGCACGTGAGGCGCGGGCGCGCGCATGCTGTAGCGACTCGGTTTCACCCGCATAGCCACAAAACCACATGGCGCGCAGGATGGCCTGCCAGACAAAGGTCGGCAACTGGAGGCGGTCCGCCCGCAGTAAAGGAATGCCGACTTCACTGAACAGCGCATCAACGTGATGAGGGCGCAGCCCCAGGCGCTCCAGCGAAGAGTGGGCGCGAGGTAAAGGACTGCAGACGACAACCGCCGCTTTGCTGGCGATGTTGATGCTGCGATCCGGCGGCCCGTCGCTGACCAGCGAAAGATCATAGGCTTCGCACCAGTCCGCCAGCCCCTGTGCGCTTAAGCGCCGGGCAAAAGGGTGGTCAGGTTTACCGTGCCGCATCAGGATAATGGTCATAATGGTTTAACGGCTTTCTCCAGTTTACGCGCCAGTCAGGTATAGCTGAGGTTGGATTCTGTGGCAATCGTTGTGCCTGTTGTCATCTGCCAGTCATACCGATGTGCGACAACAGCAGGCGATGAAAGATTCTGACAGCCAGTTTGGCTTAATGTTAAAAGAAAAGTGAACCTGGTATCTGTTTATGCTGTTTTTCTGTGCGTCAGGTCGTGATTAACCGCCTGATTTTGCGTTGAAAACGGCATATTAGCGAAACTTGATACTAAAGAAAATCTAACAAATTTTCCGAATGGCTATTGATTTATCTACGCGCGTAGATACACTAGCTTCCAGTGATTGCTCTCGGTGCTCGATGCACGGTAGGCCGATCGAGGAACAAGTTACATTCGCCAGATTTATACGACCGCTGAAATATACAGCGGCGAAGCTCGCGATACTGCGGATTCCAACACCAGGGAATCTTTAACTTTCCTTTCATCATGGTTAGCCAACTGAATGTCGCCACCGGAGCGTTCTGCTTGTAGTCAGGGAACCGTCTCTCGGAATGGCATTTATCGAACTGCATATTTTCAAGGGACAGCGTTTATGACGGCACAGCATTCCGTTACGCAGCAGGCATCACAGCCTTCTACCTCCGCCGCAGATGAGCGGTTTAACACCTCAGCCGGCCGCAAAGACTTCTGGCGCGCGACGGTTTCTTGCTGGTTAGGAACGGCAATGGAGTATGCGGATTTCGCACTCTATGGCCTGGCCGCTGGCATTATCTTTGGTGACGTTTTCTTTCCTGAACAAACGCCGACTATGGCGCTGCTGGCCAGTTTTGCGACCTGGTCAGTTGGCTTTATTGCCCGCCCCATTGGTGCCTTATTTTTTGGCTGGCTCGGCGATCGTAAAGGCCGCAAAGTCGTCATGGTGACCACCATTATTCTGATGGGGGCGTCCACAACCTTGATCGGCTTGATTCCCAGCTATGCTTCCATTGGTATCTGTGCGCCTGCCTGTCTGGTTTTGCTACGCTTCAGTCAGGGGTTTGGCGCAGGCGCAGAACTCTCCGGCGGTACTGTTATGCTGGGGGAATATGCCCCGGTTAAGCGTCGTGGTCTGGTGTCTTCGGTGATTGCACTCGGCTCTAACAGCGGTACGCTGCTGGCTTCGCTGGTGTGGTTGCTGGTGGTGCAGATGGACAAACAAAGCCTGCTGGAGTGGGGATGGCGTATTCCGTTCCTGAGCAGCGCCGTAATCGCCCTGGTGGCGCTGTGGATTCGCCGTAACCTGCGTGAAACTCCCGTGTTCGAGCGCAAGAAAGCGCAATGGGCTGTTGAGCGCGCTGAGGTTATCGCCGCACAGCAGCCTGGCGTGGATACACGGCCCTTCTTTCAGCGAACCCGCGCGTTCTGGACTATGGTCGGCTTGCGTATTGGCGAAAACGGCCCCTCTTATTTGGCGCAGGGTTTTATCGTCGGGTATGTCGCTAAGGTCTTGATGGTCGATAAATCCGTGCCCACGACGGCGGTGTTTATTGCCTCACTGCTCGGCTTCCTGATTATTCCGCTGGCCGGCTGGCTGTCAGATCGCTTTGGTCGCCGGATCGTTTATCGGGTATTTTGCCTGCTACTGATGATCTATGCCTGGCCTGCCTTTACGCTGCTGGACACCCGAGAGCCGGCGATTGTCATCCCGGTTATCGTGGTGGGCATGGCGCTGGCTTCACTGGGCATCTTTGGCGTACAGGCGGCCTGGGGCGTAGAGCTGTTCGGGGTGAATCACCGTTATACCAAGATGGCCGTCGCGAAAGAGCTGGGCTCAATTATTTCTGGCGGCACCGCACCCCTGGTGGCGGCAGCGATGCTTTCGTACACCGGGCACTGGTGGTCTATCGCGATCTATTTCTCAGTGATGGCTTCTATTGGTTTCCTGACCACCTTTGTGGCACCGGAAACGCGCGGGCGCGATCTGAATCTGCCAGAGGACGCCATCTGAAAAAAATGATGTTACACAGCAGGCGGCAATAGATGAGGAGGGCGAAGTGGCGAAACAGATAAAAACCACTGTGACGCGCAGCGACGTTGCAAAAGCCGCCGGGACATCGGTCGCGGTAGTGAGCTACGTCATTAATAACGGGCCGCGCCCTGTGGCAGACGCAACCCGACAGCGCGTGCTGGCCGCGATTGAACAGACCGGCTATCGCCCCAATGCCGCCGCCCGTGCCCTGGCGTCAGGCAACACCAAAACCTTTGGTCTGGTGGTGCCGAACATCAGTAACCCCTTTGTCGCGTCCATGGCGCATATGTTGCTGCAGGAGTCGCTGAATCACGGTCACGTGATGTTGCTTGGCGATGCAGGCGACGATCGCAAGCGGGAACTGGAGCTGATTCAGGGGCTGCTGAACCGCCAGGTTGACGGCCTGTTTTATAACAGCGTCGATCGCCATCCTTTCATCGACATCATCAAAGCCAGCGGGACACCGCTGGTAATGCTCGATCGGGTTGAAGCCCAGCCGGGCGTCAGCATGCTGCGGGTTGATGAGCGACAAGCGGCTTTTCAGGTGTGCTCACATTTACTGAGCCATGGTTATCAGCAGGTCGGCATGATTAGCGGACCGCTGGATATGCTTAATGCTCAGGATCGTATTCAGGGCTGGCGTGACGCGATGCAGGCACACGATCTGCCGGTTGATGAGTCACGGATTTTCCCTGCGACTTATACCCGTGAGGGCGGTTATCAGGCCGCGCTACGCATGATCCATCACCAACAGGTTCCCCGCGCGCTGTTTGCCAGCAATGAAGGCCAGGCTATTGGCTGTATCCGTGCCTTTAGTCAGCATGGCATTCGCGTGCCGGAGGACGTAGCGCTGGTCTGTTTTAACGGCACAGGACAGTCTGCCTACCATGTCCCAGCCTTAACGACGGTGCGCCAGCCGGTAAAAGATATGGCCCGCTGCGCTATCCATATGTTGAAAGAGTGGAATGGCGAGGCGCGCATCGAAGCGTTTCCGCACCATCTTGAAATTGGTGAATCTTGTGGCTGTCGGCCATCAGGCCAGAGTTTATAAACCAAATAATGAAAAGACTGATTATTGATTGTGATCCGGGGAATGGGATTGCCGGGGCGAATACGGATGACGGCCTGGCACTTTCTCTGGCATTAGCCTCACCAGGGCTGTCGTTAGAATTAATCACCACCGTTGCAGGGAATACACCGAGCGAAGTGGGTGCTCGCGTCGCCAAAGATTTGGTCGCGCGATTGGGATCGGCGATTCCTGTGGTGCAGGGTGCCCGTCAGGCATTGCATGAAGATCCTGCTCCCTGGCGTGAGGTGCTGGACAAACGGGTTGAACAGCTTGGCCTGATGTCATTATGGCAGGACGTACCTCAGCCTGCGGCGCTACAGGCGGATGCAATGGATGCCGCGCAGGCGATGGGGCAACTCATCTGTGATAACCCCGGCGAGTTTACCCTGATTGCGATTGGTCCCCTGACCAATGTGGCGTTGGCCATGCAGCGTTTTCCCGCCATGGCGGAATCCGTGGCAGAGATCGTGATTATGGGCGGTGTTTTTGCCCTGGAAGATTACATCAAAGACACTAATTTTGGCATCGATCCCGACGCTGCACATCAGGTATTGCACAGTGGTGCAGCCATTACTCTGGTGCCGATGGATGTCACCACGCAAACCCTGCTGACGCAGGACGATCTGACACGCATCACCCGTCGGGATCATCCGCTGCCGCGCTTTGTGCATGACACGTTGCAGCCCTGGATCGCGTATTCGATGCAGACTCGCCACCTGGCCGGATGCTGGATTCATGATGCGCTGGTTGTCGCCTGGCTGCTTAACCAGCGCGTGGCATGGGGAACGGATTACCGCGTCGACATTGAGCTTCGTCCGGGCGCCACGCGCGGTAAAACCTGGCGCTACCGTCAGCCCCTGCGGCTGGACGTCGGGATTCCACCTGACAGCGGCGCGCGGGTGCACGTTCTGCACAGTGTTGACAATGCGCTCCTGCTGTCAATCATTGAGCACGCCTTTAACCAACTCCCCGGCTAACCCACAGGCGATACGTCGCCTGTCCTCTTTCTGTTCCTGTTCCTGTTCTCTCCCTCGTCAGACATGCTTTCTTACAGCCTGATCCACTGCCTGACAATTGCGCGGTACGCTCTCCTCATAAACATGATGTATACATTTGATTAACAATCACATCACTCTCCGACAGCGACCAGGAACGTTATGGACGATGCGCCAGAGTGTCTCAGAGAGGAGACTTCTATGCTTGACTGGACATCGACCCAGCGCAATGTGGCTTTCGCCTGTTTTGCCAGCTGGACGCTGGACGCTTTCGATTTTTTTATTCTGGTGTTTGTACTGAGTAATCTGGCTCAGTACTTCCATAATTCCGTCACCGATGTGTCTGTCGCCATTATGCTGACGCTGGCGGTACGCCCGATTGGCGCGCTGCTGTTTGGGCGGATGGCGGAGAAATATGGTCGCAAGCCCATTTTGATGCTGAATATTGTCTTTTTCTCCCTGTTCGAACTGCTGTCCGCCTGGTCACCCACCTTCGGCGCGTTTCTGGCGTTTCGCATTTTCTATGGTATTGCCATGGGGGGAATTTGGGGCGTGGCGTCATCGCTGGCGATGGAAACCATTCCCGACCGTTCTCGCGGCCTGATGTCGGGCCTTTTCCAGGCGGGTTATCCCTGTGGTTATCTGCTGGCGTCTGTCGTCTTTGGCTTATTCTTTAATGCGGTGGGCTGGCGCGGCATGTTTCTCATCGGTGCCATTCCCATTCTGCTGTTGCCTTTTATCTATTTCAAAGTGCCTGAATCGCCCGTCTGGCTGGCGGCGCGTGAGCGCAAAGAGAGCAGTGCGTTGATGCCGATACTGCGTCAGCACTGGAAAATATGCATCTACATGGTGCTGTTGATGGCCTGTTTTAACTTCTTCAGCCACGGCACGCAGGACCTTTATCCGACCTTCCTGAAAGTACAGCACCAGTTTGATGCCCACACCGTGAGTATCATCGCGATCAGCTATAACATCGCAGCCATGCTGGGCGGCATCTTCTTTGGCACGCTGTCAGAACGCATTGGTCGCAAAAAAGCCATTATTATTGCGGCGTTGCTGACGCTGCCGGTGCTGCCGCTGTGGGCGTTTTCCACTGGCTCCTGGACCATCGGGCTTGGCGCGTTTTTGATGCAGTTTATGGTACAGGGCGCATGGGGCGTAATACCGACTTACCTGAACGAACTGGTGCCGGGGAATGCAAGAGCGGTATTGCCCGGCTTTGTATATCAGTTGGGCAATCTTATTGCATCAGTCAACGCCACGCTGCAGTCGCGTATTGCTGAAGCCCACGGCGGCAATTATGGGCTTGGCATGGCGATTGTGGCGGGAACCGTGGCGGTGCTGATTTGCGTGTTTGTCGCCTTTGGTCGCGAAACGCGTGGAATAAAAATTTCCGGCGTTACGGCAAAGCAGCCGCATTAATGCGTTTCACAGACGTCCACCCATTTTGCCGCAGTGAGTTCAGCCATCAACTGCGGCGAAATGCGTACGGCACTGTGAACCGCGCCTGCTGCGGGCAAGACTTCATCAAAGCTTTTTAACGAGATATCACAATAAACGGTCACCGGGTTTTCCAGGCCAAAGGGACAAACCCCGCCGACGGGATGCCCGGTCCAGTTAATCACTTCGTCCACACTTAACATCCGCGCTTTGGCACCCAGAACCGCTTTTAGTTTGCGGTTATCTAACCGCGCATCGCCGCGGGTTACCACCAGAATCACCTCATTCTTCACCTTAAGTGACAGGGTTTTGGCAATTTGTCCCGGTGTCACACCGTGAACGCGAGCCGCCATTTCTACCGTTGCCGTACTGTAGGGCATCTCAATGATGTCGATTTCCGGCGCACGCTCGGCAAAAAACTGGCGTACAGACTCCAGGCTCATTTTTATCTCCATGCTAATTGAAGGCGTAAAAATTGCCACAAGCCTGCAAAGGTGTAAACGAGATAGCGAAATAATAGGTAACAGAATGCATAGCGGCGATGAAAGTCAGGAGACCGCGGGGGAAAAACAGGGTGAGGGGAAAAGGCGGGTGCGTTTTTTTTCAGCGTATTATCGGGAGTGGACGCCGGATAACATCGCTATCCGGCGCGCCTTTTATATGACTTCAGTTGCCGTGGTGCTGGTGATGCCGGGAAGATCTTCCCAGGCCAGAATGGTATTTCGTCCCTGATTTTTCGCCACGTATAATGCACGGTCCGCATTCGCTACCGCCTGGTCAAATTCATTATCGTAAATGGGCGCAATACCGGCACTAATGGTGACGTGGGTAGAAACACGTTCATTAAACAAATGCGGTATTTCCAGGTTCACCACATATTGGCGGATGCGTTCAGCCAGCTTCATGGCGATGGAGGCGTTAACATTGGTCATTAATACTAAAAACTCCTCACCGCCGTAGCGTGTTACCACATCGCGTGAGCGTACGGCATCACGAATGGCAACGGAAACCCGAGCCAGCGCCTGGTCACCCATGGCATGACCATAATTATCGTTGTAAGCCTTAAAATGGTCGATATCCAGCAGCAAGACATAATGACTGCCGGCATGATTATCCAGAATGTTATCAAGGCGATTCTTTAGCCCGCGCCGGTTATATAAGCCGGTTAAAGGATCGAGCATACTGAGATCGCTAAACGACTCTTTTTCTTCATACAGTTGATACATTAAGCGCAGCGTAAAATCTTCAGAGCGGCGGCGCATCAGATGCTGCAGTGAAAAGCCAATCAACGGCAGGGCAATAGTCAATAAAATCAATGGCAAATGCTGTCCGTGGTCCAGCAACAGCACGGTTAGCATTGACGGCGTAATGTGCAGGCAGAACGCCACCAAATAATCACTGAGTGCAATGGCGCTGATAAAGAAAACGCACAGCAAACTGACAATCAAAAAAAATCCATCATTAAATAAAACAGAATGATAGCGATCCTGAATATGCCATGCCCACAACCCCCCTAAGATGAGCGCAACGGGATTTAGCAGGGGTAATTTTAGTTTAGTTTTTATTAAACAGGTGCTCAGCATCGTCATGCTAAAGAACGCCACTATCATCACCGGTAACGTGGCCTGTGATTCACTGTTTTCCGCCAAAGGGAGCAGACAAAATAGCGAAACGGATGCGTTTAAAAACAAAAAGAGCATCAGCGACAGGCGGTATTTGCTGTGTTTCAATTCATCATAAGATTCTATTTTCATTATTCATACTCGTGACAGCCCTGAAATAACAAAGCAAAAACCGGCGCATGATTTCGGCCGGTCGACAGACGTTATATTGATGTTATAAAGAATGTAGTCGGTCGCAATTTAGCATTTTCTTGTTTAACTGTCATCTTCCTGCCTGCCTGTAAAAAAACAAGCTGAAAGTTGAGAATGATTATCATATGCTAATGGGAATGGTTATCATATCAACCACTGGCAGAACGGTTCACTGACGGGCAAGGGGGGAAGGCGATGGGCGGTTTAAAACTGGATAGTGCATGGGGAAGCATGCTGGCATGTGCAGCAATACCGGCAATAACATTCTGGCAGCCCAGCTTTGAGCAGTGGCGGGGCGTGATGCTGCTCGCATTGCTGCTGACATTGTTCATGCTGTTTAATCAGCGCATGCGGCACTATGTCTTGCTGCCTTCCTGTCTGGCGCTGGCTGGTGGACTCGCGGCGATAGGCGTAAAATTTACTGGTCTGTAGTTGGGATTTTAAAACGATGATGCAGGGGGGGAGAAACAAGGTGGAAACAGCAGTGGAGAGGACAACGTTGGTGCGAAGAGAGGGACTTGAACCCTCACGTCCGTTAAGACACTAACACCTGAAGCTAGCGCGTCTACCAATTCCG